>DAISWF010000023.1:29370-35608 GCA_036826495.1 Burkholderiaceae bacterium
CCGTAGGAGTAGGGGGGCTGAACCGCAGCCCCGCTGCAGACCGCAAACCGCACTGAACCGCACCCGAACCGCAAACCGAACCGCAGTCATGCCGACCTCCTCGCCAGCCCCGTGGCGGGATGCCGATCGGGCTTCTTCCAGCCCAGCTCGACGCCGGGCACGATCTCGCCGGCATCGATCAGCTCCGCCAGCGCCCGCCGCAACGCCAGTTCCGGCACGTCGCCAACCAGGCCCTCGCGCATCGCCAGACGCACCAGATACGTCGACGCCGGCGGGTTCGGACTCGTGGCGATGTGCCGCGTCGTCAAGGTGTCCAGTGCCGCAAGCAGGACCCGCCGCGCGTCCTGCATCGTGGTGCCAATGGCCGCAACGACATCCACCTCAGCGAACGCTCCGTACCGGTATTCGAGCGTGACGTCTCCCTGCGACGCATAGTTCGCCTTGCGTCGGTGCAGGACGACCTGGTCATCGGCCCGCCGCTCCATCCAGAGCCGCGACCGCACGGCGCCATCCCAGGCGGTGCTGCCCGAGTATTCGGAGCCCTCCGACTTGCCCGGGTGACCGAGCAGCAGCACGCCGCAGCGGTGCCGGCGCGCCAAGGCGGTCAGCTCGTTGCAGAACGTCGTCACCAGGTACCGGTCGTTCTCGCTGCCCGAGTAGAGCTGGGCGATGTTGTCGAGGACGACCAGGCGCGGACCGAGCCGCCGGCACTCGCGCTCGAGCTGATCGAGCAGCGGCGAGATCAGAAGCCGCCGCTCGGCATCGAACGATCCGAGGCAGTTCGGCATGCCGGCTCGGCCCTCGAGGTGAAGATCCGCCGCACTGGCCGCGCTGCGGTGCAGGTTGTTCAGGATGGCGATCTGGCGCCGGCGCAGCTCATCGTTGTCGTCCTCGGCGTGCAGCCCGATGACCGGGCCCATCAAAGTTGCCGCGCCGAGGATGCGCTCGCCGGTGGCGACGGCCGTAGCGATCTGCTGGGCCAGCAGCGACTTGCCGACGCCACCGACGCCGAAGAGGCCCGTCACCGCGGCTTGCGGAATCCACTGGTCGACGATCCAGGCGCGCTCGGCCGGCGGATCGGTATCGAGAGTGGCGAAGTCGGCGTAGGCAGGGCGGACCGGCGCAACGTCCTCTGCGTCCAGCTCGGGTTGCCCAAGGTGACGCCCCTGCTGGGTGAACGTCGGAATGTTGACCGCGACTCGCCCGCGGATCCGCTTGTAGGCCTCGATGCAGTGCACGCGGACATCCGAGCGCAGCTCGAGGCGCTCATTGATCGACAGGCCAGCCCACTCGTACGCGAAGCGCTCCGCGTCCAACTCGATCAGCTCGGTCAGCCGCTCACCCAGCGCCAGCCAGCGATCATGCGTGACGGCGGGATCCACGACGGCGCTCATCACCGCCTCGATCCCTTGACCACGCGGAACCGGTCGCGCGCCGGTGGCGTCTGGGGACCGACCATCTCTGCGCGAACGTCGACGCCGTACTCGCGCCGCAGTTCGGCGGCCAGGAACACGAACAGCCTCGGATGGGTCTGGCGCAGCGCATGCGCCAGTAGCTGCAGGCCGGTCATTCGAGTTCGACTACTGGCCAACGGGTTCCAGGGCTTTACCGAGGCGCCGGCACCACCCACGCAGCCGCGGACTCGCCATGATCGTGACGTTGTCCATGGCCAGCACGTTCAGCAAGCTGTTCAGCAACTCGTCTGGCTGGGCGAAGCTGTCGCGGTGGCGGCGGATAACCCAGCTCGCCTCGCGTTCGCCGGCGATAGCCTGTTCGGCTTCACTCGGAAGGCGAAAACGCTCGGTAGCCGGCGGACAATCCGTCGGCAGATCGAATTCGGCCGGCACTTCAGGCAGCCTCGGCGATCCGCTCGCGCTTTGCGACCAGCTCGACTACCAACAGTTTCAAGGCGGCACGATCCGTGACACCCCGAACATAAGCCCTGGCCATCTCATCGAGCTCAGACTCGATCCAGCGAACGGGTCCGCCGCAACTGCCGCCGCCGCCAGGCAACTTGATAGGAGGCGGGAAGATCCCTGCCTTGACGTCTGCATAGACGGATCCCCTGCTGCGACCGAACCGCTCGCAGACCCCGGCGATCTGACGGAAATGTGGCACCAGGTTGGAATCGCGATTCGATGAAAGGTTGATCATGCTTGCTCCAAATCTGTCCAAACTTGTACAGATGGAGCGAATGCTATGCCGCGCGCACTTCTGTCGGACGGGAGAAACCTTCAGCTTGCGCGCATCCTGTACTTTTCAGAGGGATGGAGGGGTCCAACCCTTGCAGAGGTTTCTCGCGTGCGTCCTGATACCACTCGGCGCAAGGAACTTGGTCAAGTCTGACCGAGCGCGTTGGACACAATCGAAGTGGGCGGTAAACCTCTTGATGTTCGGTTTTCCACCGTGAAGTGGAACGGACGCACTCGATGACCACTTCCCCCATTCAGCCTCCAGTAGCCGCAACGTGGGACCGTACATCGCATCGTGCTTCCGCCGAGCCGCCTTCTGATGCATCGACTTGCTCTCGGTCCTAATCGAGGCCAATTCCGAAGTCAAGTCGTAGATGAGCCACGATATCAGCTCTCCAAGAGCTAAGCGGTCCGCGGGAAGCAAGTCCTGAATCGACACCCCTAGTTCCCAAGAATTCGGAGTGGGCTCCCTGGATCTGACTTTCGCCAATCTGCTCCGAACGGAGTCCGCGAGCTCACGGTTCTTGCGGATCTGGTTCATCCGCTCCGACAGGACCGGCCGCAACGTTTCAGCGGTCACAAGCCCTGAGACCTCAAACGGCAGGCGTTGCTCCGGCCGGAGGAAGGCATACAGCATCCGAAGCGTTCGCTCGTGCTTCTCGTCGATCCCGGAGAACTCTGGCTCGGATGGTCTCCGGCCCTTTCTTCCGTCGGCTAATAGCCTAGCTGCGGTCCGTCCGACTGCGGTGGCTACGTCGGAAGGACCCGGCGTTTTCTTCGAGTTCTTTTCCAACAGCGCCCCCTTCGACGCTCCCCCGAGAAAAGGCGCGACGGCAACCTCGGAGGGTCGAGGGGTTCGGCTGGCCGGCCTAGCCGTCGCGAAGAGGATTGTGCCTCAGCGCAGGGGGGCCACCGCCTGCGGATTCGATCTGCAAGTCGCCATCGATCCATCGTTGCCCTCCGGACGGATCAGCGCATCCAGCAACGCGCCCGCCTGGTGAAGAAGTCGAACGACAGGATCGTCCGCGTGCGGGTCGACCAGCGTCGATTCCGCGATCGCCGTGGCGTGCGCCCCAGTGACCAGCGCCTCCAGTTGCCTGAGATCGCACATCAAGGCCATGCCGAACTGCCTGGCGCGGGCCTGATTGGTGAGAACGGGGTTCTTGGATTTCATCTCACTTTCCCAGAATCGCTCAGGCGGTCCCGAGGGGCTGCACTGGGCTCCGGAAGTGCGGCTATAGATGTGACTGACGCCGTTGGATATCGCCTCGATACGGTGGGCCGCGCCACTCAGCACCTCTCGGATCACGACATCAGTCGGGCCGTTCTTGCGCACGTCAGAATCGAGACAAATCGCCATCGCGCGAACCGTCTTGGCAACGGTTGTGAGCTCCAGTGTCACCGCGTCGAACAGATCCTTCGGGTCAGCCGCAGCGTCGAAAGTCCAAGGGCTGTCGTTGATCATTCTTGCTCTCCTTCGTGGTTGTGAGTCAGCGTGGCCTATAGTGATGGCACCGTGCCACGCGCTTCAGATCCCTGTACCGCCCGGCCGGCGGCCTGAAGCCGTCACGCAGTGGGCCGCATATCCTTAGCGGAAATCTTGCAGCCAGCGTGGGCACATGCTGCTGCCAAGTCCTCGATATCGGACATTGCTTCTCGCAATAGTCGATAAGCGAAGCACCCATTGTCCGTTTGTTCAAATCCGCCGCATTCCTCGAGGAGCAAGATGCCTCCGCTCAGATGCGCGCCCACCGTGTAGAGACGATCCGCGAGATCGATCTGCTGGGCAGCATTCGTGTCGTTCATATGTCTTGCCTCCGGGAGTTACATCTACTCGCGAGCCGCGCGAGCGTCGGGTTCAGAAAGCGTCGTCGTTGGCGGCCTGCTTCACCTCGAAGCGCCGCAGTTGCCATTGCCGGATCTGCAACAGCGCATTCGCCCACTGCCGCGGTGTCAGCTCGCGCCAGCCGGGCTCCGGCTTCGGCCATAGCCGACGGACGCGGAACGAATCGATATCCGGCCAGGCCGGATCGGACGGATTGCGCCGGTCGCTCGGTCGGTAGAGCGCCACGTAGGCCGGCAGGTCGGCCATCTCGGCCAGCCGCTGCAGGACCTTCGCGTCCTTCTCGCTCTGGCCCACGTCGCGCGCCACCTCGACCAAGCACAGCGGCATGCGGTCGGTCCAGCGGTACTCGGCGAACATCACCGAATCGACATCGAGCATCGTCAGCGCGGACGCGTGCGTCGGCGCCAGGTAGCGGGCGATCGATTTCACCCGATGCCACAAGCCGTAGGTGCGGTCCCGCACGAAGAAGCGTTCAGCCTGCATGGCGGGCTCCGCCTCTCGGGGCGGCGAGCCCCACGTCGGTAAACTTGTCGGTAGCCATGTCGATCCTTCGCACACAAGGTTCGGTCTGGTCAGGGCCGGCCGGTGTTCCCGCACCGGTCGACCCGTCTCACGCTGATCCGCTGCAGGCACCGGGGCCCGCGCGGGAAATCGAATTCACGTCATCGCCGCACCTGCGAGATGGGACATTCGATCCCGACCCGCCCAAGCACCACCCGCGCCGCGTCGACGGAATCGCTGCTGCCGGGCAGGTACGTCCGGCCGAACTCGTGCAGCAGCGCCTGCAGGGCGGACAGCAGCGCCGGCGCCTCGGCCACCAGCCGCGCCGTCTGCTCGTCTTCGCATTCGGCGATCACCCGGCGGCCCAGCAGCACCGTCGGGTCGTCGACCACCACGGTCGTCGCGGCGTGGCTCGTCCAGGCGCGCGCGTACCACTGGCCGCACACTTGTTCCGCCATGTTCATGCTGACCTCCTTGCCTTCCGGGCCTTCGCGATCGGCACCACCTTCCCGACGTCCTTCGCCGGCCGCACGGGCGGTGGGTCGATCACATCGGCCACCAACTGCCAGGCCGCGCGCAGCGTACCTTCGTCGATGCCACCGACGTAGTGCTCGGCCGTCACATCGCCGGCCGCCGAGTGATTGAGCAGTTTCTTCACCACGTAGCCGGGCAGCCGCGCCGCCGCCAGCAGCGCGAAGGTGCGACGCAGGTCGTGCGGCGAGAACGTGACGCCGGTCTCGTCGATGATCGACTGGATCGACTTGCGCGGATCGCCGGTGCGCTCGAAGACTGGATCATCCGGTCCTTTGCCCTGCATCCTGGCCGCCACGATGGTCTGCGCCTGACGAGACAGGTAGACCGTGTGCGGCTTGCGGTTCTTCGTGTCGGTCAACCGCAGCCGCGCGCGCTCCAGATCTACGTCGCCGGCCAGCACGGCTGATAGTTCACCGCGACGGCAGCCGGTCAGCAGCAGCAGCCGCAAGAAGTCCCCGCTCGTGGTCTTGCCGGCAGCGGCCCACCAAGTCGCCAACTGGTCGGGCTCCAGCGCCCGCACCTTCGCCTTGATCTTCGGCAGCGTCACCCGGTTTTTCCGGGCCGTAGTGGTCGCGAAAGGGTCGTCCGCCATCTGCACGCCGTGGTACCGCAGGGTCGCGCGCAGCACCCGCATCGCATAGGCCGATCGGGCCTTGCCGCGGTTCTTCAGCAGGTCCGCGAACAGTTCCTTGATGCGCGCCCCCGTCAGCCGGTCGAGCGGCACGTCCGCAATAGCATGCAGCTCGCCAGCTTGGCGGACGAACCCGGATTCCTTCACCAGCGACGGCCGGAGCATCGCCAGATACTCGTCGCGGGTACGCGGCTTCAGCCCGGCACCACGATTCCCCGTCGGGTCCGAGACGAACGCCTGCAGGGCATCGGCCAGCGGCACCGCGGCCTTGCGCTCGGCCCGCTCAACCCGCGCGTCGGTAAGCCGGTCCTTTCCGTCGCGCAGCTCCACCCGCAGCCGCTCGGCGATCTTGCGCGCGGCCTCGGACGTGATGCCCCCGCGGCCGAAGCCCGACATCGCCCCGATGGTTCGGCGAACCGTCTCGCCGGCCAGGCGCATCTCGACCACGAACGATCGTCGGCCTGTACGGGTGACCCGCAGTCCGAAGCCCGGATCGATGGTGCACCAGTAGATTTCCTGGTCCTTCTCGGTCGG
>DAISWF010000024.1:0-15264 GCA_036826495.1 Burkholderiaceae bacterium
GTGGTACCCATGTGATGCGCCGTCCCCCGCAGGTCGGCGGCGTCAGCGGATTGGGTCGACGACACCCACCGCTCCGGCCGATAGACTCCGCCGAACTGCTTCGCCAGTTCGTCGCCGAAGACATGCGCGGCTGTGCGATAGGTGCGGTGATCGAGCTCAGTCAGCCGCCAATCCACTCTCACCCGCCGCTGTCCCAATGCATCGACCTCGTGCCCTAGCAGAATGCGACTATCGGGATTCGGCGCCTGTTCGAAGAAGCCGAACAGCTCGACGTGGTCATAGTCGACGGTCGGCCGGCCCGCGAGCCGTCGCACCGCCGCCTGCGCCACTCCCCCCGCGCCCAACGCCACCTCCAGCAAGAGACGACTCAGGCGATAAGCGTCGACCCGTGGCAGCGTCGGTTTCGCCGCATTCAAGCTGAGCGCGGCGCAGATGCGCTGACTGACCAACTCGTTTTCGTCCGAGCGAGAAGCCCACGCGGTCCTGTAGTCGCGGATAGCCCGGACACCGCGCGGCAGCGGCCCCTCGACGGGGATCGGCCTCACCCGGCTGTTCAAGACGCGATGGCGCCGCTGTCCTTCGTCGGTGAGGCAGATTTCCGGAAAGGCCGGCGCCATCCCTGCCCCCATGATCCGCTGATAGGGCCGGGTCAGCCGGCCGGGCGATGTCAGCCAAAGATCGCCGAGCTTACCGGCCGGATGATCCATGAAGTAACGGCCGACCAGATCGTGGTCGTTGCCTAAGCCATTGGTCGAGAGCGAGTTCGACAGCAGCAGCAGCCGGGCATTCTCTATGCCCCCGCAGGCCAACACGTACTGGCGCGCCCGAACCACTCCGCGGCGACCATCAAGGCTCGCTATCCGCGCCGAGTCCACCGAATGTCCGTAAGACGAGGGTACGAGCTCGAGCAGGTTTGCGTGCAGCAACACGGTGACGTTGCCGGCCCGCTCGAACACATGGCGGTAACCGGACCCGAACAGCACCGGGCTCATCGCAAAGAGCCGGTTGGCCAGTTCCCTACTGTCGAACTGTATCGGCGCAATCGAAGGCGACGCCCGTGAGGAACCCTCTGCGAACTCGTGCAACCCGATGCCGCAGAAGTCCCGTGCCCGCGAATAGTAGGGTTCCAGGTCACCGTAGGACAGCGGCCAGCCGCTGTTGGGCACCCAGTCCCGCGGCTGCAGATCCAGCGGTGTCAATGGGATGCAGCCCCCGCCCCACAGGTTGCAGCTACCACCAAACACCCGCATCCGCGCAGTCGCCGGGTCCAGTTCCAGGTCACCGGCCGAACTGCCGCCGGACAGCTCCTGCGTGCGCAGTTCCCCGCTCAGCCCACCGCTTTCGAGGACGCAGACGCGCAGGCGGGTGTCGACGAAGCATTGCGCAATGAACAATCCCGCCGCGCCGGCGCCGACGATACACAGATCGACATCAATGTCCGACGGGGCGTCGGCATCCAGGAAATCGACTATCACCGCTTGAATCCTTTGCCACAAAGTGCAGCAAGAGCCAGCGGATCGTCTTGCACTATTTCACGCCGGTGCGCAGATTGTCATGTTGCGGCGGCAGGTCTGAAGACCGCTTCCGACTACTGATGACGGTCTCATATGCTGCAAGGCAGCATCTTCTGACATTTGCCGGAAATCTTTCATTTGTTAAGCACTATTTCCTGTACAATGCTTGCATAGGAGAACGAGCCACCTACCCAGGGTGGCTGCCGGCGCGAGGGGCAGCAGTGTCGGCCACACCTCACAGTCAGGGCGGAGAGTCTGTGGAAAGCTTCCTTGTCGCTTTATATCTGACCGGCATGGTGCTGGTTGTGCTGTTCTTTCGCGGGGTCGGGATCGTCACCGAGGAAGACAGTTCATCGCCTTCGGACGTGGCGCCTATGCCTGGGCAGCCCAAGAGAGGCGAGTAACAGCGGCCCTGCGCGGCACGCCCCTGTGCGCCTCTCTACTCGCTCGTCTTCACCTTTCGGCGGGTCGGGCCGAGAAGAAGCCTTTCTGCAGCGTCGCATCCGCCACAAGATCGGCCAGCTTCGCTCCTGCCGCGTTCACGTGCGGAACTTCCCACCATAGCAGGCATCGTCCAGAGCCGGCTTGGTATTGATCCGGTCTGCTTCGAGACGAGAACATCCCTGCGAGGAAGGATCGTCCGGCGCGCCATGGTGGGCAAGGAGACCAGCACGATCTGCGGTGCCCTTGGACCGCGCCAGTTCGATGATCCGATTCCTCATCAACCGCGGAAGCCGGAACTCAAGGTCGCGGAACTTCTGGAAGAACAGCAGGCCTTGGTAGCGCGGCGGCGCATCACAGGCCAGTTGCTCAGCGCCAGAGCGGCCTCTCATTTCTCCAGCAGTCCCGCGGCGATCGCATAGAGCATATACGCCGGGTGCGCGAGGTGGCCAGCTGGAAGCCGAAAAGACGATGAGCACTTCAATCGCCAACTTCAGATCAGGCAGATGAGGGTCGACGTATAACTGCCCGTCACTGATGGCCGTGAACTCGTGCTGTCGCGCTATACCGGCTAAGGTCGATCATCGAATGCGGTTGGATTTTGCTGGGCTGAAGCTGCCTAAGCAGCCCCCATCGAATGTCACCGCCAACCAAGCCAGACATCTCCGAGACTGCGCTCCTGCAATGGAGACTCGCAACAAATCAACAACTTCAGGTTCCCTACCAGTGCGAGTGCGAGTTGAGAAAGATGGACTACATTCGACGGTTCGATTTGGCGGAAAATTTCAAGACGGCCGTTGGTGGGAACACTCATCCTACGATGGGAACTCTGTCCGTCCTGCCAGTCGGTCGCAGGCAGCGACGGAGCCATGATCGACACGACCGCTTCTTGCTCGGAACGCCGCGGCACGCGATCGATCCAGTCAACGCGATCGCACGGTCTGCCGGCTGCGGCCGGCGCGCGATCCCAGGCGCTTCCAGCTTCGCATGGTCATGGCTGTGTACATGCTGAGCAGGGCCAGCCACGCGACGAACGACACGAACTCGCTCACCTGGCAGCGCCACAGCGCAATGCCGAATGCGGCGCCGGCAGCGTTCACGGCTACCAGCGTGGCAACGGTAGCACCGGTCGACAATCCCCAGGCCTGCAGCAGATGGTGCACGTGAAGCCGGTCAGCGTGCATAGGGGACTGGCCGGCGAGCGTTCGACGATACATGCACGACATCATGTCGAACAGCGGCACCACTACCAGCCATAGCGATGTGACCGGAGGCATTCGACCGATGCCCGGCCGCTCGATGCAACAGTACAGCAGCAGCCACCCGATCACGAAACCCAGAAACATGCTGCCGCCGTCGCCCATGAAGATCGAGGCTTGTCGCCGCCACGGCGACCGCGCGTTGAACAGCAGGAAGCCGCCGACGCAGCCGATCAGCGCCATCACGGCTTCGGCCGGATCGACGCTCAAGGACAATAGTCCGGCATCGGCACGCAACAGCAGCAGCACTACGGTAACCGAGACTAGCGCGACGCCGGCCAACCCGCCGGCCAGTCCATCGGCGCCGTCGGATAGATTGACCGCGTTGATCAGACCGACAAATGCCAGAATAGTGATCGGGTTCACCCAGCTTCCCAGGGAACTGCCCTGCGCCCCAAGAACCGCGCCCAGGTCCGAAGTCACGTGTCCGCCCAGCGTGACGACCGCCCAGATGGTAAGCACCTGGAACAGCAGACGCGCGATCGCCGGCAGCGGATAGCGATCGTCCAGCACGCCGATCGCGAGCATCATGGAGGCGCCGATGTAGAAGTTCTTAGGGAACACCCGCCAAGTGCCGAGGATCAGCAGACACAGGAGAAACGCCAGGTACATCGCAATTCCGCCGCAAAGCGGTACCTCCCCGCGATGCTGCTTGCGCGGGTCGGGGTGATCGACCAAGCCGACACGGACAGCAAGGGCGCTCGCCTGCGGCACGAGGATCAGCATGAGGCAAACGGAGAGGAGAGATGGAACGAGCATCCCCTAGAAACCCCACATCGCGCGAATCATTGAGGAAGGCCGCTAGTATAGAATACGGCCTGCGTATGGGATTGTCGTTTGGCGCGCGCGGTTCATCGTCAAATCCCGGCAGGCGAAGCGGCATTTCATGCATAGGGAGCTGCGCGCCCGGCCGGTCCGCGGTTCCTCCTCAACGGCTCGGTCTTGAGCCTGACACAACGTGTTCCCAGGAACAATGAGCAGCCTGACTACCACCCAGGGTTCGCTGTCACATGCTGCTGAATCGGACACCGTGCGCCGTCATTTTGGCCACATCCCGATAGAAAGATCCGGCCATGACGGGCTGATGACGTACCTGCGGGCGATCGCGCTGCGCAAGTGGTGGATCGTGGGGGCTGCCGCATCGGCCGCGGTGGTGGCGACGGTCGCGGTTACGTATATGACACCGCAGTTTCGGTCCAGCGCGAGCCTGCTGATCGAAGCGAACCGCCAGAAGATCGTGTCGATCGAAGAGGTCTACACGAACGTGGCTGCCAACCGCGAATATTTCCAGACCCAGGCAGAGCTGATCCGCTCGCGCGACGTGGGACTGCGGGTCGTCCGGTCGTTGAAGCTCGTCGACCGGCCGGAATTCCAGCCCTCGTCCGGATACGGCGGCGCCGGCAGCCTGGTCGGGGGTTTGCTGTCGTGGATTCGGCCCCGCCCACCGGTAGACGGCCGGCTGCTCGAGGAAGTGGCGCTGTCCAGGTACTTCGAGCGGCTGACCGTCGAACCAGTGCGGCTCAGCAACATCGTTCGCATCGGTTTCCTGTCCGCGGATCCTGATCTGGCCGCTGCCGTCGCGAATCGCACGGCAGAGGCCTTCATCCAGGCTGACATGGACAACCGCTACCGGATGACCGAGAGTGCCAGTGCCTGGATCAACGAGCGTCTGGCCGATCTAAAGAAGAAGCTCGACGATTCCGAGGAGGCGCTGCAGAATTACCGGGACCAGCAGGGGATTCTCGACAACAAGGCCTCTCTTCTGAATGGGGCAGCCAAGCAGATGGACGAACTGACCCAGCGCCTGGTCGAGGCGCGGGTCCGCCGCGCCGAGGCCGAGGAGGCCTACAACCAGGTCAAGGCGGGGGAGTCCCGAAGCATAGAGACCGCCCCTTCGGTGCTGAAGAATCCGTCTGTACAGAAGGCCAAGGAGTACGAAGCCGATTCCGAACGCAGACTCGCGGATGCTTCTCAGCGCTATGGCACTGCCCATCCACTGTACGCGTCCGCACTCAGCGAACTGCAGTCCGCACGCGAGAACACACGCCGGCAATCGCAGACGGTGGTTGCCAGCATCGTCAAGGAATACAACGTCGCGCGCGCGACCGAGCGTTCCATGCAGGACGCTTTGAGTCAGTCGAAGAACACGATCCAGGACCTGAAT
Source organism: Burkholderiaceae bacterium (assembly GCA_036826495.1). Lineage (GTDB taxonomy): Bacteria > Pseudomonadota > Gammaproteobacteria > Burkholderiales > Burkholderiaceae_E > DAISWF01. The sequence continues at coordinate 5,379 of DAISWF010000024.1, forward strand.
CGGAAGGAACTCCAGCTCGGGCCGCTCGAGCGCGAAGTAGCGTCGAACCGGCAACTCTATACGACATTTCTGTCCCGATACAAAGAGACGAATGCGACGCGGGATACGCAGGCGGCCACGGCCCGGATCGTGGATCCCGCGGTGGCGGCGCTGATCCCTGCGAAGCCGGCGCGGGCCCGACTGATCGCATCCGCTGTATTCGCAAGTGTCGTCCTGGCCGCCATCGCGGCCGTCGTGCGGCATCGGCTCGACAACACGATCCGCCGTTCCGAAGATGTCGAAAGCCGGCTCGGATTTCCACTGCTGTCGTCGCTGCCGGCGCTCCAGGGGGCGCGGGCGCGGGGCGCATATCGTGCGGTATTCGATCATCCCGATGAGGTGTTCGCCGAGTCGATCAGGACCGCATCGACCGCGGTCCTGCTGACGGCGATCGAGCATAAGCGCAAGATCATCTCGATCTCTTCGTCCGAAGAGTCGGAAGGTAAGACAACTTTCGCCCTGAACTATGCTCTCTCGCAGGCAGAAGCGCGCCGCGTGCTACTCATCGAAGCCGACTTGCGGCGCCCAGCCTTCGCCGGTGCGCTGAATCTCCCGCAGGGGCAGAAGGGGCTGTCCGATCTGATCTCCGGAACAGCGAGCCTGCAGGAGTGCCTGCTGACCGTGCCGGGGTCGCCGCTTCATCTCATCTCGGCAGGAATCAAGCCACCCCGGCCGCTCGAACTGCTGGCCTCGAATCGGATGCAGGTGTTGCTCAGTGCTCTCCAGGGGCAATACGATCTGGTGATCATGGATTGTCCGCCGGTCCAGCTTGTCTCCGACGCCCTGGTGTTGGGCAGGCTGTCCACCGGCGTGATCTTCGTCGTCAGGGCCGCGCGGACCCCGGTGCCGGTGGCCCGGCGGGCGCTCGACCGGTTCCAGGCGGCGGCTATCCCGGTGCTGGGCGTGGTGCTGAGCCAGATCGACTTGAAGGTCGCTGATCGGTACTTCGGAAACCACTCGGGGCTGAGACGCTTCGGATATCGCAAGGCCTACGGTGCCGCCGAGTGAGACGTGGGGAAGCACTGCTGTCGGTGAGCATCCGTCCCGGCAGCCGGGGCGGATCATTGCGTCGTCGAACTGGATGCTGCCCCTGTGGCTCGCCGGCCTGGTCCTGATCCCGTGGGCACTTCCGCTGAATCTGCTGCTGATGGGTTCGCCTTTCGTGGCCTGGAAGCAGGCGTATGCACTGCTGCTGCTGATCGTCAGCTTCGCATGGATCGTCAGGACAGACGACCGTGCCGCACCACTGCTCGGCCCGGTTCCGGTCGCCCTGGCCGCCCATCTGTCGCTGCTGCTGCTGCTGTGCGCGGCCTCCGTCTGGATCGGCGGCATAGGACCCCGTCGCGCCGCCTATGCTGCCCTGGCATACGGGGGTTTTGCGTCGTTCGCGGTGCTGCCGGCGCTGGCGATCGGCCGGGACCGCCTGTTCGCCGTGCTGTGCCTGATCGCGGTGGTCAGCGTGGGTTGCGGCGCGGGGCTGATCGCAGACTATGCGCTCGACCTGTCCGGATCGATGTATCTCGAAGCCGGCGGCGACCCGGACATCGCGCCATTCGCGGTAGGAGACATCACGTTCCGTCGGGCGATGTTCCCCTTCGATTCGCCGAGCACCGGCTATGGTTTCCTCTCGCTCGGCATCCTGGCCTGCCAGTTGATCTATCTGCATGCGACGCGCCACCATCACCGCATGCTGGCGCTGGTCGGCATCGCGATCATCTATCTGGGCGGGCTGGCGACGCTGACCCGCGCCATCTGGTTGCTCCAGAGCTTGTGGATACTGCTGGTGTGCACACAGATCCTGCGGGCCGGCGAGCGGCGTGCCGTATCCATGTCGCTGGTCGTGGGCGTTGCGGTAGCCCTGATCGTCGCGGCCGTCCTGGCCTCGGGCGATCACGCGCTGGTGATCTCCGACCGGATCGAGAATGCGTTTTCTTCGGCCGACGAGGGAAACGACATCCGGCTTCATCTGTGGGGCAAGGGCGTAGCGATGCTGCTCGGTCCGGACGACACGGTGGTTCTCGGTCACGGACTGGGGGCGACGCTGGAAATGTTCGCGGAGGGCGGACCGGTGTCCACGCATTTCGAGAGCTCGTTCTTCCAAGCCTACTACGAAGGCGGCCTGGCCGGGCTCGCGCTTCGCTACTGGCCGTTCGCACTCGGTCTTGCCAGCCTGCTCGCCGCAGGGCGGTTGCGACATGCCGCTTCGTCCAGACTGCTGGCCTTCTGGTTGGTGACCTACTTCGCTGCCACGGCAATCGCGCCGACGGCGGGATCCTATTCCGGGCAGATCGCGCTCTATTTCGTCATGGGTTGCTGCGTCGCCGCCCGTCGGTTCGAACAGGTCCTGGCTGCGACAACCGATCGGCCGGCCGGACGCGGCCAGGGGTAGCGGTTGCCGCCGCAAAGCGGGCCGCTTCGCCGTCTGCGCCATCGCTGGCAACTGGCCAGCAACCGGGCAGGCTACCGGCGTTATGGCGTCAACGCTCTATGGATGATGGCCGAACGGATCGTGCGGATGCTCGCCTGGCTGGTGGTGGGCGCGGCAGTGGTCCGCTATCTAGGAGCGGATCGCTTCGGTCAGCTTAGCTACGCACAGAGCTCGGTCGGACTGCTGATGGCCCTTTCGTCGCTGGGCCTGGACGCGGTGGTCGTCAAGGAACTCGTTCGAAATCCAGGCGATCGCGAACGGATTCTGGGAAGCGCCTTCTTCCTGAAGGTGGCGGGCAGCATGGTGCTCAATCTGGCCATGGCAGCGATCGGCGTGGTCGCCGACTGGACTACCGAGGTGCGGTGGCTCGTCGCCCTCGTGGCGGCGTCCACCATCATCCAGGCCACCTACGTGATCGATTTCTACTTTCAGAGCACGGCCCAATCGCGGCTGTACGCGTTCGCGAGCCTGGGCAATCTGCTCAGCGCGGGGACACTCAGGCTGGCATTGGTCTGGATGGATGCTCCGCTGGTCGCCTTCGGCTGGGCGATCATCTTCGATGCGGTGAGCTTCGCCGTCGGTTTCGCGATCCTGTACAGGCGCACGGGGGCACGCATTTCGGCATGGCGTGCCGATCGTTCGACCATGCTGCGGCTACTCACGGCGAGCTGGCCGCTGATGGCCGCGGGGTTCGCCCTGATGCTGCTGGTTCGGGTCGATCAGATTCTCATCGGTCATCTTGCCGGAAGCCATCAGTTGGGGCTCTATGCGGCCGCCGTCCAGCTAGGCGACGCCTGCCTGGTGGTTCCGACCGCCGTTACCGCCTCGTTGTTCCCGGCCATCATTTCGTCGAAGCAGCAGGGTCTGCAGATCTATCACCAGCGGATGCAGCGGCTGATCGCATTCGTGCTGTGGGTCGGTGTCGCGATGGCCGTCACGCTCGGACTGGTTGCGCCGTATATTGTCGCACTGGTGTTCGGCCGCGCATTCGATGCGTCGATCGAGATATTCCGGATCCTGGTCTGGACCGGGGTGGTCACCGCCGTGGGCCTGGCCGGCCAGCGGTGGCTGGTGACCGAAGGCATGCAATCGTTCATCGCATGGTCGACGGCAGTAGCGGCCGTCGTATCGACGGCCGTCAATTACCTCTGCGTTCCCCGGTACGGCATCGTCGGCGCGGCGTGGACTACGCTGCTGGCGCAGGTGGTCTGCAACGTGGTGTGTCCTGCCCTGCGAGCGCACACCCGGCAACTGACGGTGTGGCAGCTTCGGGCAATATGGGCGCCGTTCCGGCTGGCCCTGCCGATAAGGTAGTCGAGCATGGATCGCGCTTCGTTCCTAAGGATGATCGCTGCCGGCGTACCCGCGGCGACGATCGATGCCCGGGCGCTCGGCCAGACGGCCCGCGCCGGATCGGCCGCTGCAGGGTCTCGAACCGGAGTGGATGCACCGGCCCTTCCAGGCTTCGTTGTGCTGTCAGCGATTCAGGGCGAGGACGCTGGGCGCTCCAGCGTCGAGGCGCGCACGCGGGCCGTCCAGGCGGCGATCGATGCGGGGCGACCGATCTGGATAGACCCGGGCCGGCATGTGCTGAACGCGCTGACGCTGCGCAGCGGCTCGGTGATCCGCGGGTGCGGAAAGTCGAGCGTACTGGTCGCCAGCGATCCTAAAGGGGGCGCCTTCCTGTCCGCGGGCACCGGTCACGGTCCGAACCCGGTCGAACACGTCACCCTGGAAAGCTTCGCCGTCGCGGGGCGCGCGGCAACGGCGCTGAAGTTCGACTTCTGCTGCGTGTCGCGGGTCAGCGACCTGTGGCTGGAAGGCGGTACCTTCATCGATGCCTTCGACTTCGCGTATACATTCGGGTGCAAAATCGAGAACATCTGGACCAACGGCGCGAACATCTCCGGAAAAGTGTTCAAGCTGGGGGCCGCCTTCAATGCGAACCATTGCTCGGTCTGGTACCTGAACAATGCTGGTGCAGCGTTCGGAATCCACTGCGACGCGAGCGCCGAACTGGCCATCGGCAACACGATGGACGGCATGTGCATCCAGGGGCCTGCGGTCGGTGTCTTCGTCGGTTCCAAGTGCCACCAGTGGGTCTGGAATGCAACCTACTTCGAGCACTGCGCACAGAACTGGCAGGTGCAGTCAAGCGGACCGGATCGGCCCCGCGACCAGCGCATCGTGGCGAGCACGGACCCGCTGCAGGCAGTTCCCGGCGGGCCGCAGCGAAACGGCGTCGTCTCCGGGGACTACAACCAGTCTCCGCGTACCTACCGCTCTATGACCCAGACGCTGGTCGCCGCCAGCGGAGAGGCTTTCGCCAATCGAAGCTGGCAGTCGGTCATGACGGCGGAGTGCCCGTTCTACGCAGTGCGGGTGGTGCTGAAGAACGCACACGCGAAACCGGTCCGGATCGGCGGCGTCGCAGTGGCGGCTTCGGCGAGCGCGCAGCGCGCGGCACCGACCGGCCGATGGCTCGCGGCTGCGTTCGGCGGATCGGCTCAGATCGACCTGCCGGCGCATGTCGCGTTGAATCGGCCCAGCGTGACCTTCAGCGATCTCATCGCCGTCCGGTCGGTGGCGCGAAGCGACGGCGATCCACGGCCGTACATCTTCGCGCGCGTCTTCGTGCCCGGAAACGCGGTGACCGTGACGGACGGGGGAGCCTTCGACGTCGGGCAGTGGGGCGTGTCCGATGCACGAACGCTGAACCGCCACTACTTCTGCGCGGCCAGTGGCGGCGACTCGGTCACCCAGTCGCCGGCAGCATTCGGTCGAGGGGATGTCTATCCGGCACTGGCGATCGACCTGGAGTTTTATGCGCTCGGCACGGCATTGACCGTGGCCGGGTTCGGAGATTCGATCACCGATGGCAGCGGAGCCGGCATTCGGGTGATGGGTTCGAGCTGGGGGCACCGGGCTTGTGCGGCCATCTCGACGCCGATTCGACCAGTGTGCTGGGCCAATTTCGGGGGTTCCGGGCGTACCACCGAAGACATTGCTGGCCGAATGGCCGACATGTTCCGGGCGGGCATGCGTCCGCAGATCGTCGTGTATTCTCCGTTCAGCCCCAACGACGGCCTGCCTTCGAGGGAATCCGTGGATGCGGCGCGGGCGCGCCTGGCATACATCCTGGATCTCTGTGCGCAGAATCGGGCGCTGCCCGTGATCACTACCGGCCTGCCCCACAAGTGGCCGGCTTCCGCGGACGCTCACCGCCAGGAACTGAATGCCGACATTCGCTCCCTGGCCGAACGGGGCATCGTCGTCTGCGACTTCGATCAGGTCCTCTCGACGGGGGGGGCTGCGCCGGTTCTGCCGAGGGCGGCTACCACCGACGGGCTGCACCCGAACGAGGAAGGAATTCGAATCATGACCCAGGTGTTTCAGGCTGCGCTGCTGCAGTTGGCGAACAATTACTTTCGCGACTACGGCTGACCCGCCCAACGCTGAGTGCTGCAGGGCCAGTCTTAGCGTGTCATAAGAATCAAGGGATTATACGGGCATGTAAACAAGTCATATGAGCATTGCGGTGGGAATCGTTGAAGGCTTTAGGAAGTACATGGACGCTGCAGCGGAAGGACTGGCGCATGGGGACTGTCGAGCGGGGACTCAAGCCTGTCGATGGTCAGTGCGCGAAGCAGCGTGCCGAACGCCTGGCGGCTCCACTAGTTGCCGGTGCGGAATTTGGTGGACGGCTCGGCGAGCGGATCCTGCGTGGTGGCTCGGGCACTTCTGCGTCGGACTCGTTTGCGGCCGGAAAGCTCGGTGGAACTCACGGCGACGACAACGACCAGAATCAGCGTCAGCCCGATGCCACACAGATCCCCGGCATAGCGCCAGTCACTCGCCAGCCCGAGGATGCCGATGAACAAAACCGCTATTCCTGCCATCAACCCCGAACGCAGGGCGCCGATCTTGAATCGGCCCCATCCGCTGCGATCCATTCTTTACCTCTGAGCGACGTTCACCCTTCTAGCATGCGGCCAGGAACCGGACAAAGCAATCCGGCTTTGCACCGATTAAACGCATTGTGAAAGGAAGCCGTTCGAACGGTATGTGCGAAGGTACAGAAGGCCGCTCCATACTTATGATTCGACATCTGATCAATCTTCTGCTTCTGGCCCTGCCCCCGACTCGCTTTTTCGTGTTGCGGCGCATGATGCTGCGATGGGCAGGCATCCGGCTGGGCGAGCGCGTCTCTTTCTGCGGCCCCGCCTGGATCTTCGGCCGTGGAGAGCTGTCCATCGATAGGGGCACCTGGATCAGCCCTGGGGCGACGATCTTCACCCACGCCGAGGTGCCTATCCGCATTGGGGCAAACTGTGACATCGGCCCCAAGGTCACAGTGATGACCGGTACGCACACGATCGGCGACGCCACCAGGCGGGCCGGCCCACCCGTGGCAAGGCCTGTGACGGTGGAAGACGGCTGCTGGATCGGCGGCGGCTCGCTGATCCTGGCAGGCGTCTCGATCGGCCGCGGCGCGATCGTCGCCGCCGGATCGGTCGTCACCCGGGACGTTGCGCCGAACTCGCTGGTCGGCGGTGCGCCGGCGAAGCTGCTCCGCGACCTGGCAACCTCCGAATGAATCGGCTGATTGTTCTGTGCAATGCGGTCGACGATGTGACCCGTTCATTGCGGCGGATCACTACGGACAGTCCGGCCGCTACGGTGAAGGTGCTGGGGCTCGCGCGGGCGATCCGGACCGCCGGGGTTCGGCCGGTGGTGCTCAGCCTGGGACGCGGACGACAGGACGGGTCGGGACAGTGGCATGGATGGCACGTGGTTCGAGCACGCGGCGCGGCCATCGCCTACGCTCCTTTCGCGCACGTTCCGCTGCTGACCTACTTGTTATCGCTGTTCGCTCCGGCGCTGATCCTGGTACGTCTGAAGCGGCGATCCTCGGGCTGCACACTTGTCTTCTACAACCGCGTTCCCTTGTACTCGATCACGGTGCTGCTGGCGCGTCTGATGGGGATGACCGTCGTGCTCGACCTGGAGGATGCACCCACACACATCGGCGGGCGCGCAATCTACGACCGGGTCCAGCGCGCCGTCGATCGCGCGCTGGATCGGCTCGCGCAGCGCGCGCTGCTCGCCTGCCGAGACCTCGGTCAAAGCACGCGCGCAGTACCGACGCTGGTCTACTATGGATCGGTTCCCGATGCCGCCGAACCCGATCCGGCCATCGGCCGTCCCGTTGTCGCGCTGCTGGGCGGCACGCTGGAGAAGGCGACCGGAGCCGATCTGCTCGTCGAAACCGTCCGACGCCTGAGAGAGGCCGGGGCACCCTGGACGCGCGAACTGTCGATCGCCGTCACCGGCAAAGGGCCGGGACTCGAACTGCTGCAGGCGGCCGCGTCCGACCCGCGTCCGCCCGTCATCCACTGCCATGGTGCGACGTCCAGGCAGCGGTACCTCGAAATCCTGGCAGGTGCGTCGGTGGGACTTTCACTGAAGCTGAGTCAGGGGCCCTACGCGAGCACCACCTTCCCCTCGAAGGTGATCGAACTCGCGCACGCCGGCAAGCTGGTGATCACAACGGACGTGAGCGACGTCCGGAGTGTCCTCGGCGACGATGGGGCGGTATACCTGCGCGGCGACAGTGCCGACGAGCTGGCGCGGGCCCTGGAGCAAACCGTCCGCGATCGGTCGCTCGCGGCGCAGGTCGCAGCCAGGGGACGGATGGCCGTCATGGAGAAGTGCGCAGAGCAGTCCGTCGGTGGCCGGCTGAACGAATTCCTCTTTCCGGCCGGCGCCCGGCGAGCACGAACCCATGGCTGAATACCCGGCTCTGGTTTCGTGGCATCTGGTACTGACGGAACACCAGTCCGAGACCCAACGCGCACTGCAGTCGCTTTGCAGTACCAGAATGCCGGTGCGGATCCTCGCGCGCGAACTGGCGCACCGGACCGCGCAGGGCTGGTCGAAGGACCTGCCGGCGGACCTGGACCTCAAGGAGGTCAGCGGATTCGGCTGGCCGGCGATGGCTTGGCGGACGCTCCGGGCGTATCGGGACAGATGCCACATTTTCCACGCCCCCTTCGGATCCTGGCGATCGGTAGTGATTCTGTGCATGGCACGGATGCTGTCGGTGCGTATCTACATCGTATCGGAGCCGTACTCTGAATCCGCCGCGGGCCTGCTCTTCACCGAAGGGCAGTTATCGGGCTCGATGCGCAAATTGCTGCGGCCCTGGCTTTACGGCCTCTACGGAGCGCTGTTCGGCGGGGTGACACGGGGCATGTTCGCCATTTCGCCGCTGGCGGTGCGCCAGTTCGGGCAAGCAGGTTTTCTCCGTAGTTCGATCTTTCCGTTCGGCTACTTCGTGAGCGGCCCGCCCATGTCGCGGGCCGATCCGACGGTGCGCTCACCCCGGTCCGACGGCGTTGTCCGATGCGCCTTCGTCGGCAACCTGCTGCGGATCAAAGGAATTGCCGAACTCTGCCGGGCGGTCTCCAGAGTGAACGCGAACGGCGTGCGACTGGAACTGCACGTATATGGCAGCGGACCGCAGGCCGCGGAAGTTCGCGGCCCGGGGATCGAGCTGCACGGCCGCTTTCCGTTCGGCACTGCGGTCTCGGTGCTGCGCCAGTACCAGTTGCTCGTGCTGCCGAGCCTGTACGATGGCTGGGGTGTGGTGGTCAACGAGGCGGTGCTGGCGGGCGTGCCGGTGGTCTGCAGCGAAGCGGTCGGGGCCGCCGGGATGATTCGTCGCTGGCGCTGCGGGAAGGTATTCGCCGCGGATGGCGGGGAAGGCCTCTTTCGCGTGCTGCACGAGATCTGCGAAGATCCCCGGGTGCTCGGGGATTGGGCGGCGAACTGTGGTGAACTGGCCCGCATCATCCGTCCGGAGTACGCCGCGCGGTACATGCTGGAATGCGTGGCCTTCGCAGAAGGGAACCGCGCCGAACCCCCGGCCTGCAAATGGTACTGATGAGGCCATCGCTGATCGTGCATGCCACCAATGTGGTCGGGCTGGGGGCCGTCCGCCTGGCTCAGTCGCTGTTGCCGGCGATCGAGGAGAGCGCCCGGATCTCGGCGCTGACGCTGCTGCTGCCCGACCAGGGCGAGCTTACCGGTTACGTGCGGCGGCGCGAGGCCACGCAGGTGCAACACTATCGGCGCAGCCTGCCGAAGGCGGCTTCTCGGTTGGTGGAGTGTCTTCGTCCACCGATTCGCAGCATGTCGCAGCAGGCGGTGCTGGTGCTCGGCGATCTCCCCCTGCGCGGCATCGAACGGCAGACACTGCTGCTGCACAGTCCCAACTTGCTGGTTTCCGAGGAACAGGTCGCAACGGGGCTGCGCCTTCGGATGGCGATCGGGCGGCGGGTGCTGGCGCACAATCTGCGCTGGGTGGATTCCGTGGTGGTGCAGGGCGGATTTCTGGAGGCGCTGTTCCAGTGGCGG
>DAISWF010000024.1:15274-33998 GCA_036826495.1 Burkholderiaceae bacterium
TCCCTGCGCATGCGCACAAGCGGGTGGTGGTTGGACATCCGCCACCGACGCTGTATGCGAGCGCGGCGCCGGTCCGCCCGGTACTCACGGGCGGCCGGCTGCGGCTGTTCTACCCGTCCGCAGCTTATGATCACAAGAATCACGCGTTGCTGCGCCGCCTGGGTGAACTGGACGTGATCGACCGGATCACGGTGACGCTCGAACGCGACGAGGTCGACGGTCTGGACGGGCCGATGTTCAGGTCCGTCGGCCGGCTGTCAGAGCTTGAGTGCCTGTTCGAGTATCGGCGCTCGCACGCGCTGCTGTTCGTCTCGCGCCTCGAGAGCTTCGGCCTGCCGCTCGTCGAAGCCATGAGCCTCGGGTTGCCCATCATCTGTCCGGATCTGCCGTATGCGCGCAATCTCTGCGGGGACCAGGCGGTGTATTTTGCCGATGACGACGCCGATTCGCTCGGCAGGGCCATCGTGTCGCTTCACCGGCGACTGGTATCCGGGTGGTATCCGCAGTGGCAAGACCGGCTGGCGCGGTTGCCCAGGGACTGGGCAGCGGTCGCCGATCGACTGGTCGCAGTGTCCCTGGGTCATCGGCCCGGTCTGCACACGGGCTGAGCCACGGTGGCCAAGATCGTTTTCGTCAACCGCTACTACGCCCCGGACGAATCGGCCACCAGCCAGATGCTGACCGATCTCGCCACCCATCTAGCGGCGGCCGGTGCAGAGGTCCACATCGTGACCAGCCAACAGCTGCTCGATGATCCCTGCCACGAACTGCCGAGCGAGGAGAACCTCGACGGCGTAACCGTTCATCGTGTGCGAACCACGACGTTCGGACGGGGGCACCTGTCAGGACGGGCGATGGACTATCTATCGTTCTACCTCACGGCCGCCATGCGGCTGCTGCGCATCGCGGACCGATCATCGATCGTCGTCGCCAAGACGGACCCGCCGCTGATATCGATTGTCGTGGCTGCGGTAGCGAGGCTGCGTGGCGCCCGAACGGTGAATTGGCTGCAGGACCTGTTCCCCGAAGTCGCGATCGAGCTCGCGGTGCCGTTGCTCGCGGGGCGGGTCGGACGGTTGCTCGTATGGATGCGTGATGCAACCGCCAGACACGCGATGGCGAACGTCGTCATCGGTGAGCGCATGGCCGATCGGCTTCGCGGTCGTTCGATCCCCTCGACGACGATTCAGTGCATTCCGAACTGGGCGGATGGCGTGGCCATCCGTCCCTGGGCCGGACCCGACCATCCCTTGCGGACAGCCTGGGGTCTGCAAGGACGATTCGTGATAGGTTACTCGGGCAACATGGGGCGCGCGCACGAATTCCAGACGCTGCTGGAGGCGGCGGAGCGGCTGCGCGACGAGGATCGGATCGTGTTCCTGTTCATCGGCGCCGGACAACAGCGGACCTTCGTCGAGGCTGAGGCTCGGCGCAGAGGCCTGAGCAACATAGTGTTCAAGCCCTTCCAGCCTCGCGAGCGCCTGCGCGAAAGCCTGACAGTTCCCGATGTGCACGTGGCGTCGCTACGGCCGGCGCTGGAAGGCCTGATCGTTCCGAGCAAGTTCTACGGAATCGCTGCGGCCGGGCGTGCGGTGCTGTTCATCGGTGCCGCGTCGGGCGAGCTCGCGCTGCAGATCCTGCGGGCCGACTGCGGCAGTACCGTGGAACCGGGCGATTCGACGCAGATCGAACGACTGGTGCGGCTGTGGGCGGATTCGCCCGATCGCGTCAGGGTGATGGGGCGCAACGCCCGGCGACTATTCGACCTGGAGCTGGATCGGCGGTTCCGGTTCGAGCAATGGAGGCGGGTGCTGGGAGCGGGGGCGGACCGGAATTGACGGTGGCTGCGGCCACTGCGGCATTGCCGATAACCCCTGGTTTGACAGGTTCCGCCCCACGCTGCGATGCTGTGCCCCCGCGCTGCAAGGGGTTCATGCGTCGCCGATGATCGATCTTCACTGTCACTACCTCCCGGGTGTGGATGACGGCGCCCAGACGATGGACGAAGGTCTGGCGCTGGCGCGCGCGGCGATGGACAACGGCATCCGCGAGGCGGTGCTGACGCCGCATATCCATCCCGGTCAGTTCGACAATACCCGCAGCACGCTGGAGCCGGTGTTCTTCGAATTCCGCCAGCGGCTGCTGGAGGAAGGCATTGCGTTAGAGGTGTCGCTGGGCAGCGAAGTGCGGCTGCTGCCGGAATCGATGGAGTTGCTGACGCGCGGCGAATTACCTATCCTGGGTCAATGGGGGCGGCAGCTTGCGTTGCTGGTGGAGTTGCCGCACGAGCAAGTGCCGGCCGGATCGCTGGAGGCGCTGTGCTATTTGCGCCGCCGCGGCATCATGCCGGTGCTGGCGCACCCGGAACGGAACAAAGACGTCATGCGCGACTGGCGGCGACTGCAACCGTTCGTCGAGAGCGGCGCCTGCCAACTGCAGTTGACTGCCGGTTCGGTGATCGGCGCGTTCGGCAAGCCCGCGCAGCAGACGGCACGGGCGCTGCTCGATGCCGGCTGGGTGTCGCTGATCGCCACCGATGCGCACAATCTGCGCAGCCGCCCGCCGCTGCTGCGGGAAGCGCGCGAGGCGGTCACCGGCTGGTATGGCGAGGAAGCGGCGAAGCTGCTGACCGAAGTGCATCCGCGGCGGCTGCTGGGCAAGGTGGCCGAACCCGCCTGACAGCGCGCGACGTTGCAGCGCCTGGGTGCCGGCGAGGCCTTCGACCGGTGGATACCGATGGGAATCCTTACGTACCAAAAAGAACGAATTTGTCTTTTAGCAGAACTGAAACAGGGTTGATCGTTCTTTAGCCGGAAAATTCCACGTCGCACAATAAGCCGGTATCTCCATACCTGTTCTCTCTTCCGCCCGGTGGGAGGGAGCCAAAGGACGATCCGTGCGAAACAATCAACCCGTCACCCAGCAGGTCCATCACTTCCCGCCCGACGAGACCTTGATGTCGGCCACCGACATGCGGGGCAACATCACCTACGCGAACGCGACGTTCGTCGACGTCAGCGGCTTCGACTATTCCGAGCTGCTCGACCAGCCGCACAACGTGGTGCGCCATCCGGACATGCCGCGAGAGGCGTTCGCCGACATGTGGGCGACGATGAAGGCCGGCTACTCGTGGACCGGGCTGGTCAAGAACCGCCGCAAGAACGGCGACCACTACTGGGTGCGTGCGAACGCGACGCCGATCGAGCGGGAAGGTGGCACGGTAGGCTACATGTCGGTGCGCACGTCGCCCACGCCGCAGGAGGTGCAGGCGGCCGACGCGCTGTACCGGCTGTTCCGCGAATCGCGCAGGCCCGGTCTCGCGTTTCGCCGCGGCGTCATCGTGCGCACCGGGGCCTGGGCCTGGCGGTCGATGGGAAAGACGATGCCGGTGCGCTGGCGGCTGCGGCTGGGCGGCATGCTGGCGGCACTGCCGCCGCTGGCCGCCTTGGCGGCGGCGGGGCTGCCGCCCGGTCTGCTGGCGGTGGGCGCCGGCGCCGCGCTGGTGGCGCTGGCGGCGGCATGCGCATTCCTCGAGCAGCAGATCGGTAGGCCGCTGGAGAGCGTGGCGCGGCATGCACAGGGGGTGGCCAACGGCACGATCCGTGACCTGCACCTGGATCGCATCGACGAGATCGGTGCGCTGCTGCGGGCGATCAACCAGACGGGCCTGAAGCAGAAGGCGTTCGCCGACGACGTGGTGAGCCGCATCGCGCAGATCGAGCGCGGCACCGCGGAGATCGCCAGCGGCAACTCCGATCTGAGCGAGCGCACCGAGCAGTCGGCCGCGAGCCTGGAGCAGACGGCGGCGTCGATGGACCAGATGAGCGCCACGGTGAAGACCAATGCCGAGACGGCGGCGCAGGCCAGTTCGCTGGTGGCGGTGGCGTCCGAGGTGGCGGCGCGCGGCGGCGTGATGATGGGCAGCATCGCTCGCCAGATGGGTGAGATCAGCGATTCGAGCCACAAGATCTCGGAAATCATCGGGGTGATCGACGGCATCGCGTTCCAGACCAACATCCTGGCGCTGAACGCGGCGGTGGAGGCGGCGCGTGCGGGGGAGGAAGGCCGAGGCTTCGCGGTGGTGGCGAGCGAGGTTCGGGGCCTGGCGCAGCGCAGCGCGCAGTCTGCGCGCGAGATCAAGCAACTGATCATCGATTCGGTCGGCAAGGTCGACGTGGGCGCGCGGCAGGTGGTCGAGGCCGAGCGCACGATGAGCGAGATCGTCGAGCAGGTGGGCAAGGTCACGGGGCTGATCGGCGGCATCTCGGCAGCATCCAGCGAGCAGTCGCATGGCATCGGCCAGGTGAACCAGGCAGTGGCTCAGCTCGATCTGGCCACGCAGCGCAACGCGGCGCTGGTGGAGGAAGCGGCGGCCGCCTCGAGCGCGTTGCGCGACCAGGCGGGCATGCTGATCCAGTCGGTCCAGGTGTTCAGGCAGACGTGACTTAGTGCCGCGCGGCGCTGCGGCCGCTGCCGAACAATCGGGCCCGATGACAGCCCGGACCCTTGCCTCGAAGTTCGCCGAGCGCGGCCTGCGCGGCGCGGTGCATGCGCTGAACGTGCGCGTGCGCCGGCTGCTCGATCTGCCGGCGCGGCTGCATATTCCCGACCGGCTGGTGCTGGAGCGACGGATCCTGCCGCAGGTCGATGCGTTCGCCGCCGGCGGCCGGGTGCTGCTGGTGGGCTGCGACTGGTATGCGGCGCACTACGCGAAGCTGCTGCCGCGTTGCCGCTGCACCTCGATCGATTCCGATCCGGCGCGGGCACGCTTCGGCGTCGCCGGGCATCATCATGTGGCACTGCTGCAGGACCTGCCGCGGTTCGAGCAGGACCGCACCTTCGAAGCGATCGTCTGCAACGGCGTCTACGGGCACGGGCTGGATCGGGCAACGGACTGCGAACGCGCGTTCGACGCCTGCCACGCGCTGCTGCGGCCCGGCGGCTGGCTGGTGATGGGCTGGAACGACGTGCCTCACCGGGACCCGGTGCCGATCGGCGCGATCGAAAGCCTCAGGCGCTTCGAGCCGATGACGATCCCGGGACTGGGCGTGCAGCGGCTGCTGGTCGAGGACAGCACCGACCGGCACACGTTCGCGTTCCTGCGCAGGGCGCTGAACGGGGGCTGATCAGCGGGCGGGCTGATCGGCGGCGCGCAACCCGGCTCCCTGCCTTCGCAACCTGCCGGAGATGCGGGTCAGCACGACGATCGCGGCCAGTGCGCCGGCGACGTCGGCGATGAGATCTTCGAGATCCATGACCCGCAGCGGGTTCATGCCCTGGGTGACTTCATCGGCCGCGCCGATGCCGGCGGCGATCATCAGCACGACGAGGCTGCTCCAGTTGCCGCTGCCGCCGACGACGACCCAGCCCAGGCAGGCCAGCCCGGCGAAGAAGACGAAGTGGACGATCTTGTCCCACGGCGGCGAGAACGGGGAGGCGGCGGTGTGATCGCTGCTGTGCCAGATCAGGTACGTCGCGGCCGACACCAGCAGCGCGAGCGCGAGCCAGCGCTGGCGCGGCAGCGGCTTCGTCAGAAGCTGCAGCAGATAGTCGCGGCTGGTGCGCACTATCGGGAGCGCACTGTCAGGACGATTTGCCCACCGGCCCGCCGAGCAGCGCCGGTACCGGGCGGGCGCCGCGGCGGGGCTGGCCGCGGCCGGCAAAGGCCCCGGCTCCGCCGCCCGCGCCGCCTGCGGTGCCGCTTTCCGCCGCACCGGATGCCGCCGTGTCATCGGCCGGCTGCTTCGGCTCGTACGGCTTGAAGAAGAATTCGTCGCGCGAGTAGCCGGCCACCGGGGGCGGGATCGGCTGCTTCAGCCGGTTCAACGGCCGCCGCGGATGGGCCTTGGCAAGATCGTCGCCGGCGCGCTTCTCGGCGCGGACCGCACGCGCCACATGCTCGGGATCCTCGACGACCAGCGTCTCCGCCGGCAGCTTGCGCTTGAGCAGCTTCTCGATGTCGCCGTGCTGCCGCTCTTCGTCGCGGGTCATCAGCGACAGCGCGACGCCGCTCGCCCCGGCGCGGCCGGTGCGGCCGATCCGGTGGATGTAGTCTTCCGGCGAATACGGCAGGTCGTAGTTGATGACGGCCGGCAGCTCGGCGATGTCCAGCCCGCGGGCGGCCACGTCGGTAGCCACCAGCACGACGATCTCGCCCTTCTTGAATGCCTCCAGCGTGGCCAGCCGTTCCTGCTGCGACTTGTCGCCGTGGATCGCCGACGCGTTCAGGCCGTCGCGCTCGAGCTCACGCGCCAGGCGGCCGGCGCCGATCTTCGTGTTCGTGAAGACGATGACCTGCGACAGCTTGCGCTCGCGGACGAGCTGCGACACCGCGGCGCGCTTGGCCTGCGTGTTCTCGACCCGGTAGACGCGCTGCTCGACGTTGTCGGCCGCCGCGTTGCGGCGCGCCACCTCGATCGACACCGGGCTCGACAG
Organism: Burkholderiaceae bacterium; assembly: GCA_036826495.1. Classification (GTDB taxonomy): domain Bacteria; phylum Pseudomonadota; class Gammaproteobacteria; order Burkholderiales; family Burkholderiaceae_E; genus DAISWF01. Next base: position 21,710 of record DAISWF010000024.1, read on the forward strand.
GAAGCTCTCGGCGAGCTTCCTGATCTCGTTGGAGAACGTGGCCGAGAACATCAGGTTCTGCCGGCTCTTGGGCAGCAGATTGATGATGCGCTGGATGTCGGGCAGGAAACCCATGTCCAGCATCCGGTCGGCTTCGTCCATCACGAAGATCTCGACCTGGTTCAGCGTCACCGTGCGCTGCTCGACGTGATCGAGCAGCCGCCCGGGGGTGGCGATCAGCACCTCGCAGCCCTGCCGCATCGCGGCGATCTGCGGCTTGATGTCGACGCCGCCGAACACCACGGCGCTCTTCAGGTTCGTGTACTTCGCATAGGCGGCGACGTTCACGTAGATCTGGTCGGCCAGCTCGCGGGTGGGCGCGATGATCAGCGCGCGCACCGGGTGACGCAGCGGCGACGCGCTGGTGTTGGCCTGCGGCACCAGCCGCTGCAGGATCGGCAGCGCGAAGCCGGCGGTCTTGCCGGTGCCGGTCTGCGCCGCGCCCATCACGTCGCGGCCCTGCATCACCACCGGTATCGCCTGCGCCTGGATCGGCGTGGCTTCCTTGTAGCCGAGCTCGGAGACGGCACGCTGGATCGATTCGGCCAGGCCGAACGACGAAAACAGCGTAGGAGCGGCAGGCGCGGCGGCCAGCGGCGATGCGTCGGCGTTCGCGGTATCGCCAGGGCCTCCGGGCCCGGGCGACGGATCGACTCTATCGTCAGTCAATGGCTCTACAATCCGTTTCGGTGACTTTTCGGAGAACCTTAGATTTTCACCCTTTTCTGCGGATCTGTAAAACGGCCTTCGGGCCATGCTGCCGCCCTGATCGCGGCGCGCCGGATCGCGGCCCCGGCTCTCGTGACGGCGGGCCTGATGTTCCCGTTGTCCTCTCCGCGGGCGGATGAGCAGGCGGGCACCCCCGGTCCTGCCCCGACGTCCGGCGCCCCCACCGCGCGGGCCCCCGCCTCCGGTTGTTCCGAAGCCTCCCTGAAGGCGCACTTTCCCCATGGGCAGCCGGTCACCCGCTTCGGCGTACGACCGGGCAGCGGGTCGGACCAGACCGGGGCGATCGAGCAGGCGATCCGGGCGGCCGGCCCCGATGCGGTGCTGCTCTTTCCGCCGGGGATCTATCGCCACGCCCGCCGGATCCTGGTGGGCACCGCGGGCGTGCAGCTCGTCGGGCTGCCCGGTGCGCGGCTGCACGCCACCAGTTTGGACGAGCAGGCGGTGTTCATCGCCGCCGACCGGGTGGCGCTGCGCTGCTTCACGCTGACGGCGGTCACCAGCGAACGCGGCACCACGCCGTGGGCGAGCCGGATCGCGATCTATCCGCACTTCGACGAGAGCCGATGGGTGTCGGGCGTCGAGATCACCGGCAACGCGGTGATCCCGCATGCGGACGGCGGCCGGCAGCATGCCGCCACCAATACCGCGGGCATCTACGTGGTCCGCGGCAGCGACTTCAGGATCCTGGGGAACCGCATCGTGAGGTCGCTGTCGGACGGCATCCATGTCACCCAGGGCTCACGCGATGGCGAGATCGCCTTCAACGACATCTCGCAGACCGGCGATGATCACATCGGCCTGGTGTCGTACGGCCCCGCGCCCGGGTGGCTCGGGTCGGCGAGCGCCGCGCAGATCGCCGAGCAACGGGTGATGACGGTGAACCGCGATCTGAACGTGCACGACAACGTGGTGTCGAATGCGCTGTGGGGCCGGGGCATCAGCGTCGTCGGCGGCGAGCGCATCGCGATCGCGCGCAATACCGTCAGCGACACGCAGATGGCCGCCGGCATCATCGTCGCGCGCGAATCGTCGTTCCAGACCTGGGGTTCGCGCGACGTGACGATCACCGGCAACACGATCACGCAGAATCAGACCGGCGACAGCGGCGAGCGCCGCACCGGGCATGGAGCGATCGAGATCCATGCGCTGATCCCGGCCGGCGTCGACCGCGGCGCGCCGATCGTCGAGAACCTGGGCGTGCACCGCGTCGTCGTGACCGGCAACACGATCGCCGGCGCGGCCTACGCGGGCATCCGCATCGGCAGCCCGCGCGGCAGCCCGGCCCCGACACGAGCCGAGACCGTGTCGGCGATCGAGGTGACCGGCAACCGGATCAGCGGGGTCGGGACGAGGCCGGTGGAATGGAACCTGCCGCGGCACCCGGCAGCCGGGGCCTGCAGCGGCAATCTCTACGCCGGGACGCCCGCCGCCTGCTGACCGGGCCGTCAGCGACTGGCCGGATTCGACCCGTACAAGCCCAGCCGGCTGGCCAGTGCCCGCGGCAGCACGACGACGCCCACCGCCCATGACGCGGCGACCGCCTTGAACATCAGCGAGCCGTTCGGGATCAGATACAGCGCCCGGAAGAAATGGCGGGCGTTGGCCAGCGCGGCCCGCCACCGCGCGCCGAGGGTGGGCGCGGCCATCACGTCGGCCACGAAGCCCTCCTTCTCGTGCGAGAAGTCGGTCAAGGTGGCCGGCAGCTCGATCCGGCCGCCGCTGCGTTCGCGGATGTAGTCGATGAAACGCGCGGCGCGCACCCGCCGGCGCGCCCGTTCGTTGCCGATGTTCGACTGGTTGCCGAAGATATAGCTGAGCCTGGAGCCGATCCGGACATGCACCCGGTAGCTGCCCAGCAGCCGGTCGCAGGCGCGCAGCTCGCCGAACAGGCAGCTTCCATAGATGATGAAGAAGTCGGCGCCGGTGCCGTCGCCGTCGATCTGCGGAATCGGAAACAGCCCCTCCACCGCCCAGCGGGCGTACACGTTGCCGGACCCCGGCGACGAGGCGTACAGGTAGCCCGAATCGGTCAGCACGTGCGTGTCGCCGTTGTCGGACAGCAGCGTCGGAATCGCCTGGCCGGTGGGCCTCCCCTCGGCGTCGATCAGGCGCTGGCGGTGTTGCACCCGCGCCGTGCGCCCAGTGAACATCGGCACGATCGTCTCGATCGGGTCGGGCTCGATCAGGTCGTCGGCATCGAGGAACATCACGATGTCGCCGCAGCTTTGGGCGAAGCCGACGTTGTACGACGACGCCTGCCCGCCGTTCGGCTTCACGATGACCTTCACCCGGTCCTTCCAGCGCTCGAGCTCCTCGGCCGAACCGTCGGTGGAGCCGTCGTCGACGACGATCACTTCGAGCGGCTGCCAGGTCTGCGCGAGCGCCGATTCGATCGCCTGGCCGATATACCGACGGTAGTTGTAGTTGTCGATGATGATCGAAACCAGCGGCTTCCGGTCGGCCATCGCGGCCGCCGGCCTACCATCCTGCACCGTTGTCGAGAAACTTTTCATTGACCCGTGAGCATTGAAACCAATTTGTGACTTTTTATTGAAGAGACTCGTTCAAGAGTCAATATTTCCGACACAAGCATCGCCCGGATAGGTCCTTCAGAACGTCCTTAAGATTCGGGGCCCGGGAAAGGTTTACGATACGGGCGTATTCGCCTAAGCAACGGCCCGCTGCTTCGTCAGCTTTCCGTCAGGAATATACTATTTTTCCAGCTCCGGAGGCCTGTTTGAACACTGTCGTTTCTTCGATGGTGATGAACGGACGTGTGCTGCTGCTGATGTCCAATGGCCAGCGCCGGGTGGCGAGCGAGATCGGCCGGCGGCTGGAACTGACCGAGGTGCGCCCGTCGCAGCGGTTCGCCTCGGGCCTCGCCGGCCATCTGTGGGAACAGGTGATGCTGGCGATGCGGGTGGCCCGCCGGCCGCTGTGGAGCCCTTCGACGTCGGCGCCGATCGCCATCGGCCGGCAGGTGGTGACGATCCACGACATCGCGTTCGTCGACGTGCCGCAGTATTTCTCGCCGACCTTCGCGCGGCTCTATCGGGTGCTGACCGCGCTCACGGTGCGCCGGGCCCGGCACATCGTCGCGGTCTCCGACTTCACGCGCCACCGCCTGATCGATCACTACCGGCTGGATCCGCGGCGGGTCACGACGATCCACTCCGGTGTGGCCGACGCGTTCCACGCGCGCCCCGACCACGAGATCGCGGCGGCGCGCGCGGCGCTGGGCCTGCCGGCCGACGTGCCCTACCTGATGGCCTTCTACGGCAACGATCCGCGCAAGAACAGCGACCGCCTGCTGGCTGCCTGGCGCCTGCTGCGGGCGCAGGGTCAGCCGGCGGCCCGCCTGGTGCTGTTCGGCCGCGCATCCAATCCGCGGGTGTTCGCGGCGGCCGATCGCGTCGAGCAGGACCCTTCGGTGGTGCTGGCCGGCGATGTGCCCGATGACCGGCTCGCGGCCCTGTTCAGCGGCGCGCAGGCGTTCGTGTTCCCCAGCCTCTACGAGGGCTTCGGACTGCCGGTGGTCGAGGCCGCGCGCTGCGGGGCGCGGATCATCACATCCACGGTTACGTCGCTGCCCGAGGTGAGCCCGGCCGATGCGCTGCTGCTCGACCCGCACGACGTCCAGGCGATCGCCGCCGCGATGGCGCGGATGCTCGCGCAGGGCGATCAGCCCGCGGCACGCGACGAGCGGATACGCGCCGCCGCCCGCTTCGACTGGGACGAGGCGGCCGCCCGCTATGCGGCGCTGTTCGAGCGGATCTTCGAACGATGACGCGGACGAAGGTCAACCTGGTGCTGGAATGCGGCGGCGGCGGCGCCGCGCGGCACGTGCTGGACCTCTACCACGCACTGAAGGCCCGCGGGTGGTCGGTGCGGCTCGTGGTGTCGCTGGCGCGGGCCGATCGGCTGTTCATCGAGGAGCTGCGGCAGGTGCGGCCTCTGGACGTGGCGCGGATCGACGTCAAACGCTATCCGCATCCGTCGGATCTGTTCGCGCTGCGCGAGCTGCGGCATCTGACCAATCCGGCCGGCGGCTTCTCGATCGTGCACGCCCATTCGACGAAGGCCGGCATGCTCGCCCGCGGGCTGCGCGGCGAGCGGGTGGCGACGCTGTTCACGCCGCATGCGTTCCGCGGCATGGATCCGGAGGTGTCGGGCCTGCGCCGGCTCGCACTGCGTCAGGCCGAACGGATGATCGCCTCGACCTACGACAGGGTGATCGCGGTGTCGCGTGCCGAGTTCGATTACGCCCGGGCGTTGGGTCTGCGCGCGGAAAGCCTGCGCCACATTCCCAACGGGCTGAACGTGCAGGCCCTGCTCGACCAGCAGCCATCGGCGGCCCGACGGCCGCCCGGCCCGCCGTACCTGATCGGCTTCGTGGGGCGGCTGGTCCACCAGAAGAACCCCGAGGCGTTCCTGCGGATATTCGGGCAGTTGCTGCAGAGGGGGCTGGACGCGCGCGCGGTCGTGATCGGCGACGGGCCCAGGCAGCCGGAGCTGGAGCGGATGTGTCGGGCCGCCGGCATCGCGGATCACGTGCAGTTCCGCGGCGCGATCAATGCCGCGCCGCTGCTCGGGGAGCTGGACGTGCTGCTGCACACCAGCCGGTACGAATCACTGCCCTACGTGCTGCTGGAGGCGCTGGGCGCCCGGGTTCCGGTCGTCGCGGTCGACAATGCCGGCTCGCGCGAGATCCTGCTCGCCGATCGCCTGATCGGCAGCGCCGACGACGTGCCGGCCTTCGTCGAGCAGACGCGCCGGCTTCTGCTCGACGAAGCGTTCGCGCAGCGCGTCATCGACGACGGCGTGCAGCAACTGGAACGCTACGACATCGCGACGATGTGCCGCGCGATCGAAAGCGAGTACGAAGCGCTGCTGAGCGCCGGCAGCAGTCCGGTGCATGGCGAGCTGGCCGACATAGATGCCGCGCCGGCGTGAGCGCCGGCTCAGAAGGCGGCCGAATCGGCGAACGGCACGCGAACGCTGAGCAGGATGATCTTCAGGTCGAACGCGAACGACCAGTTGCGCAGATACTCCAGGTCGTAGGCGATGCGCCGCCGCATCGACGCCAGGTCGTCGCCGCCACGCGCGCCGTTGACCTGCGCCCAGCCGGTGAGCCCCGGCCGCACCTTGTGACGGATCATGTATCCGGCGATGAGCCGCCGGTAGTTCTCGTTGACGCGGATCGCATGCGGCCGCGGACCGACGAGGCTCATCGAGCCCTGCACCACGTTGAAGAGCTGCGGCAGCTCATCGAGCGACGTGCGGCGCAGCATCGCGCCGACCGGCGTGATGCGCGGGTCGTCCCGTACCGCCTGGGCGTAGGTCGACGATCCGTCCTCGACCACCGTCATCGTGCGGAACTTCCACACGACGATCTCCGAGCCGTCCAGGCCGAAGCGGCGCTGCTTGAACAGAGCCGGCCCGGGGCTCGTCAGACGAATGGCCAGCGCGATCACGACGAGCAGCGGCAGCACCGCCAGCAACGCCAACGACGCGAAGACGCAGTCGAAGGCCCGCTTGACGAGGCCCATCACCCCCTGCATCGGCGACTCGCACAGGCCGACGATCGGATATCCGGCGTGAGTGTCGACCCGCGGCTGGATCAGCTCGACGCCGGAGATGTCCGGCAGCAGATACACCGATGCGGTGCTGTCGCGTAGCGATTCGACCAGCGCCGCGACCCGCGAGTGGGGCACGAGCGGCAGCGCCACGTAGATCTGGTCGATGCGCTCCTCGCTGGCCGCGCGGGCGACATCGGCGAGCCGCCCGGCCGGCTCGATGCCGCCGGTCGGGCCGATGCGCGCCAGGCTGCGATCGTCGAAGTAGCCGATGACCCGCGAATGCGCGAGCGGATCATTCTCTAGCGCCCGGCCGAAGCCCAGGCCGGTGGCATTGGCGCCGATCACCAGCACCCGATGCTCGCGGCGCCATAGCCGGATCAGCGTACCGAGCGCGCGCGGCAGCAGGTAGAGCGCCGCCGCCTGCAGCACCGGCATCAGCAGGAACCAGGTGTACACCTCGCGGTTGCCGAACCGGTGCATGTTGTTCGTGACCAGGCCGACCGCCAGCAGCAGTGCCGCCGTCATCAGCCAGGGGGTGATGATCTGGGCCCCCGGATCCACCCGGTGCGACCAGCGGCCCGGATGCTGGATGAAGAAGACGAGGAAGGCGACCAGCCAATGCGCTTCGTCCACCGGCACCCGCCACAGCACGGCCGCCAGCGGCACCGAGGCGCCGGCGATGAACGGCAGAACCAGGCCTGACACCCAACGGAGAACACCACGATTGCCGGCCAGGATCGCGGCATGCGCGGGCATTGCGGTGGCGCTCATCGAATCGGCAGCAGGGATGGGAGGGCAAGCAAATTATCAACAGATCGCGCCGATGTCCACTGCCGGATCTGTCAAACAAACCGGCATGTTCTCGCCTGAGAGCAACCGTCGGATTTCGTTACAGATCCGGTTCAGCTATTTGAAAAACATCGTTAAGCCAGTTGCCGGAGTAAGATGTCGCCCGTGAAAGTCACGATCGCGATCCTGAACTACAACTACGGGCGTTTCGTCGGTCAGGCCATCGAGTCGGCGCTTCGGCAGGACTATCCCGACATCGACGTGCTGGTGGTCGACAACGGGTCGACCGACGACTCCGCCGACGTGATCCGCATTTACGCCGACCGGGTGCGCGTCGGGCGCCAGCCGGTCAACATCGGTCAGGGTCGGGGATACAACCTGGGATTCGAGGCCGCCCACGGCGACTGGATCGTGTGGCTGGATGCCGACGATCTGCTGGACCCGGACGCCATCTCCACCTGCATGCGGCTCGCCGGCCCCGGCACGGCGAAGGTGCAGTATCCGCTGAGGCTGATCGACGCCGACGGCAATGCCCTGCCGGGCAGGGTGCCGTACCTGCGTCACCAGGGCGACGTGGAGCCGATCATCCGCCGCTTCGGCCACTACGCGGGGCCGCCCGGCAGCGGCAACCTGTATCGACGCTCGGCGATCGCGCCCTACTTCCCGGTGGCGCCGCAGGACTGGCCGATCTGCACCGACACCGTGCCGTTCGTGACGGCGCCGTTCCACGGCGACGTGATCGACACCGGGCGCCCGCTGGGCGCCTACCGCCTGCACCGCAAGCGGCCGGCCATCGCGCCGGGCTATCGCGGCAACTTCAGTTCCGACATGGGCAGCGAGGTGCGGCTGAACGCCACCGCGCGGGACCGCACGCTGGCGCTGCTGCGCGAACGGTCCGGCATCGACGTGCGCGGCCCGTTCCTGATGCTGCCTGCGCATGTGCGCCAGCGCATCATCTGCTGGGCCTGCACGCCCGAAGCGCATCCGTTTCCCGATGACGATCGGGCCTCGCTGTGGCGGCTGATGCGCGATTCGCTGGCCGCCTGCCCGGGCTACACCCCGTTCGAGCGGCTGACGATGAAGGCGTGGGCGCTCGGCGTGCTGCTGCTGCCGCCGGCCATGGCCCGGCGGATCATCGCGATCGACCGCGACGCCCCGGTCTGGGCATCGCTGATGCGCTGGACGCGCCGGACCGGCGCCTGATGCGGCGGATGCGGCTGATGCGACCGATGCGGCCGATGCGCCTCAAACGCCTGAAGCGCCTGTGGTGGGCGAATCCGCTCACGTTCGGAACGTTGGTGCTGCTGCCGGCCGCGATGCTGATCGGTCTTTCGGCCGGCTCCATCATCGCCAGGAACGGGCACAACTACTTCGCCCCCGACTATGTCTCGCCTTACCTCCTCGCGCTCTCGGTGTGGGCGGTGGTCGCGATGATGATCGGCGCCTGGATCGGCAATCGCGGGCAGTGCGCGCCGCGCAGCTTCCAGTTCCGGCCGGGGGCGCTCGAGTTCCTGTTCTGGTTCACCGCGCTGGCCTACCTGATCTGGTTCGGACCGGCGCTGGTGCGCAGCCCCGGCCTGGTGCTGGGCGCGCTGACCGGCCAGTCCGGCGCCACCTATGCGTTGCGTGAAGCGAACCTGAACGTGCGCGGGGTCACGACGATGACCCAGTTCGGCATCGCCTATGTCTGCGTGTACGGGATCTCGCGTTTCCTGCTTCACCAGCGGCTGCCGCGGCGCCATGCGATCTATGCCGGCGTGCTGTTCGCGCTCGCATTGTTCCGCGCGATCGTCAACTCGGAGCGGATCGCGCTGCTGGAACTGGTGTTTCCGCTGGTGCTGATCTACGGCAGCAGCGTCTACTCGCGGACCAACCGGCTGGTGTCGGCGGTCTGCAGGCACTTTCCGGTGTTCACGATCCTGGGCGCGCCGGTCTTCTTCGCGCTGTTCGAATACAACCGTTCATGGATCACGTTCTACCAGTACAAGTTCGACAGCCTGTTCTCGTTCGCGCTGGAACGGCTGCTGATCTACTACGTGACGGCGCTCAACAACATCTGCGGTCTGATGCAGGTGATGTCGTGGCCCACCTACCGGGGTGAACTGACGCTGGAATGGCTGTACCGCGCGCCGGGGCTGTCGGCGCTGCTGGCGCAGTCGACTTATGAGAAGGAGCGCTACACCAGCTTCCTGCTGGAGTACGCGCACCCCGAATTCAACAATGCCACCGGCACGATGATCGCGTTCCACGACTGGGGCGTGGCCGGCGGCAGCTTGCTGCTGGTGGCGATGGGCATGCTGACCGGGCGGGCCTACCGGAACTTCACGTTGGGCCGCGGCGTGCTGATGTACATCTACCCGCCGCTCTTCTATTCGTTCTACGAGTGCCTGCGGATCGGCTATGCCTACGACGGCCGCTCGGTGGCGGCCTACATCGGTCTGGGCATCGCGGCGGTCTTCTGGGGCCGGCGCGCGCCAGCGCATCCTAGCCAGGCCGGCTGGCTGCCCGTCTCAGCAGCCATACGCTGACGCCGAGGCCGGCGAGCAGCGACACGACGCTCCAGCCGATCACGCGGGTGCCCAGATCATCGCTGGGGAAGAAGGCCAGCACCGCCACCGTCAGCACCGTGATGACGAGCAACGCCCAGGCATAAGCCCGGATCGCGTCGATCATCGACGCCAGCGCACTGCCCACGCCCTGCACCAGCACATAGGCGGAATACGCCAGGCCGTCGATCACCAGCTCATGGACGGCCGGGCCGCGGGCCTGCAGCAGGAACTCGAGCACCGGGCGGCCCACCGCCAGCATGAACACACTGAAGCAGACGAACAGCGCGCCGGCTGCGATGAAACCGCGCCGGACGGCGCTCGCCAGCACCTCGCGGCGGTTGCCGGGGTTCAGCGACGCGGCGGCCACCGAATGGGACACCGCGACGCTCAGCACCGACACCGCATTGAGGATCTGGAAGGCCAGCCCGAACGTGACGTACTCCGCGTCGTCCAGCACCTGCGAGGTCACCAGCAGCGCGAAGCGCAGCGAGAACACCGAGCTGATGACGAGGAAGGCCGGTGCCGCGAACGGCATCAGCAGCTCGCGCAGCGGCGGCAGCTTCGGCAGCCTCGGCAGCTTCGGACGGACCAGCAGCGCCAGCGCGGCGATCAGGTAGCTCTCGCAGAACAGCACCACGTAGGTCCACTTCTCGTGATCCGTCAGGATCAGCGCACCGAGCTTCAGCAGCACTGCGACGCCGCCGCCAATGACGCTGGCCCCGATGTAGCGCGACGGCTCGCCGAACTTGCTGGCGAACAGCAGCGAGATCGTGCCGAAGATCAGGCTGCCGCTCGCGCACGTCAGCAGGATCACCCATGAACCGGTGCCGGAGACGAATGGTGCGCAGGCGGCGATCGTGACGAGCGTCGACAGCAGCGACCCCCATGCCACCGGCACTGCGACCCGCCGCGTCGCCTGGGCAGGCGCGATCCCATCGGCGTGATACCGGATCCAGACGAAGTCGGCCGATGCGATCCACGGCGCGATGACGAGCTGGCAGACCGAGACGACCAGGAAGTAGGCGGCGGCTTCCTGGTTCTCGAGCGTGCGGGCGATCAGCACGCTGTTGACGAACACGCCGAGCGCCGTGACGCCCCGTTCGCCGACGCGCAGCATGAGCTGCCGGTAGAAGCCCGCCACGCCGTTGCGGTTCGCCGGTCGATCGACGGTTTCGGAACTTTGCACGGGGTGGGACCGATCAGTTGTAGCCGTACTTCCCGTAGCCCGAGTATTCGCCGTGATATCGCTCGGCCGCCTCGAAGTCATGCGCGTTGACGATGACCCCCAGCACCGGCACGCCGACCGATGCGAAGCGCTTCAGCGCCTCGGCCGCCAGCGGCAGCGGCGTGCTGGCGCCCTGCACCATGAAGACGAGGCCGGTGGCATGCCGGCCGATCACCAGCGGATCGGACACCGCCTGCACCGGCGGACAGTCGATGACGACGACCTCGAACCGCTCCGCCAGCGTGTCCAGCAATTGCTCGAATCGCCGCGAACCCAGCACCATCAGCGGATTCTGCGGCCGCCGGCCGGCGACGATGCACTGCAGGTCGCTGCCCGGCACCGTCTGCAGCGCCTCGTCGAGCGGGCAGGTGCCGGCCAGCAGGTGGGTCAGGCCGGAGCCGGAGGCAGGCGGCGCCTTTGCGGTGGTCTGCCGCGGCGGCTCCGACAGGCCGGCGGCGCGCGCCAATGTCGGTCGCCGCAGGTCGGCCTCGACCAGCACCACCGACGTGCTCTGCGCCAGCGACAGGCAGAAGTTCAGCGCGAACGTCGACTTGCCCTCGCCCGGCACCGACGAGCTGATGGCGACGATCTTCCGCCGGCTGTCCAGCATCGACAGCATGACGCCGGTGTTGGCGGTGCGGACCGATTCGGAATAGACGCTGTCGGGCTGCAGCATCACCTCCCGGGAACGCTGCCGTGAACGCTCGCCCTGCAGCCTGGGCAGAGCGGCCAGCACCGGTTGCCGCAGACGGTCCTCGACATCGGCACGACGCAGCACGGTGTTGTTGATGCGCCTGAGCGCGACGACGACCAGCGCCGCGACGAGGGCGCCGGCGATCGCGGACATCGCGACGATCATCGGCCTGTTCGGCTTGACCGGATAGAGGCTGGGCACCGCCACGTCGATCAGGCGGGCGTTGGGCAGCCTGAGATCGCTGGTGGCGGTGGTCTCCTTGTAACGGGCGAGAAAGGTCTGGTAGATCTGCCGGTTGGTTTCGACCTCGCGTTCGAGCTGCCCGGCCTCGATGTCCTTGCGGTTGAGCTGCTGGATCGTGCCGCGGCTGCGCTGCAGCGCCTCTTCGAGCGAGTGCTCGGTGGCCCGGGCGGCGTTGAACTCCTTCTGCAGGCTGGCGACGACGAGCTGCGCCTGGCGGGCGACGTTCGCCCGCGCGGAATCGAGCTCGCTGCGTGCGTTGGCATAGATCGGGTGGGCGGTGCCGTAGCTGGCTCCCACTTCGGCCAGCCGGCGCTCGGCGGCCGACTCGGCCTCGCGCGCCTTCTGCACGACCGGGTTGCCGACGACCGCCGGAGACGACTCGTATCCCCTGCCCTCGCCGCTCCTGGCCTGGTTGAAGGCCTGCTCGGCGTTCGAACGACGC
>DAISWF010000025.1:0-21660 GCA_036826495.1 Burkholderiaceae bacterium
CTCGGCCCAGGCGCCACGGTCGTTGTTGCCGCGCACCGCGGTCAGCGGCGCCAGCTCGCGCAGTCGCTCGAGGACCGCCGGGTCGCAGATGTCGCCGGCGTGGATCAGATGATCGCAGCCGGTCAGCGCCCGCAGCGCCTGTGGGCGCAGCAGATTGTGGGTGTCGGAGATCAGGCCGACGTACATGCCAGGTTCCTCGACAGGGCAGGCGATCGGGCGCCGCGGAGGGTCTTCATGCCGTGGATGATATTCATTCACGACGTGGATGACTCTCCCGCTCCCGCTCAGCGCCCGCCGCCGCCGATGTCGGCCTCGACGATGCGCGCCAGCCGCTCGAAAGCCGGCCGGACCTGGGAGTCGCGGACGTCGGCATAGCCGAGCAGCAGCCCCTGCCTCGCGATGCCGCCGTCGATGTAGTGTCGTGACAGCGGCCGGGTGACCAGGCCCTGCGCCTGGGCCTGTGCGCCGATGCGCACGTCGTCGCATTGCGGCGGCAGGTGCAGCACCAGGTGCAGGCCGGCCTCGTGCGTCGAGATGGGCCAGTCGGCACCGAAGCGGCGCACGATGCACTCGCGCAGCAGCGTCTGCTTGCGCGCATACACCTGGCGGGTGCGCCGGATGTGCGCGGCATAGTGGCCGGCCTGCATGAAGTCGGCGAGCGCCGCCTGCTGCACGAGCTGCCCGTCGCGGTAGAGCTCGGCATAAGCGGACGCGCATTTCTCCGCCAGCGCCGCGCTGGGCAGCACCAGATAGCCGACGCGGATGCCGGGGAACAAGGTCTTCGAGAACGACCCCATGTACAGCACCCGCTCGTGCTCGTCGAGCCCCTGCAGCGACGCCAGCGACCGGCCCTCGAAGCGGAACTCGCTGTCGTAGTCGTCCTCCAGCAACCAGATGTCGTTGCGCCGCGCATAGTCGAGCAGCATGCGCCGGCGCGCCAGGCTCATCACCATGCCGAGCGGAAACTGGTGCGACGGCGTCACGTACATCAGACGCGGCGGCGATGACAGGTCGCGGGCGTTCGGCGCGATGCCCTCGTCGTCGACCCGGATCGGCACGGTGGTCAGCCCGCAGGCCCGCAGCAGACCGCGCGCGCCGCGGTAACCGGGTTCCTCCATCCACACATGGTCGCCGACGTCGGTGAACACCAGGCTGGCCAGCGCGATCGACTGCTGGATGCCCGAGGTCAGCACGATCTGCGCCGCCTCGCAGTTGACCGAGCGCGCGAGCCGCAGATGCTCGGCCAGCGCTTCGCGCAACGCCGGCCAGCCGCCGCCATGGGCGTAGTTCAGCAGTTCCGACGTCGCGGTGCGCCAGCGGCGGCCCATCAGCCGCGCCCAGGTCGCCTGCGGAAACAGCGACGTGTCGGACACGCCGAGCGCGAACGGGCCGGCCGGGCTTCCCGTCAGCGCCGCATGCTCCAGCAGCAGCTCGGCTCGGGCCGACAGCCTGGCCGGTGCCTGACCACCCCGCGTGCGCCCGGCCGGAATGCCGCGGTGCCGGCGCGGCAGCGTATCGGACACGAACGTGCCGCTGCCGGCGCGAGCCACGATGTAGCCCTCGGCCAGAAGCTGCTGATAAGCATGCAGGACGGTGTTGCGCGACAGCCCGCTGTCCGTTGCCAGCTCGCGCGTCGACGGCAGCCGCGTGTCGGCAGGCCACTCGCCGCGCAGGATCGCCTGGCGCATCAGCTCGTAGATCTGCCGGTTGACCGGCGCCGCACCGGTCGGGTCGCCGCGTTCCAGGTGCTGCTGCAGATAATCCGAAAGCAGCACGAAGTGGCTCCTTGAAAAAAACCAAAACTGGACCTTCCTATGATACCAGTGACCGTGTAACGTCATCGCGGTCCATCCGGCCGGAATCGATCGTCCAACCCACAAGGAACGCCTTAAGCATGAACATGATTCAGACGCTTCTCGGCCGGATCGTTCGGCCACTGGCGCTGGCCGCGGCCGCCGCCGCGCTGGTGCTGGCCGGCAACGGCGCCTCGGCGCAGTCCCGCGGCGGCATCGTCAGCACGATCGCCAATCCCGAGCCGGCCAGCATGATGCTGGCGATGAATTCGGTCGTCACGTCGCAGTTCATGGGCAGCAAGATCTTCCAGGGGCTGCTGACCTACGACACCGACCTGAAGCCGCGGCCCGAGCTGGCGAAGTCGTGGACGATCTCGCCGGACGGCCTGACCTACACGTTCGAGCTGCAGCAGGGCGTCAAGTGGCACGACGGCAAGCCGTTCACCGCAGCCGATGCCGAGTTCTCGATCGGCAAGCTGTTGCCGGCGGTGCATGTGCGCACCCGCGTGGTGCTGAACCGGCACGTGGCGTCGGTCAAGGCCACCGGCCCGCACACGCTGGAGATCAAGCTGAAGGCGGCGTTCCCGTCGTTCATCTCGATGTTCGAGGTCGGCACGATGCCGATGGTCCCGAAGCATCTGTACGAAGGCACGGACTTTGCGACCAATCCGGCCAACCAGAAGCCGGTCGGCACCGGCCCGTTCGTGTTCAAGGAATGGAAGCGCGGCGCGTTCGTGAAGATGGACCGCAATCCCGACTACTGGAAGCCGGGCCAGCCGTATCTGGACGGGCTGATCTTCTACATGATGCCGGACGCCGCCTCGCGCGTCGTCGCGTTCGAGAAGGGCGAGGTCAACGTGCTGCGGACCGCCGACATCGAGGTGTCGGATCTGAAACGGCTGCGCGGCACGCCCGGCGTCGAGTACTGGACCAAGGGATGGGAGTTCTTCTCGCCGACGTTCCATCTGCAGCTCAACCAGCGCAAGCCGCCGTTCGACAGCGTGAAGATCCGCCAGGCGATGCAGCATGCGCTCGACCGGAAATTCATCATCGACACGATCTTCGAGGGAACCAATCGCATCGCCACCGGCCCGTTCTCGGCGACCGAGATGTTCTACGAGAAGAATGTCCAGCAGTATCCGTTCGATCCGGCGAAGGCTCGCGCGCTGATCAAGGAATCCGGCGTCGATCTCGGCAAGACGCCTCTGCGTTTCCTGACGATCCCGCTGGGCGCGAACTACGACCGGCTGTACGAGTACGTGAAGCAGATGCTCGAGCAGGTGGGCTTCCGGATCACGATGGAGTCGGCCGACGCCGGCACCTGGGCCAGCAAGGTCAGCAACTGGGACTTCGACATGACGATCAACCTGCCGTACCAGTACGGCGATCCGGCGCTCGGCGTCGAACGGCTGTACGTCAGCTCGAACATCACCAAGGGCAGTCCGTTCGCGAACAACCAGGGCTACAGCAACGCGAAGACCGACGAGCTGTGGGCGCGCGGCAGCGTGGAGCTCGATCCGGCCAGACGCAAGGCGATCTACGGCGAGCTGCAGGCCATCCTGGCGCAGGAGGTCGCGAACAACTGGCTGTTCGACGTCGAGTACACGACCCTGACGAAATCCAACGTGAAGAACGTGATCACGTCCGGCCACATGCTGACCGACAGCTTCGACTCGGTCCACATCCAGAAGTGATCGGCCGGTGACCGCCTTCGTCGCCACGCGTCTGGGCAAGGCCCTGATGGTCATGCTCGGCGTGGTCGTCATCAACTTCTTCCTGATCCGCCTGGCGCCGGGCGACCCGGCGCAGGTGCTGGCCGGCGAGTCCGGCGCCGGCGATCCGCAGTACGTGGAGAACCTGCGCCGGCAGTTCGGGCTGGACCAATCGCTGCCGACGCAGCTCGCGCTGTACCTGAAGGGCGTGGTCCGGTTCGACCTCGGCTATTCGTACCGCAATCACGTGCCGGTGCTCGATCTGATCCTGGACCGGCTGCCGGCCACGCTGCTGCTGATGAGCGCGGCGTTCGTGCTGTCGATCGGCATCGGCGTCACGCTGGGCGCACTGGCCGCGCGCACCCGCTATGACGGCCGGCGCCGCTGGCTCGACAGCGTGATCGTCACCGGCGCGCTGCTGCTGTACGCGACGCCGCTGTTCTGGCTGGCGTTGCTGGCGCTGATCGTGTTCACGGTGCTGCTCGGCTGGCTGCCGGGGTTCGGCATGGAGAACGTCAGCGCCGGGCTGACCGGCCTGGCGCGGCTCGCCGACATCGCCCTGCACCTGGTGCTGCCCGCCTGCTCGCTGGCCGCCTTCTTCGTCGCCGTCTACGCGCGGTTGACGCGGGCGGCGATGCTGGAGGTGATGGGCATGGATTTCGTGAAGACGGCGCGGGCCAAGGGCGTCGACGCCGGCCGGGTGCTGCGCGTGCACGTGCTGCGCAATGCGCTGCTGCCGGTGGTCACGTTCGCCGGCGTGCAGCTCGGCCAGCTCGCCGGCGGCGCGCTGCTGACGGAGACCGTCTTTAGCTGGCCCGGCATCGGCCGGCTGATGTTCGATGCGCTGCTGCAGCGCGACTACCAGTTGCTGCTGGGGATCTTCTTCATCACGTCGATGATGGTGGTCGGCTTCAACCTGATCGCCGACCTGATCCTGCGCTGGCTGGACCCGCGGATCGGCGCGGGCAGGGCGGCCGGGGCGGCCGCATGAGCCGCCGGGCCGCCGCAAGGCTCCTGGCCCCGCCGCGCGTAGCGCGGAGGGCCGTCCAGTGAACGCGTTCTTCCGGCGTTTCCGGCGGCATCACGGCGCCGTCGCGGGCCTCGTCGTTTTCGGCCTCGTCGCAGGCGTCGCGCTGTTCGCCTCGATGCTGTACGCCCACTCGCCCTGGGCGATGGTCGGCAGGCCGATGCTGCTGCCGCTGGACAACCCGCGCTTCGTGCTGGGCACCGACATGCTCGGCCGCGACATCATGGCCGGCCTGGTGCACGGTGCCCGGGTGTCGCTGCTGGTCGGCCTGGCTTCGACGGCCGTCGCGCTGCTGATCGGCATCACGATCGGCGCGGCCGCCGGCTATGCCGGCGGCTGGCTCGACGATGCGCTGATGGCGGTCACCGAGTTCTTCCAGACGATTCCGCAGCTCGTGATGGCGGTGCTGGTCGTCGCGATCCTGAGCCCGACCCTGGGGTCGATCGTCGGCGCGATCGCGCTGGTGTCATGGCCGCCGGTGGCCAGGCTGGTGCGCGGCGAGTTCATGGCGCTGCGCGAGCGCGAGTTCGTGCAGGCGGCCGTGGTGACCGGGCAGCGGCCGATGCAGATCGTGCTGACGCAGATCCTGCCGAACGCGATGTCGCCGATCATCGTGATGGGCAGCTTCATGGTCGCGACCGCGATCCTGACCGAGGCGGCGCTGTCGTTCCTCGGCCTGGGCGACCGCAACCACATGAGCTGGGGTTTCATGATCGGCGCGGCCCGCAGCGTGATCCGCCAGTCGTGGTGGCTCAGCATCGGCCCGGGTCTGGCGATCCTGCTGACGGTGCTGTCGATCAACCTGATCGGCGAGGGGCTCAACGACGCGCTGAACCCCCACCTGCGCAAGCGCGGCGAATGAGCGCGATGCACGCCTCGTCGCCTGCCGCGCCGCCTGTCGCACCGGTTGCCGCGCCGTCTGCCGCACCGCCCGATCGCGACGGCCCGCCGCTGCTGTCGGTGCGGGAGCTGACGATCCCGCTGCCCGCCGAGGGCAGCGACCGCGCCCATGCGGTGCAGCACGTGTCGTTCGATCTGCATGAACGCGAGATCCTGTGCATCGTCGGCGAATCGGGGTCCGGCAAGTCGATGATCGCCAACGCGATCATGGGCCTGCTGCCCGATCATCTGCGCCCTGACGCCGGCCGGATCGTGTTCGGCGGGCGCGATCTGCTGCAGGCCGGCGAGCCGGAGCTGCTCGATCTGCGTGGCCGCGACATCGCGATGGTGTTCCAGGAGCCGCTGTCGGCGCTGAATCCGGTGATGACGGTCGGCGATCAGATCCTCGAGGTCATGCGCGCACACGGCGCCTTTCCGGGCGAGGCCGGCGAGGCGCGGGTGCTGGCGATGCTGGACTTCGTCGGTCTGCCGGACCCGCAGGTGCTGGCCGGCAGCTATCCGTTCCGTCTGTCGGGCGGGCAGCGGCAGCGCGTCGTCATCGCGATGGCACTGGCGCTGGAGCCCCGGCTGCTGATCGCCGACGAGCCGACCACCGCGCTCGACGTGACGACGCAGGCGCAGATCCTCGCGCTGATCAGGCGGATCCAGCGCGACAAGGGCATGGGCGTGATGTTCGTGACCCACGACTTCGGCGTCGTCGCCGAGATCGCCGATCGCGTCGCGGTGATGGAGCGGGGCATCATCGTCGAGCAGGGCACCGCCGACCAGGTGCTGAACGCCCCGCGGCACGCGTACACGCGCCGGCTGATCGCGGCGGTGCCGCGCCAGCGCGCCGGTGCTGCAGGTCGCCGGGCTGCGCAAGACCTATCGATCCGGCCACCGCTGGTCCGGTTCGCGCCGGGTCGTCGCTGCGGTCGACGACGTCAGTTTCGAGGTCCGGCGCGGCGAGACCCTGGGCATCGTCGGCGAGTCGGGCTCCGGCAAGTCGACGATCGGCAGGTGCCTGGTGCGGCTGACCGGCACGGACGCCGGCTCCATCGCGTTCGAGGGCCGCGACATCACGCGGCTGACCGAGCGCCAGTTCCGGCCGCTGCGCCGCCACGTGCAGATGATCTTCCAGGACCCGTTCGCGTCGCTGAATCCGCGTCATACGGTGGGGCGGATCATCACCGCCGGTCCGCTGGCCCATGGCATCGACGCGCACGCCGCCACCGCTCGCGCGCGCGAGCTGCTGAAGCTGGTCGGACTGGAGCCGGCCGCGTTCGATCGCTATCCGGGCCAGTTCTCCGGCGGTCAGCGGCAGCGGATCGGCATCGCCCGCGCGCTGGCGCTGGAGCCCAAGGTGCTGGTCGCCGACGAGGCGGTGTCGGCGCTCGACGTGTCGGTGCAGGCGCAGGTGCTGGAACTGCTGGCCGGCCTGCAGCGGCGGCTCGAGATCGCGCTGATCTTCATCACGCACGACCTGCGGGTGGCGGCGCAGATCTGCGACCGGATCGCGGTGATGCAGCGCGGCCGGATCGTCGAATCCGGGCCGCCGTCGCAGATCTTCGACCGGCCGCAGCACGACTACACGCGGCTGCTGATCGCGTCGATGCCGGGCCAGCACTGGCATGGCATCCGCCAGCTACCCGCGGCGATCGAAGCGGTGCAGCCCGATGAATGAACGGATGGCTGAACGGATGGCCGAATGCATGGATGAAGGCATGGGTGGACGCATGGATGGACGCACGACGCTCGCGCTGTTCAGCCGGCGTCACGATCTTTCGTACATGAAGCCGATGCTCGAGGCGGCCGATCCGGCGCTCGACGTCGTGGTCTGGCCGGACCCGCGCTGCCGCGATGCCGAAGTCGCCGTCGGCTGGGAGGCGCCGCCGGGCATCTATGCGCAGCTTCCCCGGCTGCGCCTGCTGCACAGCATCGCGGCGGGTGTCGACAACCTGATCGATGGACAGGACCTGCACGGCGCGCGGTTGTGCCGGGTGGTCGACCCGATGCTGACCGAGGGCATCCTGCAGTACGTGCTGTGGGCGGTGCTGTACTTCCATCGCGGTTTCGATTTCGCGCTGGCCAATCAGCGCAACGCGCATTGGCAGCGGCCGGCGCAGCAGACGCCGGCCGCCGGCTGTCGCGTCGGACTGATGGGGCTGGGCGAGATGGGCGGCCGCGTCGCTGCGGTGCTGCCGGCGCTCGGCTACCACGTCAACGGCTGGTCGCGCAGCGGCCGGCGCATGGATGGCGTCGCGTCCTATCGCGGCGAGCAGGAGTTCGATGCGTTCCTGTCGGTCACCGACGTGCTGGTCTGCCTGCTGCCGCTGACCGCGGCAACCCGCGGCATCCTCGGGCGGCGTACGTTCGATGCGCTGCCCCGTGGCGCGGCGCTGGTGCATTGCGGGCGCGGCGATCACCTGGTCGAGCAGGACCTGCTGGACGCGCTGGCCAGCGGCCGGCTGCGCGGCGCGGTGCTCGACGTGTTTCCCGAGGAACCGCTGCCGCCGGCCAGTCCACTGTGGAACGCCCCCGGCGTCGTGGTCACGCCGCACATGGCATCGGTGGCCGACATGCAGACCGTCGTCATCGCGCAGATCGCCGCCAACGTCGGCCGGCTGCGGCGCGGCGAGCCGCTGTCGAACGTCGTCGACGTCGCCCGCGGCTATTGAGGTCATGCGGACCTTCCTCAGGTCATGCTGATCCTCCCTGGCGCCGCCATCCCTTCCGTTCGCAACCCTCGTCGGAGAGCACAGACATGAAACCCGCCCAAAGCGCCGCCACCCGGCCCGAGCCGCTGGCGCCGGTCGATCCCCAGATCCAGGAGTTCATGCGCCGGATGGCCAGCGAGGGCGCGAAGTATCCGCGCCGCGACATGGTGTCGGTGGCCGAGGGGCGCGAGATCACCGAGAAGGTCCGCGCCCAGTGGACCGTCGGCGGTCCCGGGATGGCGAAGACCGAGGACCTGATGGCTCCCACCCGCCACGGCGACGTGCACTTGCGGGTCTACACGCCGAAGCGGCGCAGGCTGCCGGGCGCATTGCTGTACATCCACGGCGGCGGCTTCGTGCTGTTCAGCATCAACACCCACGACCGGGTGATGCGCGAGTACGCCGAGCGCGCCGGCATGGTCGTCATCGGCATCGACTACACGCTCGCGCCCGAGGGCAAGTTCCCGCGTCCGCTCGACGAATGCGTGGACACCGTGCACTGGCTGCGCGCCAATGCCGGCCGGTTCGGTTTCGATCCCGCGCAGCTCTTCATCGGCGGCGATTCGGCCGGTGCGGTGCTGTCGGTCGGCGTCAGCATCACGTTCCGCGACGCCGGCGTGCCGCCGGTGGCCGGCATGGTGCTGAACTACGGCGGCTATGCGTTCGGCACCGAAGCGTTCCTGCGCTCGCCGGCGTGGCACAAGTACGGCGCCGGCGACTACGGGCTGTCGATCCACATGTCGATCTGGTTCCAGGCGCTGTACATCGACCCCGAGCGCACCGACCCGCGGCTGTCGCCGATCATCGCCCGGCTCGAAGGGCTGCCGCCGTCGTACCTGGTGGTCACCGAATGCGACCCGCTCTACGACGACAACGTGCGGATGATCGAGCGCCTCACCGCCGCGGGCTGCGAGGTGGAGTCCAAGGTCTATCGGGGTACGGTGCACAGCTTCCTGGAAGCGGTGGCGATCGCCGACGTCGCCCGTGAAGCATTCGAGGACACCGCGCGCTGGCTGGAACGCCATTCGAAGCGTGCCGCCTGAAGTCGTCTTCCGAAGTCCGCAGTCCGACCTCCATCACCGCAGCCTGCCGCTCGAAGTCTGCCGTCCGAAGCAAAGGTTCCCTCGCATGTATACACCACCGGCCTATGTCGAATCGAACCTGGCGCTGCTGCACGACCGGATGCGGCAGTGGAGCTTCGCGACGCTGGTGACTCACGGCGCGAACGGCCTCAATGCGACCCATCTGCCGTTCCTGCTCGAGCCGCACGCGGGCGACAAGGGCACGCTGATCGCCCACCTGGCGCGCGCCAATGCGCAGTACCAGGACCTGCTGGCCGGCGCCCGCACACTGGTCGTCTTCCAGGGTCCGCACGCGTTCATCTCGCCGAGCTGGTACCGGAACCGGCTGACCTTCCCGACCTGGAACTACACCGCGATCCATGCGCACGGCCATCCCGTGCTGGTCGAGGAGCCGGAGGCGGTGCACGATATCCTGCGCGCGACGGTGGCGACCTATGACACGCCGCTCGGCGGTGAGTGGTCGTTCCCGGAGATGCCGCAGAGCCTGACGCAGTCGCGGCTGCGGGCGATCGTCGGCGTGCGCATTCCGCTCGATGCGATCGAGGGCAAGATGAAGCTGAACCAGGACAAGTCGGTCGCCGACCGCCGCGGCGTCATCGCGGCGCTCGAGCGCCAGGGCGGCGAGCAGGCGCTGGCGGTCGCACGGATGATCGGCGAGCAGCCGGACATGAGCGACGCTGCAAAGGGGTGACGACATGACCGGCATGGACGGACACGATCCCGCCCAGGCGGACCTCGGCTGGTACATCGGCGCACCGCCGCTTGCGCTCGAGCCGGACGCGCTGTCGCCGCGGCGGATGCGCGAGCGGTTCTCCGACATGCGTGCGACCTGCCCGACGCTGCGGGTGTGGGCGCCGGCGGCTCGCACCCTCGCGCGGCCAGCGCCTTCTCCGATCCGACGACGCTGCCGGCCTATCGTGCACTGGCGCGGCATCTGATGGCGGGGTGACAGGGGCGGCGCATCGACGGCGGGCATCGGCCCGAATCGCTCCGCTATCCTGGCGCCCTCCCAAGCTCGCCGAGCAGTTCCGGCACCGTTACCGCGGAAACGCCTGGCGCCAGCGTGCGTCCGGCAGCGTCATGTGCGCCGCCTTCGTGCACGACGAATGCACGCGCGTCATATCGCTCGATCGCCGCCGTCAGCCGCGTGAGCGGCCGGGCCATGGTCGGTGTCACGGTTCGGGATGCTTTGGCTTCGATCACGGCGAGTCCGCCGGGGCTGGTCGGCACGATGAAGTCGACTTCGAGCCCCTGCTGGTCGCGAAAATAGTAGAGATCGGCCCGCCCGCCGCGATTGACCTGTTGCTTGGCGATCTCGGCGGCGACGAATCCCTCGAACACCGGTCCGGCGAACGGTGACCGGCGAAGCGCGGTCGGACTGTCGATGCCAAGCAGATGGCAGGCGAGGCCGCTGTCGACGAAATACAGCTTTGGCGACTTGATCAGTCGCTTGCCGAAGTTCTCGAAGAACGGTGGCACACGCAGGATCTGTCCGGTGACCTCGAGCACGTCGAGCCAGTCGGACAGGGTTGGCACCGTCACGCCCAGCGGCGCGGCCAGATCGGTCCTGTTCAAAACGGTGCCGATGCGCATTGCCAGCAACGCGAGAAAGCGGCGGAACGTGGCGAGATCCCGCACCGCCGTCACCGCGCGCACGTCGCGTTCCAGGTAGGTCTGGACATACGAACGAAACCACAACTGCGCGGCCGACGGTCTGCCGACGACGCCAGGGTAGCCGCCGCGTGCCTGACTCACTTTCGGCGTTTCGACGGTCGAGAACGGCAGCAGGTGCAGCACCGCGACTCTGCCGGCCATCGATTCGGCGACGCCTCGCATCAACGGCGCTTCCTGTGATCCGGTCAACAGCCAGCGGCCTTTGCGGCCCGGCGCGGCGTCGATGCGCGTGCGCAGATAGCTGAACAGCTCGGGCGCATTCTGGATCTCGTCGAGCACGACGGGCGGGCGCAGCGACTCGATGAAGGCGCGCGGGTCGGCCCGAACGCGTGCCAGTACGTCCGGATCCTCGAGCAGCACGTAAGACGCCTGCGGATACAGGTGCCGCAGCAGCGTCGTCTTGCCGCATTGGCGCGGGCCGGTGATCAGCACGGCGGGGAACGTCCGGGCGGCCTTCTGGATCTGCGGCGACAGCAGTCTCGGGATGTATGGCATTTGAGAATTCTAAATTTTCACTTTAGAATTCTCAATACTTCCCTGAATGAGGAGGTCGCATGGATCGGTTCGAAACCCTCACCCTGGCCAACGACCCGGCCAATCCGCGCGTCGCTCGCGTCACGCTGAATCGTCCGGACAGGCTGAATGCGATCAGCGGCGCGATGCCGGGCGAGATCCGTCGTGCCGTGGAGCTCGCCAATGCCGACGACGACGTGCACGTGATCGTGATCCAGGGCGCCGGCCGGGCGTTCTGCGCCGGCTACGACCTGCAGGATTCGGCCGAGCGGGTCATCGAGAACCCGTGCCAGCAGGAAAAGACGCCGTGGGATCCGATGCTCGACTACGCACGGATGAAGGCCAACACCGAGGACTTCATGAGCCTGTGGCGCAGCCGCAAGCCGACGATCGCGAAGGTGCACGGCTATGCGGTGGCCGGCGGCAGCGACATCGCGATGTGCTGCGACCTGCTGGTGATGGAAGAGACGGCGCGCATCGGCTACATGCCCACGAGGGTCTGGGGCTGCCCGACGACGGCGATGTGGACCTACCGGCTCGGGCCGATGCGGGCCAAGCGGCTGATGTTCACCGGCGACACGCTGGACGGGCGCACGGCAGCGGAGTGGGGGCTGGCGACCGAGGCGGTGCCGGCGGCCGAGCTCGATGCCGCGGTCGATCGCCTGGCCGCGCGCATCGCGGGCGTGCCGCGCGGCCATCTGATGATGCACAAGATGGTCGTCAACCAGGCGATCGAGGCGATGGGCCTCGAGCAGACGCAGATGTTCGCGACCTTGTTCGACGGCATCACCCGGCACAACCCCGAGGGCTTGTGGTTCCGCCGCTATGCGCAGGTGCACGGCTTCAAGGACGCGGTGGCCTGGCGCGACGGCGGACAGCCGATTCCCGAGGGCGACGATGCGCGGGCACGGATCGCCGAGCTGGAGCGGGAGCTCGCGGCGCTGCGCGGCGGCTCTGCATCGGCGTAACGACGAGGGGCGGCCGGGCACTCTCGCCGGCGCCGGCGAGCAGCCTGTGCCGCGGCAACTCGCGCCAGGGCAGCCGCGGCGCGGCTGCGCGCCGCCGACGCTACAATCCCCCGGACACCCCAAGACAGGAGACTCACAATGTTCAAACCGAATCTGCTCGCCGGCAAGAAGATCCTGGTGACCGGCGGCGGTACCGGGCTGGGCCGTGCGATGAGCGAGCACTTCCTGCAGCTTGGCGCCGAGGTGGCGATCTGCGGCCGCCGCAAGGGGGTGCTCGACGACACCGCGGCCGAGCTGACGAGATCGACCGGCGGCAGGATCTCGACCCACCAGGTCGACATCCGCGACGCGTCGGCGGTCGAGCAGATGGTCGACGACATCTTCGCCGGCGGCCCGCTGACCGGCCTGGTCAACAACGCCGCCGGCAACTTCATCAGCCCGACCGATGCCCTGTCGCCGCGCGCGTTCGACGCGATCGCCGGCATCGTGTTCCATGGTTCGTTCTACGTGACCCAGGCGGTCGGCAAGCGCTGGGTCGCGGCGGCCAAGGAGAAGGGCGGCTGGAAGCCCGGCAGCCCGATGAGCTCGGTGATCTCCATCATCACCACCTGGGTCGAGAACGGCAGCCCGTTCGTCGTGCCGTCGGCGATGAGCAAGTCCGGCATCGCGACGATGACGCAGTCGCTGGCACTGGAGTGGGCGAAGTACGGCGTGCGCCTCAATGCGATCGGCCCCGGCGAGATTCCGACCGAGGGCATGAGCAAGCGGCTGAACCCCGGCGAGGAGCCGGGCGCGCGCTCGCGCAAGAACAATCCGCAGATGCGTCCGGGCGAGATGAGCGAGCTGCAGAACCTCGCCACCTTCCTGATGGCCGACGGCTGCGACTGGCTGACCGGCCAGCTCCTCTACCTGGACGGCGGCAGCTACCTCGGCACCGGCGGCAACTTCTATGCGCTGCGCGAATGGACCGACGACCAGTGGCGCGAGGCACGCGAGCGCATCGAGAAGCAGAACGCCAAGGACCGGGCGCAGCGATGAGCGGCAACATGGATAGTGCCGCGTCGCGGCAGGCGCCGCGCCTCGCCCATCCCGGCGTCTACGAGTTCGAAGGCGTGGTGCCGGTGATCGACCCCAGCGCCTACGTGCATCCGAGCGCGGTGCTGATCGGCGACGTCATCATCGGCCCGCGCTGCTACGTGGCGCCCGGCGCGGTGCTGCGCGGCGACTTCGGGCGCATCGAGCTGCGCGCCGATGCGAACCTGCAGGACAACTGCGTCGTCCACTCGTTGCCCGACTTCGACTGCGTGATGGACGAGTTCAGCCACATCGGCCACGGCGCGGTGATCCACGGCTGCTGGATCGGCCGCGACACGCTGATCGGCATGAATGCGGTGATCCTCGACCGCGCGCGGGTCGGCGACCAGACGATCGTCGGCGCGATGGCGCTGCTGAAGGCCGGCGGCGAGCTGCCGTCGCGGGTGCTGGCCACCGGCGTGCCGGTACGGGTCGTCCGCGAGCTGACCGATGCCGAGCTGGCCGGCAAGCGGCGCGGCACCGACCAGTACGTCGAGCTCGCGCGGCGAAGTGCGGTCGGCTTGCGACCTGCCGAGGCGCGCACCGAGCTGGAGGCCGGTCGGCCCCGGCTGGTGTGGGAGTGGAGCGGGCGAGGGGCCGGCTGACGCTGACGGCGAAGGGGGCCGCCGCCAGGCGGCCGACACCGCTGGCGACGAGCGCGGCCGGGCTGCGCCGCGCGAAGCCTGCTATATAGTCCCGGCGATGGATCGGCTGCAGAACATCGAGACGTTCGTCCGGGTCGCGCAGACTCAGAGCTTCGCCGAAGCGGCACGTCAGCTCCGCGTGGCGCGTTCCGTCGTCACGACGCGCATCAAGCAGTTGGAGGACTACCTCGGTGCGCCGCTCTTTCATCGCAGCACGCGCGTCGTCCGCCTGAGCGAAACGGGGCAGGCATTCCTGCGCGACTGCGCCGAGCTGGTCGGCCGCGCCAACGACATCGTCGATCAGATGCGCGACGTGCGCAGCGCGCCCGCCGGCACGCTGCGGCTGCATGCACTGCCGGGCTTCGTGCTCGGACACCTCGCCCAGATCCTGCGGGACTTCCAGGAGCGCTACCCCGACATCACGCTCGACCTGTCGGTCAGCGATGCGCTGATCGATCCGGTCAAGGAAGGCATGGACTGCGCGCTGCAGATCTTTCCGAGCATCTCCGAGGAGCTGGTGCAGCGCCGGCTGTTCCCGGTTCGCCGGGTGTTCTGCGCGACGCCGGCTTACCTCAGGAAGCACGGCACGCCGCGTCATCCGAACGATCTCTTCGGCCATCGCCTGGGGCTGTACTCGAAGTACCCGTCGCGGGACAAATGGACGTTCTACCGCGGCGAAGGCAGGACGACGCTCGAGCTGAAGGCAGCGATGCTGACCAACAGCGTCCATCTGCTGAACGAGTACGCGCTCGAGCACGCCTGCATCGTCTGCCTGCCCACGCTGGTGGCGTCGGACGGCGTCCTCGACGGGCGTCTGAAGCTCGTGCTCGGCGACTACGAGCTGTCGTCCTTCTGGCTCAGCGCGGTCTATCCCCGGACATTGCGAGGCGCGTTCAAGCTGCGGCTGTTCATCGAGGCGCTGAGCGCGAGCTTCTCGATGTGCGAGCCCCCATGGGACCAGGCGCTGATCGAACGGGGCCTGCTGAAAGCGAACCTGATCGAGGCGTAAGGCGGATTGTTCGGCGATGCCGAACAATCCGCTTCGTCTTTGCCGGCTACTCCTTGCCCCGGGGGGCTTCTACAGTCCGCTCCGACCAAGCATGCAGGCGGGCCTGACAGGCTGCCGAGGGAGACGGCATGGATCTTTCCGACATTCAGAAGGCGGCCGGGCTGCGTTCACCGATCCGCAGCCAGCTCTTCATCGACGGCAGGTTCGTGGATGCGGCGTCCGGCGAGACGCTGCCCACGTTGAATCCCCACGACAACTCGCCGATCGTCGACGTGGCGATGGCCGGCGCCGCGGATGTCGACCGGGCCGTGGCGGCTGCTCAGCGGGCGTTTCCGGCCTGGAGCCGCATGCCGGCCGCCGACCGCGGCCGCATCCTGCTGAAGATCGCCGATCTGATCGAGGCCAACACCGAGGAGCTGGCACGCCTGGAGTCGCTGGACACCGGCCATCCGCTGCGTGACTGCCGGATGCTGGACGTGCCGCGCACGGCAGCCTGCTACCGCTATTTCGGCGGCATGGCGGACAAGTTCCAGGGCGAGACGATTCCGGTGGAGGCCGGCTTCCTGAACTACACGCTGCGCGAGCCGATCGGCGTCGTCGGCCAGGTGGTGCCGTGGAACTTCCCGCTGATGTTCACGAGCTGGAAGATGGCCCCGGCGCTGGCCGCGGGCAACACGATCGTGATGAAGCCGGCCGAGATCACGCCGCTGACATCTCTGAAGATCGCCGAGCTGATGGCCGAGGCGGGCATGCCCGCCGGCGTCGTCAACATGGTCCCGGGTCTGGGCGCCACGGCCGGCCAGGCCATCGCCGAGCATCCCGGCATCGCCAAGATCGCGTTCACCGGCAGCACCGCCACCGGCAAACGGATCGTGCAGGCGTCGGCGGGCAATCTGAAGAAGGTGCAGCTCGAGCTCGGTGGCAAGGGCCCCAACATCGTGTTCGAGGACGCCAACCTCGTCGCCGCGGTCAACGGCAGCGCCTGGGCGATCTTCCACAACCAGGGCCAGGCCTGCATCGCCGGCTCGCGGCTCGTGCTGCACGAGCGGATCGCCGACGCGTTCCTCGCGGAATTCATCCCGCTCGCGCGCTCGATCCGCCTGGGCAATCCGCTGGACGCCGCCACCGAGATGGGGCCGCTCACCAGCAGTCAGCATCAGCAACGGGTGCTGTCGTACGTCGACGTCGCCCGCGAGCAGGGCGGCGAGGTGCTGGCCGGCGGCCGCGCACCGGCGGACCCGGCGCTGGCCAGCGGGTGCTATGTGGAGCCGACGATCGTCCGCGCGGCGAGCTGGCGCGACCGCGTCGCCCAGGAGGAGGTGTTCGGTCCGTTCGTCACGGTGCTGACCTTCAAGGACGACGCCGAGGCGCTGCAGATCGCCAACGGCACCGACTACGGGCTGGGCGCCGGCCTGTGGACATCGAACCTGCAGCGGGCGCATCGCTTCGCACGCGACATCCAGGCCGGCATGGTCTGGGTCAACAGCTACAAGCGCGTCAATCCGGGCTCGCCGTTCGGCGGCACCGGCCTGTCCGGCTATGGCCGGGAGATGGGCTTCGACGCGATGCGCGAGTACACGCAGGTCAAGAGCGTCTGGATCAACGTGGACGCGCGGATCGCGCCCCACTATGCCCGCTGACGACGCGGACCGGGCCGCGATGCGGCAATGGGCACTGAGCCTGGAGTGACCGCGATGCGCGCCTTCACCTACATCGGGCAGCCGGCGCGCGTCGTCTTCGGTGCCGGCTCGCTGAACCGGCTCGCCGGCGAGGTCGAGCTGCTGGGCGCGCAGCGTGCGCTGGTTCTGACGACGCCCGAGCAGGCGGCGCTGGGCGAGCGGGTCGCCGGTCTGCTCGGCAGCCGCGCGGCCGGGGTGTTCCCGCGGGCCGTCATGCACGTGCCGATCGAGGCCGCGCGCGAGGCCCGCGCCGAGGCGCGCCGCCTCGGCGCCGACTGCGCGATCGCGGTCGGCGGCGGCTCGACCACCGGGCTGGGCAAGGCGATCGCGCTCGATTCGGGTCTGCCGATCGTCGCGGTGCCGACCACCTATGCCGGCAGCGAGATGACGCCGATCTACGGCATCACGGAAGGCGGGTTGAAGAAGACCGGCCGCGATCCGCGCGTGCTGCCGCGCACCGTGGTCTACGATCCGGAGCTGACGGTGTCGCTGCCCGCGGGGCTGTCGGTGACCAGCGGCATGAACGCGATCGCCCATGCCGCCGAGGGCCTGTACGCGCAGGACGGCAATCCGATCATGGACCTGATGGCCGTCGAAGGCATCGCCGCCCTCGCGCGATCGCTTCCCGGCATCCGGCGCGACCCCTCCGATCTCGATGCCCGCGGCGACGCGCTGTACGGCGCATGGCTGTGCGGAACCGTGCTCGGCAGCGTCGGCATGGCGCTGCATCACAAGCTCTGTCACACGCTCGGGGGCAGCTTCAACCTGCCGCATGCCGAGGTGCATACCGTCGTGCTGCCGCATGCGATCGCCTTCAATGCGCCGGTCGCTCCGCAGGCGATGAAGCGCATCGCCGGCGCGTTGGGTGCCGGGCGCGCCGATGCGGGCCTCTTCGACCTGGCGGCCGCCAACGGCGCGCCCGTGTCGCTGCGGGCGATCGGCATGGAGGAGAAGGATCTCGATCGGGCGGCTGACCTCGCGGTCGCCAATCCGTACTGGAATCCCCGGCCGATAGGCGTCGGGCAGCGCGGCGAGATACGCGACCTGCTGCAGCGCGCGTTCGAGGGCGTGCGGCCCGACTGAAGCGGCAACGAAGCGGCAACGAAGCGACAAACGAAGCGACGACGAAGCGACGACGAAGCGACAAACGAAGCGACGACGAAGCGGCAACGACCGCAGCGGCAACGACCGCGGCGACGATGACCGAAGCCACAACCCTGGAAGGAGATCAGCATGACCCTCGACCGCAGGCAGTTCTCGAAGATGGCGGCGGCCGTCACCGCAGCCGGCGTGGTGCCGATGGCGCGCGCCGCCGACGTGGTCAAGATCGGCTACGTGTCGCCCCAGACGGGGCCGCTGGCGCCCTTCGGCGAAGCCGACAAGTGGGTGATCGACCAGATGAAGACCGCCTTCAAGGACGGCATCGGCATCGGCGGCAGGAAGCACACGGCGCAGATCATCCTGAAGGACAGCCAGTCCAATCCGAACCGCGCGGGCGAAGTCGCCAACGATCTGATCCTGAAGGACAAGGTCGCGCTGGTGCTGACGGCCGGCACGCCGGAGACCGCCAACCCGGTCAGCGATGCGTGCGAACTCAATGAGGTGCCGTGCGTGTCGAGCGTGGTGCCCTGGCAGCCCTGGTTCTTCGGCCGGCGCGGCGATCCGGCCAAGGGTTTCAACTACACCTACCACCTGTTCTGGGGCCTGGAGGACGTGATCGCGAACTTCACCAACGGGTGGAAGAGCGTGGCCACGAACAAGAAGGTCGGCGGGCTCTTCCCGAACGATGGCGACGGCAACGCCTGGGGCGACAAGGAGCTGGGCTTTCCGAAGCCGCTCAACGCGATGGGCTACTCGCTGACCGATCCGGGCCGCTTCCAGAACGGCACCCAGGACTTCTCGGCGCAGATCGCCGCGTTCAAGAAGGACGGCGTCGAGATCGTCACCGGCGTCGTGATCCCGCCCGATGCCAAGACCTTCCTGACGCAGGCGCGCCAGCAGGGTTTCAGGCCCAAGGTCATCACGTTGGGCAAGGCGCTGCTGTTCCCCGGCGCGATCGAGGCGCTGGGCGAGCTGGGCTACGGACTGACCACCGAGGTCTGGTGGACGCCGTCGCATCCGTTCACCTCGTCGCTGACCAGGCAGTCGGCCAAGGCGCTGGCCGATGCCTACGAGGCAGGCACCAAGCGGCAATGGACCCAGCCGATCGGCTTCGCCCATGCGCTGTTCGAGGTCGCCGCCAATGCACTGGGGCGCGCGAAGTCCCTCAAGGCCGCCGACGTGCGCGACGCTGTCGCATCGACCCGGCTCGACACCGTCGTCGGGCCGGTCAAGTGGGGCGGCGACGGTCCGTTCAAGAACGTCAGCAAGACGCCGCTGGTGCTGGGCCAATGGGTCAAGGGCGGCAAGCGCAAGGTGGAGCTGGTCGTCGTCAACAACGAGGCGGCTCCCAACATCCCGGCCAGCGGCAAGCTCGCGGCGCTCTGAACGGCGACGGCCGTGGCGCTGCTGACGCTCGAGAGGGTAAGCAAGTCCTACGGTGCCCTGAAGGTCACCGACGACATCTCGTTGTCGGTGACCGAGGGCGAGACGCTCGGCATCCTGGGCCCGAACGGCGCGGGCAAGACCACGTTGTTCAACCTGATCTCGGGCGACGTCCGATGCGACGGCGGCAGCGTGCACTACGACGGCAGGAACGTGACGCGGATGCTGCCCAACCAGCGGTGCCGCGCCGGCATCGGCCGCAGCTACCAGGTGCCGCAGCCCTTCGGCAACATGACGGTGTTCGAGAACCTCGTCACCGCCGCCTGCTTCGGCGCCGCCCAGTCCGAGCGGGAGGCTTGGCGGACTGCCCGCGACGTGCTGGAGCAGACCGGCCTGCTGGCGGTCGCGAACCGGCCGGCCGGCGGGCTGACGTTGCTGGACCGCAAGCGCCTGGAGCTCGCGCGGGCGCTCGCCACCCGCCCGAAGCTGCTGCTGCTCGACGAGATCGCCGGCGGGCTGACCGAGCACGAGGCGTATGAGCTGGTCGAAGAGCTGGCGCGGATCAAGGCCGGCGGCATGACGATGATCTGGATCGAGCACGTGGTGCATGCGCTGCTGTCGATCGCCGACCGGCTGTTCGTCGTGAACTTCGGCCAGAAACTGGCCGAGGGCGATCCGCAGGCGGTGATGAACGATCCGGAAGTCCGCCGGGTCTACATGGGCATGGAGGGCTGAGTGGCGGCGTTGCTCCACACGCGCGGTCTGCGGGCCTCCTACGGGGACGCCCAGGCGCTGTTCGGCATCGACTTCGACATCGCGCAGGGCGAGCTGGTCGCGATCATCGGCGCCAACGGCGCCGGCAAGAGCACGTTCCTGAAGTCGCTGGTCGGGCTGGTGAAGGTGCCCGCCGAATCGGTCCGTTTGCGCGACGGTGCCATCGGCGGATTGCCGCCGGGCGAGATCGTGCGCAGGGGCGTCGCGCTGGTGCCCGAGGGGCGGCGGCTGTTCCCGAGCCTCTCCGTCGAGGAGAACCTGCTGATGGGCGCCACCTCGGGACGCAAGGGGCCGTGGAACCTGAAGCGCCTGTATTCGATGTTCCCGATCCTGGAGACGAAGCGTCGCGATCCGGGCACCTCGCTGTCGGGCGGCCAGCAGCAGATGGTCGCGCTCGGACGCGCGCTGATGAGCAATCCCGATCTGCTGCTGTGCGACGAGCTGTCGCTGGGGCTGGCGCCGATCGTGATCCGCGAGATCTACCGTGCGATGCCGGCGATCGTCGCCGAGGGCATGACGGTGGTCATCGTCGAGCAGGACGTGTCGATGGCCCGCCAGGTCTCGCAGCGGGTGTACTGCTTCCAGGAAGGCCGCGTGTCGCTGCACGGGCGCTCCGATGAACTGAGCCGCGAGCAGATCTCGCAGGCGTACTTCGGGTTGTGAGCGGGGCCATGGTCGACGTCATCGTCCAGGGCGTGCTGCTGGGGGGGCTGTACACCCTCTTCGCGCTCGGGCAGTCGCTGATGTTCGGCGTGATGCGGCTGACCAATACCGCGCAGGGCGATTTCATCGTGCTCGGCGCCTACGCGGCGATCGCCTGCGTGTCGGTGCTGGGCCTGCCGCTGCTGGCCAGCCTGCTGGCCGTGCCGGTGCTCGCCTTCGGCTTCGGCTACGCGCTTCAGCGCCGGGTGCTCAACGGCACGCTCGGGCGCGATCCGCTGCCCTCGCTGGTGGTCACCTTCGGCCTGGCGATCGTGATCCAGAATCTGCTGCTGGAGCTGTTCTCGGCCGACCCGCGGTCGATCGAGATCGGCGAGCTGGCCTCCCAGGGCATTCATCTGGGCAACCATCTGGGCAGTGACGTCTCCATCGGCGTGCTGCCGGTGATCATCCTGGTCGTCGCGCTGCTCGCGACCGCCGGTCTGCAATGGCTGTTCGCCCGGACCGCGCTCGGCCGGGCATTCCGTGCCGTGTCGGACGACCCCGAGATCGCCGAGCTGATGGGTCTGAGCTCCGCGCGGGGATTCGCGCTCGCCACCGCGATCGCCTTCATGCTGATCGCCATCGCCGGTCTGCTCCAGGGGATGCGGACCACGGTCGCGCCGGCCGACGGCCCGATGCTGCTGCTGTTCGCATTCGAGGCGGTGATCATCGGCGGCATGGGCTCGTTCTGGGGCACCCTGCTCGGCGCAATGCTGCTGGGCCTTGCGCAGCAGATCGGCTTCCGGGTCGATCCGGGCTGGGGCATCTGGTTCGGACACCTCGTCTTCCTGGCGGTGCTGGTGTTCCGGCCCCAGGGACTCTTTCCCAGGACACGCGGATGAGCGCCACGATGATCAGCCAACCGGTGCCGCCGGAGCGCGCCACCACCCAACCCGTTCTGGCAGAGCGCGCCGACCCCTCACCCCTCC
>DAISWF010000025.1:21670-26069 GCA_036826495.1 Burkholderiaceae bacterium
CGGCATGTGCCGGCCGTCCTGATCGTCGCCGTCGCGCTGGTCGCCGTCGCCGCCAGCCTGCCGTTCTGGGGCGAATCGAGCTGGATGCGGGAATTCGTCGAGATGGCCTGCTACTTCATCTTCGCGATGATGTGGAATCTGCTGGCGGGCTATGGCGGCATGGTCAGCATCGGCCAGCAGGCGTTCTTCGGCGTCGGCGGCTACGTGATGCTGGCGCTCGGCAACTTCGTGCAGGTCAACCCGTTCGTCGCGATTCCGCTGGGCGCGCTGGCCGCGGCGATCATCGCGCTGCCGGTCGCGCTGATCGCGTTCCGGCTGCAGGGCGGCTACTTCGCGATCGGCACCTGGGTGATCGCCGAGGTGTTCCGGCTCAGCATCGCCAACCTGTCGGCGGTGGGCGGCGGATCGGGCACGACGCTCACCGCGCTGCGCGGCATCGACAAGGCGACGCGCGAGAGCGTCACCTACTGGATGGCGCTGGCCTGCGTGGTGGCGTCGATCGCGCTGGTCTATCTGTTCCTGCGCAGCAAGCGCGGTCTGGCCCTGCTTGCGATCCGTGACAACGAGGTGGCCGCGGAGTCGCAGGGCATCGCGGTGAGAAGGATGAAGCTGGCCGTCTTCGCCGTGTCGGCGTTCGGCGCGGGGCTGGCGGGCGCGCTGTACTTCGTCGGCAATCTGCGGATCAGCCCGGATGCCGCGTTCAGCGTCAACTGGAGCGCGTTCGCGATCTTCATGGTCGTCATCGGCGGGATCGGCAGGATCGAGGGGCCGATCGTCGGTGTGCTGCTGTTCTGGATGCTGAACAAGGCGTTCAGCGACTACGGCACCTGGTACCTGATCGGGCTCGGGTTGCTGGCCATCATCGTCACCATCTACTTCAAGCAGGGCCTGTGGGGCTACGCGCAGACCCGCTGGGGCTGGACGCTGTTTCCGACGCAGCGCCGCCTGGTCCTGCGGACCGGACCACCGTCACCCCGAGGCGCATGAGCGATCGATCGGGCAATCCATTGGAAAAGGAGCAGTGATGCGGAACATCGACGAGACGAACATCACCCAGGCCGTCATCGACCGCCTGGGAAGCTGCGACGATCCGCGGCTGAAGCAGATCCTGAGCAGTCTGGTCAGGCACATGCACGACTTCGCGCGCGAGGTGCATCTGACCGAGGCGGAGTGGATGCGCGGCATCGAGTTCCTGACGGCCACCGGCCACAAGTGCGACGACAAGCGCCAGGAGTTCATCCTGCTGTCGGACACGCTCGGCCTGTCGATGCTGCTGGTGGCGATGAACAACGCGAAGCCGGCCGGGGTCACCGAATCGACGGTGTTCGGGCCGTTCCACGTGGCGGGCGCGCCGCACGTCGAGCAGGGCGCCGACATCGCCTTCGGCGCTCCCGGCGAACCGCTGTTCGTCACGGCGCGCGTCGTGTCGCCCGACGGCAGGCCCATCGCCGGCGCCGACGTCGACGTGTGGCAGGCGGATGAAGAGGGCCTGTACGACGTGCAGCGGCCGGGGCTGGATCATGCCCAGGCCCGTGCGGTGCTGCGCACCGATGCCGACGGGCTGCTGAAGTTCCGGACCATCCTGCCGGTCGCATACCCGGTGCCCACCGACGGGCCGGTGGGCAAGATGCTGGTGGCGACGGGCCGCCATCCGTGGCGCCCCGCCCACGTGCATTTCATGATCGTCGCGCCGGGTTACGAGCGCCTGATCACGCACGTGTTCCGGGAGGGGGATCCCTATCTGGACTCCGATGTCGTGTTCGGCGTGCGCTCGTCGCTGATCGGCAGGTTCGAGCAGCGCGGGCCGGGCAAGGCGCCCGACGGCACGATCCTGTCCACCCCGTTCCATACGCTGAGCTTCGAGTTCGTCCTTCAACCCGCCTAGCGCGTGTTCACACGCCCTGGACATCCACACATCTCACACATGGAGACAAGCATGACGCAATTCACCACGCGGTTCGGTTCCCTGGATCAGTACGAGAAAGGCCATATCGAGCTGATCAACGACAAGGCCAAGCACTACGTGTTCTCGAACATCTTCGAGGTCGCCGGCAAGTCGAAGCCGTACGAGAAGGTGGCGGTCGCGAAGAACCTCGAGTACGTGATCGAGGCGATCCGCGCCGAAGGAACCTCCGGCTGGATGGCCGCCAGTCACGACGAGTTCTGCGTCGTGATGGACGGCGAGGTCACCGTCGAGTTCGTCAAGCTCGACGACGCGCAGGCGGTGGCGCCGGCCGGCAAGGAAGGCACGGTCGCCGTGAAGGGCGAGCCCAAGGGCCGCCGCATGGGCACGATCCGCCTCGGGCGCGGGCACCAGGCGCTGCTGCCCAAGGGCGCCGCCTACCGTTTCGTCAGCAGCCGGCCGTCGGCCATGATCCAGCAGACGATCCTGGGCGACCTGACCGTCCAGAGGTGGGCAGAGATCTGCTACGGCTGACCGGCGCGCCATTCCCACCCAGCACACCCACCCGACATTCCCTGAAATCCTCCCTGAATCGGAGACAACGATGAATGCAGTGACCGACAAGATGCCCCGCACCGTCGCGGGCTACCGCACGTTCGAGCTCGGCGCGTTCACCTTCATGCGCGACGAGTACTTCGTCACCATCACCTGGCCGGTGAAGAACGGCCGCCAGTCGCACACGATGAGCGTCGATGCGTTCCTGCGCGCGCTGATGCGTGACGTCGCCTGGGGCTTCTTCTATGGCATCGTCAACTTCGACAATGTGTTCGGCACCCGCAACCTGTACGGCAAGGTCGAGTTCTTCGGCGGACGGCTGAACGAGCACTATCACAAGGCCGGCCTGTCGTACTGCGAGGTGTTCGATTCGCCGGTCGCGATGAAGCTGATCAAGGAGATCCTGGCGGACTGGGTCAACGAGGGCTTCGATCCGTTCGCGGCGCCGATGGAAACCGGCGACGCCGCGTTCGGCGAGAAGCACGGCAACAACCTGCAGGCGATCGAGCGCTTCCGCATCGCCACCAGGCGGATGCCCGGCCTGAAGGGCGACTCGCCGCTGCGCGGCGACGACAACGGCTTCCCGATCAACCGGGCCTTCGCCGACGTTGCCCAGGATCAGCCGGAGATCAAGGCCGAGCCCGGCTTCGAGGACGAGCTGCATGCGTTCAACCTGTTCGCCTACCTGTCGCGTTCGGACGTGACCTGGAATCCGTCGGTCACCTCGGTGTGCAGGAACAGCCTGTTCTGCCCGACCACCGAGGAGTACATCCTGCCGATCATCCACGGCAACGACCGCGTCGAATGGTTCGTCCAGCTTTCCGACGAGATCATGTGGAACATCGGCGACAAGGAGACGGGCCGGCCGCGCGCCCGGGTGCTGATGAAGGCGGGCGACGTGGCCGCGATGCCGGCCGACATCGCGCACCAGGGCTTCTCGAAGAAGCGCTCGATGCTGCTGGTGTGGGAGAACGCCAATCCCGAGATCGTCGCGATGTACGAGAGCGGGAAGCTGCCGCCGTACCCGGTGAGCTTCTGAGCCTCTGAACACCCCATGAGCTGGCGCGAACACCCGGATTGTCCATCTGGCGGAACCCGCCTGTGCGCCTGGGCGGATCTGCCCGACAACAGCGGCCGCGAGGTCGTCTTCGGCGAGGGCCGGGAGGCGCTGAGGATTCTGCTGCTCAGGCAGGGCGAGCGCCACTGGGCGTATCTGAACAGTTGCCCGCACTTCTCGCTGCCGCTGAACTTCCATCCGCAGACGTTCCTCACGATGGATGCGATGGTGGTGTGCGCGCACCATACGGCGTTCTTCAACTTCGATGACGGGGCTTGCGTCGACGGCCCGTGCGCCGGCGCCGGCCTGACGCCCGTTCCCACCCTGCGGCAGGGCGATGATGTCGTCCTGGCGATGGGTTCATGAGGAAGGTGCCATGGCTGTGGTGCCCCATGGTCCGTTTCCGTCCGGCCGTCCGATGCAGAGGTGGTTGCGGCAGGTTGTTTGCGCGAAGTTGTCGCAGAACAAGGTCCGGACGGAGAATTTGCGCAATCGTGCCGGAACGGCTGATTCTGCGCATCTGGATTCCTCGGCAAGCAAGACCGGTTCGGGGGGTCATGAGGAAAGTGTCATGGGAAAACTCGAACAGGTCCGTCACCGGGCCCTCGCGCTGATCAAGGACGAACACCGGTCGCTCGCCGCCGTCGTCCACGCGCTGCAGTTCCTGGCCGGGCGGATGCAGAAGGGCGACCAGCCCGATTCGGCGCTGCTCGGCGCCATCGCCCACTACCTGCTGCAGTTCCCGGAGAAGCTGCACCATCCGGCCGAGGAACGGTATCTGTTCGATCCCTTGCGCGCCAGGACCGGCGAGGCCCGGGAGGTGCTGGACAAGCTCACGGCGGAGCATGCGGCGGGCGCCGAGCGGGGAGCGAAGCCGCTGGCGG
>DAISWF010000025.1:26079-33470 GCA_036826495.1 Burkholderiaceae bacterium
GCCGGGCGGTCGAGGAATACGCCACCTTCTATTGGGCGCACATGATGACCGAGGAGACGCTGGTCCTGCCGTTGGCCGAGCGGATGCTCGACGAGGCCGACTGGGCGGCGGCCGCCGAAGGATTCGCGGCCAACCATGACCCGATGTACGGTCCCGATACCGCGAACCAGTTCGATGCGCTCTTTCAGCGCATCGTATACATGGCGCCGCCGCCGATCGGTCTGGGGGGGCACTGACCCATCGCCGGCATTTGATGTACCGTTGTCGATCTTTCCCCAACGACATCGGAGATGACCTTGCAAGGACTGCAGATCCTCAAACGCCGGCGGCAGGTGTCCGCCGAGGATGCCGCGCGCTTCAAAGAGCTGCCGGTCGCCAACGTCAGCGACTGCATGTCGCGGATGACGGCGGGCGGTCCGCGGCTGCGGCCGATGCATCGCAGCGGCCGCCTGTCGGGGCGGGCGCTGACGGTGAAGGCGCGGGCCGGCGACAACCTGATGATCCACAAGGCGCTGGGCATGGCGGTGCCCGGCGACGTGATCGTCGTCGACGGCGGCGGCGACCTGACCAATGCGCTGATCGGCGAGATCATGGTGGCCTATGCCCGCTCCCGCGGCATCGCCGGATTCGTGATGTTCGGCGCGATCCGCGACGTGGAGGCGATCGGCGCCGGTGATTTTCCGGTCTATGCGGCCGGCGTCACCCACCGCGGCCCGTACAAGGACGGGCCCGGCGAGATCAACGTGCCGATCGCGATCGACGGCATGGTCATCGAACCCGGCGACCTGATCATCGGCGATGCCGACGGGCTGCTGTGCGTGCCGTTCGACGACGTGCAGTCGGTCTACGAGGCGACCCGCAAGAAGAGCGCGGCCGAAGCGAAGTCGATGGCCGACATCGCCGCCGGGCGGCTGGACCGGGACTGGATCGACAAGGCGCTGGCCCGCATCGGCTGCAACACCGAGCCGATCTGACCGCATCCGGATCGTCGAATCGCTCGCAGCGTCGCGTCCGGGTCGGCCGGCCGCGACATCCTGCACTCCTGGGGCCGCATCGGTTTCGTCTTACAGGCGTCGTGGCGGCGCCAGCGCTTCATGCGTCGTTTCGTGTCCTCGAACGCAGCCTCCCGAGCGCGGTGGCCATGCGTCTGCCGAGTTCGTCTCTCCATTCAGCGTCGATCACCGCACCCGCGGCGTCGAATGCCGCCTCGATCCGATCCAGCAGGCGATCCAGGTGACGTTCAGCCTGCAGTCGACTATCGAATCCGAACCGGACTGCGTCGGCCACAACCGATTCACCGCTGATGTCGAAGCGGCCCACGCTCAGTTGCATCGCGAGGCGCTCGGGCATCTGCGCGCAGTTGGGTACGACGTCGAAGGCAGGCGTCAGCCGCCACCGACCGTCCTGAGGTCGATAGACGACCGCGTGGTTGCGGACGTGGTCGTCGTCGTTGCCGCAGACGGCGTTGAACACCATCCGACCGAAGAGTTCCTGCCGGTCCTCCGGCGGCGCGCCGATGCGCTGCAGTTCTTCCGCCAGGCGCGGATAGCTGCAGCGTGAGGTCTCCCCGG
The DNA here is from genome assembly GCA_036826495.1 of Burkholderiaceae bacterium. Lineage (GTDB taxonomy): Bacteria > Pseudomonadota > Gammaproteobacteria > Burkholderiales > Burkholderiaceae_E > DAISWF01. Next base: position 27,651 of record DAISWF010000025.1, read on the forward strand.
CGCCGCCGCCCGGATACTCGGTCTGCAGCAGCGTGGCTGCGCTCACGCACATCAGTCGCTGCGCCCCGTCCCGGTCGAAGCGCAGCACGCGCACCGCGCTGAATTCGTCACCGGCGTGCAGCATCGTGGTCGCGAAGTCCAATCCGCACGCCTTGCCCCAGAGGTGCGTGGCATGTTCGAGGCGCGGCACATCTGCGGTGTCGGAAGCGAGCCTCGGCTTCACCAGCCATGCCCGCCCCTCGTCGTCCCGCACCGTGGTCTTCGGCCGGGCACCGCCCAAACTCGACGTGTGTACGAGCCGTCTGCGCAGCTTGCCGATGATGGCGGGCCGGCCCTCGGCCATCGCGCGCAGCTCCCTCGACAGGTCGTCCAACTGCGTGAGCCTGGGCCTTTGCAATTCGATGATCGACGGCACCTTCGAGGTGCCGACCGCCAACGCGCCCCACCGCTCGTCATTCCCCGCAAGCACGAGATACCGCGCAGGCGGCGTGTTCTCGGGCAGTCCATGTTCCTTCCGAAGCACAGCCTGCCCCCAGGTATCCGGGCAGGCATCCCTGAGCACGTCATGGAGTCCGCGATGGCGGGGCGCCCGCCAGCGCCTCTCGGGAATGAAGGGCAATCCGACCGGGTCGATGGACCAGGTGTGTCCTGCCGCGACATAGCTCGGCGCGTACATGAACTCCCCGACGGTCGAGCCGGCCGCGTCGGTCTCGGCCCGATACCGCCCGGCCGTCACCCATTCGCCCGAGTCGGGGCGCTGCAGGTAGACATAGAGCCGCTCAGAACTCATCGTCGTCCACCACCTTGCTGCGTGCATGGACGGTGCGACGTGACGCCGGCGCCTGCCAGAGCGTCATGGACGGGGAGGGTGCGATTTCGTCGAGTAAGCCCAGTACGAAGAACGCGCGCAGGTAGTTGGTCGCCGAAGCGCCGGCGTCGCCGCGTTCGAGGCGTTGCAAGGTTGCCCGCGAGATGTTCATCCGCTGCGCGAGCTCGGGCGAGGTGATGCGCTGGGACAGGCGCTGGGCGCGGATGCACCGCCCCCACAAGGTCAGTCGCTCCTGCAGCAGCGTCGGCACCGCTCCGTCGGGAGCCAGCTTCCTGGGCATGGGAAACTCATAGATTGTTCATTATAGGCATCAATGATCAATCTATGAGACGATTTTGTCCAGCGGACAGATTTATGAATAAGCCATTATGGGATTCAATGGCTCATTTATGAGCCTGCTAATAACGATCGGACGAGCTGCTCGCGCGGCCGCTACTTGAGCATCACCGCCAGCGGCGAGCTGCCGGTGGCCAGTAGTTCGCCTTCGGCATCGGTCAGCACCGCCGACGCGAACGCCATCCGACCGCCGAGCCGATCCAGCCGTGCGTCGCAGATCAGCAGCCGGCCGCCGGCCACCGGCTTCACGAAGTTGACGGTCAGCGAGACGGTGGCCGCGCCGGCGCCGCCGTCGAGCCGCGTCATCACCGCGAACGCCAGCGCGAAATCGATCATCGTCGCGACGATGCCGCCTTGCACGACGCCGGCGCCCTGGATGAAGCGCGGCCCGGGCAGATAGCTGAGCCGGATGCGGCCGGGCACGGCCTCGACGATCCGCGTGCCGAGATCGGCAGCCAGCGGATTCACGTCCATCGGCACGTCGCGCAGCCCGTCGTGGACCGCTCGCCGGACCAGCACGACGTCGGGATTCTCGGCGGATTCGGTCATGCCGCAAGCATGCCGGAAGTCGCCGCAGGCTGCGCGAGCAGCCGATGCAAGTCCCATCCCCGCAACCGTGACACAAGATTGCCGGCCGCCCGGAGACCGTTCGCGGATTCTGACGCGTCAACCCTGGGCGGTGCGGTTCGTTGAGGGCAGGTCGGCTGCCGGCCTGCTTGCCAGCGGGCCGCAGCCGGTTCTGCTTTTTCAGGAATCTGTCCGGGAATCCAGCCTGATGTCCGATCCGTTCCAGAACTTCCGGAAACCGCCGATGCCGCAACTCGTCGTTCTGATTCTGCTGGTGGCGGTCGCCGTGGTCGCGCAGCGTGTGATCGCCGGTGCGATGCGCAGCCGTTCCGACCAGACCTTCCGGCCGCGCGGCCGCGGCTGGAAGATGCCCGAGCCCGAGCGGCCGGGCACCACGGTGCTGATGTCTCGCGAGCAGCTAGCCGGTCTGCGCGATCCGTTCACCGCCGCGCCGATCGATCCGCGCGCCCGGCTGATGCGCTGCTGCGGCTGCCAGAGCGTCTATCACGAGCCCAGCCTGACGGTGCTGCAGCGGGAGAACCGCGGCCGCTGCGTGAGCTGCGATGGCCGCGCGTTCGAGCCGGTGCTGGTCACGGACTGACGGACGGGTTCTGATCGTGAAGGGCTGGCAGCAGCATGCCGCGGGGCCTGGTTTGTCTTCGCCGGCTGGCGCCGACCGCTACGCCCGCCAGCGGATCATCGAGGGATTCGACCAGGGGCGGGTGACCGCGCTGCGGGTCGCGGTGGTCGGCGCCGGCGCGATCGGCAACGAGGTCGTCAAGAACCTGGTGCTGCTCGGCGTCGGCGAGATACGGGTGTTCGACTTCGACACCGTCGAACGGCACAACCTGACCCGCTCGGTGCTGCTGCGCGAGTCCGATGTCGGGCAGCCGAAGGCGCAGTGCGTCGCGGCGCGGGCGGCCGAGCTCGATCCGGCGGTGCGGGTGCTTGCGGTGCCCGGCGACATCGCCGACACGCTGCGGCCGTCGCTGCTGCTTGATCTGGACCTGGTCATCGCGGCGGTCGACAACTTCGAGGCGCGGATCCGCATCAACCAGCTCTGCCTGCTGACCGGCACGCCCTGGGTCAATGCGGCGATCGACAGCCGCAATGTCGGCGTCGACGTGTTCCCGTTCGGTGGTGCACCGCCGGCCGAAGGCGGCGATGCCGGCGGCGTGGCTTATGGGGCCGCCGACGCCGCTCCCGCGGCCGATGCAGCCTCCGACGGGGCCGATGCGGCTGCCGACGTCGCCGGTACGGCGGCAGCGCCCTCGGCCGATGACGCCCCGGCCTGCTACGAATGCATGCTGCCCGAGTCGGTCTACCAGCGGCTCGCCGAGCGGCGCTCCTGCGGCGGTCTGCGTCGCGCGGCGGCGCGCGAGCAATTGATTCCGACGACCGCGATCACCGCCAGCCTGGCCGGCGCGGCGGCGGTGGCCGAGGGGCTGAGGATCACCGGTTGCGACCGACGCGCCGCTGGCGCCACGACCACAAGCGCGCCGGCGGCCGAACGGCTGTTCAGCGACGCGCTGACCGGCCGCGGCAGCCGTCTGCGGGTCGCGCGTTCGCCGATGTGCGCCGGCTGCGGCCTGACGCCGCGTTCGGTGCGCTGGCTGGGGCCGGTGAGATCGGCCGCCGCGGCGGCGCAGCTTCTCGCCGGTCGCGTGACGCCCGACGAGCCGGTCATGCTGTCGGATGCGCTGATCTGGCGCTGCGAGTGCCGCCGCTGCGGCCGCCTGCCGCAGATCATCGCGGATGAAGGCCGCCGCGCCGCGTCGGTCACCGACCGGCTGGCGATCTGCCCGCAATGCGGCGCGACCAGCGTGGCGATCGACATCCGCGACGGCTGCACGTTGGCCGAGCTGTGCGAACGCTTCGGCGATGCACCCCTGCCGCTCGCGTGGCTGCGCTGCGGCGAGCATCATGTGGAACTGGTCCCCGTTCACCCTGCGCCCGGCGCGGGCACGGAGGGTGAACAGGCCCTGCACGACCCTCGGAGGAATGCCTGATGGCTGAACTGAAACTGACGGTACGCACCGCCGACCAGACCCGCCGCGCGGCGATCGAGGTCGACGGCGACAAGCTCGGATCGGAGCTGATCCAGACCGCCGCCGACAACTGGGCGCTGCCGGCCGACACCGACTACACGCTGGTCAACGTGACCACCGGCCAGGTGGTGGCGCCGGGCACGTCGCTGGCGCAGTCGGTCAAGGACGGCGACCTGCTCGAGGTGCAGCCGGTGCTGGTCGCCGGCGGCCGCCGGCCGCGGTCCGCAGCTCAGTCCGCAAGCGGGCCCGCAGGCGAAATCGCATGTGAAATCGCATCTGAGATCGCAGGCGAGCCCGCAGGTGAAATCGCAGGCTGGCGCGCCGCGTCCGCCGGGCGCTGATCGCCTGCCCATGTCGGCTATCGAGGCGCGCCGCCGCGCCGATCTGGCGGCGCTCGAACGGCTCGTGCAGGCGTCGCGCGGCGAGCTGGTGCTGCGTGGCCGCCCGGTCGCCGTGCAGTCGCGGATCGAGCTCGAGCTGCGGGTGCCGCTGGCGGCCGGCCCCGGTTATCCGCGCGACCGGCGCATGGTCACGCCGCTGGTGATCGACCTGCCGGCGCGCTATCCGTTCGAGCCGCCGGTGGTGCGGCTGCCCGACGGCGCGCTGCCGCATCCGAACGTGTTCGAGTCCGGCGTCGTCTGCATCGGCAGTCGCTGGCGGGCGAGCGAAGGGCTGGATCTGTTCGTGCGCCGGGTCGCGCGGCTGCTGTGCTTCGATCCGCTGCTGGTGAACCTGCAGTCGCTCGCCAATCCGTCGGCGGCCGGCTGGTATCGCGCGGCGTTGCGGCGCCATCCGGAGGCGTTTCCGAGCGCGCGGATCGACTGGCCGCTCGAGGGCGAGGCCGCCGTACAGCAGGTGTCTGCCGCCTCCGCGCAGTCGGCCTCTTCGGACCCCGATCGCGTGATCCGGCCATGCCCGTCATGCGGCGCCAGATTGCGGCTGCCCGCGGCGCGCAGCGGCACCGTCGAATGTCCGCGGTGCCATCACGCGTTCGACACCCGCACCTGATCAGCGACTGACCGACAGCGTTCGATACCCATCTGAACCAGCGCCTGACCGAATGCACTCCACGCCCTCACCCGAACCGGCACCCGCGCGATGAAGTGGGTCGACGAATCTCCCGCGCCGGACTGGCCGGCATGGCCTGCGGAGCGGCCGCTGCCTGCCGAAGGCCGCTGGCCGCGGGTGCTGATCACCGGTGAGGTGCACCGGCGGGTGCTCGGCCAGTTGCGCCGGCAGCCGGTCGAGGACGGCGGCCTGCTGCTCGGCATTCCGTACCACCTGCCGCAGCGGCCGGCCGAGGTGGCGCTGATCGAGGTGCTGGACGCGGTGCCGGCGCCGTCGACCAGCGGCACGATGGTGTCGCTGCGGATGGATGGCGAGGTGTGGTCGGCCGCGAACCGGCGGCTCGATGCGCTGCGCGAGCGGCTGCCGTTCGTGCGCATCGTCGGCTGGTATCACAGCCATCCCGGTTTCGGCGCATTCTTCAGCGACACCGACCGCCGCACCCAGGCGGCATTCTTCCGCGAGGCCTACGGCGTGGGCTGGTGCGTGGATCCGAGCGACGACACCCATGCCTGCTTCGTCGGCGCGGCCAGCGCGGCCGTGGCATTCGAATTCGTTGACAATGAAACAAATATCGCATGAAATAGTGCTCCCCGCGGGGGTCACCGTTCATGCCCGACACCGTCACGATCCTCATCATCGGCACCGCCGACACCAAGGCCGACGAGCTGCTGTTCCTGCGTGACTGCGTTCGACGGCAGCAGGCGGCCGCGCGGGTGATGGACGTCGGCGTGCTCGAAGGGGCGCCGTTCGCGCCTGACCATGCCAATCACGAGGTGGCGGCCGCTGCCGGCACCACGCTCGCCGCGATCGCCGCCAGCGGCGACGAGAACTCGGCGATGACCGCGATGGCGCGCGGCGCCGCCGCGCTCGCGCGCCGGCTGCACGAGGCCGGCGACATCGACGGCGTGCTGGTGCTGGGCGGCACGATGGGCACCGACCTCGCGCTCGACGTCACGGCGGCGCTGCCGCTCG
>DAISWF010000026.1:0-6154 GCA_036826495.1 Burkholderiaceae bacterium
GCCGGGCGACGCGGTGCTGCTGTCGCCGGCCTGCGCCAGCTTCGACATGTTCCGCAACTACGGGCACCGCGCCGAGGTGTTCGCCGCCGCGGTCCGCGATCTCGCCGGCGATGCGGGGTTGCCATGCTGAACCTGTCGGGCCTGCGCGTGTCGAACCTGCGGTGGCCGACCTTGCGGCTGCCGGGCGGGCGCGTGCGCACGCCGGTGCCCATGTCGCAGCGGGTGACGATGCGGCGCGCGGCCGCCTCCGGCATGCAGGCGATCGACACGCAGGTGATCGGCGTGGTCGCGGCGCTGCTGCTGCTCGGGCTGGTGATGGTCTATTCGGCGACGATCGCGCTGCCCGATTCGCCGCGCTTCGCCAAGTACGCGCCGACCCACTTCCTGGTGCGCCATGCGTTCGCGGTGGCGCTGGGCGCGGTGCTGGCGCTGGCCGCGTTCGCGGTGCCGATGCGCCGCTGGCAGCAGTTGTCGCCGCTGCTGTTCCTGATCGGCTTCGTGCTGCTGATCGTCGTGCTGATCCCCGGCGTCGGCAAGGTGGTGTTCGGCGCGCGCCGCTGGCTGTCGCTGTACGTGGTGAACCTGCAGCCGTCGGAGCTGATGAAGCTGTTCGTCGTGCTGTACGCGGCCGACTACACGGTGCGCAAGCAGGATTTCATGCAGAGCCTGCGCAAGGGGTTCCTGCCGATCGGCGGCGCGGTCGCGCTGGTGGGCGTGCTGCTGCTGCTGGAGCCCGACATGGGCGCGTTCGTCGTCATCGCGGCGATCGCGATGGGGCTGCTGTTCCTGGGCGGCGTCAACGGCAAGCTGTTCTCGTTCCTGGTGCTGATTTCCGGTGCGGTATTCGCCGCGATCATCACGTTCTCGCCGTGGCGGCGCGAGCGGATCTTCGCCTACCTCGATCCGTTCGACCCCAGCATCGCCGCCGGCAAGGGCTACCAGCTCCTGCATTCGCTGATCGCGTTCGGCCGCGGCGAGCTGTTCGGCGTCGGCCTGGGCGGCTCGGTCGAGAAGCTGCACTACCTGCCCGAGGCGCACACCGACTTCCTGCTGGCGGTGATCGGCGAGGAGCTGGGGCTGGTCGGCGTGATGACGGTCATCGTGATGTTCTACTGGCTGACCAAGCGCGGCTTCGAGATCGGCCGTCAGGCGATCGCGCTCGACCGGATCTACAGCGGCCTGGTCGCCAAGGGCGTGGCGCTGTGGATCGGCGTGCAGGCGTTCATCAACATGGGCGTCAACGTCGGGCTGCTGCCCACCAAGGGCCTGACCCTGCCGCTGATGAGCTACGGCGGCACCGGCGTGCTCGTCAACATGATCGGGATCGCGATCCTGCTGCGGGTGGATTTCGAAAATCGGAAGCTCATGCGCGGGGGTAGCGCATGAGTACGAGCGTCATCATGAGCTTCCGATTTCGTCGCAGGCTAACTTCGCGCAGCGAAGTTAAGGGCGCGTCAGCGCCCGGGCCGGAGACAAAACAGGCGCACGTCACGGGGGGGCCTCAATGACCACCCCGCGCACCATCATGATCATGGCCGGCGGCACCGGCGGCCATGTGATGCCGGGCCTGGCGGTCGCGCACGAGATGCGCAGCCGCGCCTGGAACGTCGTGTGGCTGGGCAACCCGTCCGGCATGGAGGCCACGCTGGTGCCGCAGCACGACATCCCGATGCTGTGGGTGCGCTTCGGCGGGCTGCGCGGCAAGGGTCTGATGACGACGCTGATGCTGCCGGTCAACCTGGCGCGCGCGTTCTGGCAGAGCCTGAAGGCGCTGCGCAGCGCCCGTCCGGCGGTGGTGCTGGGGCTGGGCGGCTACATCAGCTTTCCGGGCGGCATGATGGCCGCGGTGCTGGGCCGGCCGCTGGTGCTGCACGAGCAGAACTCGGTCGCCGGGCTGGCCAACAAGGTGCTGGCCGGCGTCGCCAGGAAGGTGCTGGTGGCGTTCCCCGGCACCCTGCCCGATGCCACCTGGTGCGGCAACCCGGTGCGTGCCGACATCGCCGCGCTGCCGCCGCCCGACGCCCGCTATGCGAGCCGCAGCGGCCCGCTGAAGGTGCTGGTCGTGGGCGGCAGCCTGGGCGCGCAGGCGCTGAACACCGCGGTGCCGCGGGCGCTGGCGCTGCTGCCGCGCGAGCTGCGGCCGCAGGTGATCCACCAGAGCGGCAAGGCGCATCTGTCGCAGTTGCAGGATGCCTACCGCGAGGCCGGCGTGACCGCCGATCTGCGCGAATTCGTGCAGGACATGGGCGCCGCCTATGCCGACGCCGACCTGGTGATCTGCCGTGCCGGCGCGATGACGGTGTCGGAGCTGGCCGCCGCCGGCGTCGCCAGCCTGATGGTGCCGTTCCCGCATGCGGTCGACGATCACCAGACCGGCAACGCCCGCTTCCTGGTCGACAAGGGCGCCGCCCTGATGATGCCGCAGTCCGAGCTGACCGCCGACCGGCTGGCCGGCGTGCTGCGCGAGCTCAAGCGCGAGCAGCTCCTGGAGATGGCGCGCCGGGCGCGCGGCCTGGCCCGGCCCGATGCCACCCGCGCGGTGGCCGACGTCTGCGAAGAGGTCGCGCTGTGAAGCACAAGGTCAAGCACATCCACTTCGTCGGCATCGGCGGCTCGGGCATGAGCGGCATCGCCGAGGTGCTGCTGAACCTCGGCTACCGGATCAGCGGTTCGGACGTCGCGGCCAATGCCGCGACCAAACGGCTCGCCCGGCTGGGCGCCAACGTGGTCGGCGGCCACGATGCGCTGAACATCGCCGGCGCCGACTGCGTGGTCACCTCGACCGCGGTGCGCGGCGACAATCCCGAGGTGATCGCCGCGCGCGCGCGCCGCGTGCCGATCGTGCCGCGCGCGCTGATGCTGGCCGAGCTGATGAAGCTCAAGCAGGGCATCGCGATCGCCGGTACCCATGGCAAGACGACGACGACCAGCCTGGTCGCGTCGATCCTGGCGCGCGGCGGCCTCGACCCGACGTTCGTCATCGGCGGCCGGTTGAACAGCGCCGGCGCCAACGCCAAGCTCGGCTCGGGCGAGTACATCGTCGTCGAGGCCGACGAGTCCGATGCGTCGTTCCTGAACCTGACGCCGATGATCGCGGTGATCACCAACATCGACGCCGATCACATGGAGACCTACGGCCACGACTTCGCGCGGCTGAAGCAGGCGTTCGTCGAGTTCACCCAGCGGCTGCCGTTCTACGGCGCCGCCGTGCTGTGCATCGACGATCCGCATGTGCGCGAGATCCTGCCGTTCGTGTCCAAGCCGGTGATCAGCTACGGCTTCTCGCCCGAGGCGCAGTTCCGCGCGATCGATGCCCGGCCCGACGGCGGCCGGATGCGCTTCACGGTGGCCCGCGTGAACGGCACGGCGCGCGAGCCGCTGGAGGTGGTGCTGAATCTTCCGGGCCTGCACAACGTCGCCAATGCGCTGGCCGCGATCGCGGTGGCCGACGAGCTGGGCGTGCCCGACGACGCGATCGCCGCCGCGCTGGCCGAGTTCAACGGCGTGGGCCGGCGCTTCCAGCGCTACGGCGACCTGCCGGTGCCGGCCCGTGATGGACAGGGCGGCGGCCGGTTCACCGTGATCGACGACTACGGCCACCATCCGGCCGAGATGGCGGCGACCCTGGCGGCGGCGCGCGGCGCGTTTCCCGGCCGCCGGCTGGTGCTGGCGTTCCAGCCGCACCGCTTCACCCGCACCCGAGACCTGTTCGAGGATTTCGTGAAGGTGCTGTCGACGCCCGATGCGCTGCTGCTGGCCGACGTCTATCCGGCCGGCGAGCCGCCGATCGTGGCCGCCGACGGTCGCTCGCTGGCGCGTGCGGTGCGGGTCGCCGGCAAGGTGGAGCCGGTGTTCGTCGAGGACGTCGCCCGCATGCCGCAGGTGATCCTGGAGACGGTGCACGACGGCGACGTGGTGATCACGATGGGCGCCGGCTCGATCGGCGGCGTGGCCGCGCAAGTCAGGGAGATGGCCGATGTCCATTGATTTGGCGTTCGCTGATCCGGCGTCCATCGATCCGGCCGGCTTCGGCAAGGTGGCGGTGCTGTTCGGCGGCGCGTCCGCCGAACGCGAGATCTCGATCCGCAGCGGCAGCGGCGTGCTGGCGGCGCTGCGTGGGCGCGGCGTCGACGCGATCGCGTTCGATCCGGCGCAGCGCCCGCTGGAGGATCTGAAGCGCGAAGGCGTGCAGCGGGTATTCATCGCGCTGCACGGCCGCTTCGGCGAGGACGGCACCGTGCAGGGCGCGCTCGAGCTGCTGCGCATCCCGTACACCGGCTCCGGCGTGATGGCCTCGGCGATCGCGATGGACAAGGTGTTCACCAAGCGGATCTGGATGACCCACGGCCTGCCGACGCCGAAGTTCGAGGTGGTGCGCCGCGGCGACGTGCTGCGCGAGCTGCCCGACCGTCTCGGCCTGCCGCTGATCCTGAAGCCGCCGCACGAGGGCTCGACCTTGGGCATCACCAAGGTCGTCGGCTATTCGGAGGTCGCCGGCGCGTTCGAGCTGGCGGCGAAGTACGACGACGAGGTGCTGGCCGAGGAGTTCATCGACGGCCGCGAGCTGACGGTGGCGGTGCTGGGCACCGGCGCCGACGCCCGGGCGCTGCCGATCGTCGAGATCCGCGCGCCCGGCGGCAACTACGACTACCAGAACAAGTACTTCACCGACGATACGCAGTACCTGTGCCCGGCGCCGCTGCCCGAGGCGCTGGCGGCGCGCATCGGCCGGCTGGCTGTCGAGTCGTTCCGGGCGCTGGGCTGCGAAGGCTGGGCGCGCGCCGACGTGATGCTGCGCGCCGGCGACGACGAGCCCTTCCTGCTGGAGATCAACACGTCGCCGGGCATGACCGATCACTCGCTGGTGCCGATGGCCGCGCGCGCCGCCGGCATGGACTATGCGGAGCTGGTGCTGCGGATCCTCGCGACCGCGCGGCTGAAGGTCGGAGGAGTGTCATGACTTTATGGCACGACACCCGCATGCTGAACCTGGTCGCCAGCGCGCTGTTCGGGTTCGCGCTGTGCGTGCTGCTGGGCGGCAGCCTGCTGTGGGTCAGCCAGCGCCCGATGTTCACGTTGAAGACGGTCGACATCGAGCCGGCGCCCGGCCATGCGCTGAAGCACGCCCGCACCGTGCAGTTGCGCTTCGCCGCGCAGAAGGTCGTGCAGGGCAGCTTCTTCGGCATCGACCTCGACGAGGTGCGCGCCGGTTTCGAGGCGGTGCCCTGGGTGCGTCATGCGGCGGTGCGCCGCGTCTGGCCCGACCGGCTCGAGATCGACATCGAGGAGCACCGGCCGCTCGCGGTATGGGGCGATTCGCGGCTGGTCAACACCTTCGGCGAGGTGTTCACCGCCAGCGTCCAGGAGGCCGAGCGCGACGGGCCGCTGCCGCAGTTCTCCGGCCCCGAGGGCAGCGAGGCGCTGGTGGTCAGGCGCTACGAGGAGATGCGGCTGTGGCTGTCGGAGCTCGGCCGGGTGCCGGAGCTCGTCACCCTGTCGCCGCGCTTCGCCTGGACCGTCGTGCTCGACGACGACACCACGCTGCTCTTGGGGCGCGACCAGGGCGTGCCGATCGAGGAGCGGGTCAAGCGCTGGGCGGCCGCGTTCCCGGGCGTGCAGGCGCGGCTCGACCGCAAGGCCGAGCTGATCGATCTGCGCTATCCGAACGGCTTTGCGATGCGGTCGGTGGCGCTGCTGACCGACGACAAGGGCAAGGAACGGCCCAAGGCGATGGGCGGCGGCCGCGGTCCGGCCCAGGCGGGCAAGGACGAAACGTCGATCGCCAGGCTGATCAAGCGGGATTGAGATGAAGCAACGACTGTGCAGGGTTCCCCTGATGAAGACCGTGCGGGCGGATCAGTGATGGCAAGAGACTCCAACGATTTGATCGTCGGGCTGGACATCGGCACCTCGAAGATCGTCGCGATGGTCGGGCAGATGCTGCCCGACGGCCGCTACGAGATCGTCGGCCTGGGCCAGCACGAGTCGCGCGGGCTGAAGAAGGGCGTGGTGGTCAACATCGAGACCACCGTGCAGTCGATCCAGAAGGCGCTCGAGGAAGCCGAGCTGATGGCCGACTGCAAGATCCGCACCGTCTACGCCGGCATCGCCGGCAGCCACATCCGCAGCTTCAACTCCAGCGGCATGGTGGCGA
>DAISWF010000026.1:6164-33404 GCA_036826495.1 Burkholderiaceae bacterium
CATCATCGACGGCCAGGAGGACATCCGCGAGCCGATCGGCATGAGCGGCGTGCGGCTCGAGGTCAAGGTGCACATCGTCACCGGCGCCGTGTCGGCCGCGCAGAACATCGTCAAGTGCGTGCGCCGCTGCGGGCTCGAGGTGCAGGACCTGATCCTGCAGCCGCTGGCCTCCAGCAACTCGGTGCTGACCCAGGACGAGAAGGAGCTGGGCGTCGCGCTGGTCGACATCGGCGGCGGCACCACCGACATCGCGATCTTCACCAACGGCGCGATCCGCCACACCGCGGTGATTCCGATCGCCGGCGACCAGATCACCAACGACGTCGCGATGGCGCTGCGCACGCCGACGCCCGAGGCCGAGGAGATCAAGCTGCGTCACGGCATCGCCAAGCAGGCGCTGGCCGATCCCGAGGACAAGATGGACGTCCCCGGCATCGGCGACCGCGCGCCCCGCACCTTGTCGCGCCAGGCGCTGGCCGCGGTCATCGAGCCGCGCGTCGAGGAGCTCTATTCGCTGGTGCACCAGGTGATCCGCGAATCCGGCTACGAGGAGCTGCTGTCGTCCGGCATCGTGATCACCGGCGGCACCAGCCTCTTGCCCGGCATGGTCGAGCTCGCCGAGGACATCTTCCTGAAGCCGGTGCGCATCGGCATGCCGGAGTACCACGGGCGGCTGGCCGACGTCATCCGCACGCCGCGCTTCGCGACCGCGGTGGGCCTGCTCGAGGAGGCGCGGATGCAGCGCAACCGCGGCCGCAAGGTCGCCGAGCAGACCGGGTCGCTCAAGGAAACGATGCGCAAGATGAAGGAGTGGTTCCTCGGAAACTTTTAACCCCCCGAGGGCGCCCTCCCGGGCACCCTTCCTGATACGAACGAATCGCACAGAAATCAGTCACACGGAAATGAATCACACAGCCAGTTTTTCAACCGGGCAGGGCGACGGGAGAGGCGGACGCTCACCGCTTGTCCCATCTCTCTTCCCACATCCCTGGAGGCCACAAGCATGTCTTTTGAAATGATCGAATCCGACGAGATCGACGGCGCCATCATCAAGGTGATCGGCATCGGTGGGGCGGGCGGCAACGCCATCAACCACATGATCGGCCGCGGCGTCGAGGGCGTCGAGTTCATCGTGCTGAACACCGACAAGCAGGCGCTGAACCGCTCGCTGTCGGAGAACACGATCCGTCTCGGCGATCAGGGCCTGGGTGCGGGCGCCAACCCGCAGGCCGGCCGTGCCGCCGCCGAAGCCGCGCGCGAGCAGATCCGTTCGGCGATGGAGGGCGCCAACATGGTGTTCCTGACCGCCGGCATGGGCAAGGGCACCGGCACCGGCGCCTCGCCGGTGGTCGCGCAGATCGCCAAGGAGATGGGGATCCTGACCGTGGGGGTCGTCACCAAGCCGTTCCACTTCGAAGGCGCCCGCAAGATGCGCATCGCCGAGGACGGCATCGAGCAGCTCGTCGAGAACGTCGATTCGCTGATCGTCGTGCTGAACCAGAACCTGTTCGACGTGATGGACGAGGACGCCAGCCTCGAGGACGCGTTCAAGCGCGCCGACGACGTGCTGCACAACGCGGTGGCCGGCATCGCCGAGATCATCAACGTGCCCGGCCTGGTCAACGTCGACTTCGCCGACGTGAAGACGGTGATGGGCGAGCAGGGCAAGGCGATGATGGGGATCGGCGAAGCCGCCGGGCTCGATCGTGCGCGGCTGGCGGCCGAGCAGGCGGTGGCCTCGCCGCTGCTGGACGGCGTGGATCTGTCGGGCGCGCGCGGCGTGATCGTCAACATCACCGCCAACCGCAGCCTCAAGCTGCGCGAGACCAACGAGGTGATCAACACGATCAAGGCGTTCTGCGCCGACGACGCGACGATCATCCACGGCACCGTGTTCGACGAGGACATGAGCGACAAGCTGCGCGTGACCGTGGTCGCCACCGGCATCGGCCGCAAGTCCTCCGCCAAGCCGGTGCTGGTGCCCAAGCAGGAGCTGCGCACCGGCACCGACAGCGCCCGCGGCGGCTACGACCAGTACGACACCCCGACGGTGTGGCGCGATCCGCGCGCGACGGCGTCGGCCCGGGTGGCGGCGCTGGAGGAGAGCGGCGTCGAGCGGCTGGACATCCCGGCGTTCCTGCGCAAGCAGGCCGACTAGGAGTCGCCGACCGGCAATCGGTCCGGGTGCCCCCGACCGATCGCTGCGTCGGCAGATCCCGCGGGGCTTCGGGATGCTCCCCGAAGCCCCGCGGCCGGTTCCGGATGGACGACCGACGCCGGGAGCGAAAACGGCGCGGTCGCGCCTCTGTGGACCCGCGGGGTGGCCTCCGCGGGGTCGTGACCGTGACGCCGGTGCACCGGCGTCACGGAAGCGGCATTTCGCCGGCAAGCGGGGTCCGATGGCGAGGTCTACAATTGTCAGCTTTCGCCCGCATGAGGCATCAGGCTGCGGCCGGTCGTGCATCGGCCGCAGCCCTGCCAGCCTCAGGGGTATTCCGTCTCAACGCAGGAGCACAAGAAGATGACGATCAAGGTAGGCGACACGGTCCCCGACGCAACGCTGACCGAATTCATCGAGGTCGAAGGCAACGGCTGCACCGTCGGCCCGAATGCGTTCAAGGTTTCCGACATGGTCAAGGGCAAGAAGATCGCGGTGTTCGGCCTGCCCGGCGCGTTCACGCCGACCTGCTCGGCCAAGCATGTGCCGAGCTATCTCGGGCACTACGACGAGCTGAAGGGCAAGGGCGTCGACGAGATCTGGTGCCTGGCGGTCAATGATGCATTCGTGATGGGCGCCTGGTCGCGCGACCAGAAGGCCGGCGGCAAGGTGCGCTTCCTGGCCGACGGCAGCGCCGAGTTCGCCCGCAAGCTCGGGCTGGAGCTCGATCTGACCGCGCGCGGCATGGGCGTGCGGATGAACCGCTTCTCGATGGTGCTCGACAACGGCGTCGTCAAGCAGCTCAACGTGGAAGGGCCGGGCAAGTTCGAAGTGTCCGATGCCGCCACGATGCTGAAGGGACTGTGAACCAGGAGCCGTGAAGCAGGGGCTGTGAACCGGCGGGGCCGTCACCCCCTCGCGGCCGGCGGCCCACCACCCTCATCGACATGCTCAGACAACGGACCATCAAGGCCCTGGTCACCGCCACCGGCGTCGGCCTGCATTCCGGCAACCGCGTCGAACTGACGTTGCGGCCGGCCCCGCCCGACACCGGCATCGTGTTCCGGCGCACCGACGTCGATCCGCCGGTGGAGATCCGCGCCGACGCCGAGCGGGTCACCGACACCCGGATGGCATCGACGCTGACGGCGGCGGAAACGCGCGACGGCCAGCCGGTCAAGGTCGCCACCGTCGAGCACCTGATGTCGGCGCTGGCCGGTCTGGGCATCGACAACCTGTTCGTCGACGTGACCGCCGGCGAGATTCCGATCCTCGACGGCTCGGCCGGCTCGTTCGTGTTCCTGATCCAGTCGGTCGGCGTCACCGAGCAGGCCGCCGGCAAGAAGTTCCTGCAGGTGACACGGCCGGTCGAGGTGCGCGAGGGCGACAAGTGGGCGCGGCTGGAGCCGCACTTCGGCTTCAAGCTGCGCTTCTCGATCGACTTCTCGCATCCGGCGATCGATGCCACCGAGCAGGTGGTGGAGATCGACTTCGCGAACACCTCGTACGTGAAGGAGGTGGCGCGCGCCCGCACCTTCGGCTTCATGCAGGAGGTCGAGACCTTGCGCTCGCACGGGCTGGGCCAGGGCGGCAGCCTGGACAACGTGATCGTGATGGACGAATACCGGGTGCTGAACAGCGAAGGGCTGCGCTCGGGCGACGAGTTCGTCAAGCACAAGATCCTCGATGCGATCGGCGATCTGTACATCGTCGGCAAGCCGCTGCTGGCCGCCTACTCCGCGCACAAGTCGGGTCATGCGCTGAACAACCTGCTGCTGCGCGAGCTGCTGGCGCAGAAGGCGTACGAGGTGGTGACGTTCAACGAGCGCCGCGCCGCGCCGCGGATGTTCGCGCTCGACTGGAGCTACGCGTAGGCGCCGCCGCGCCTCGCGCGGACCGATGGGCGCCGCGCTGCGCATCCTGGTGATCCTGGCCGGCCTGGGTGCCGCCGGCTCCGCGATCGCCTATCTGTGGACCGGCGACCGCCGCTATCTGACCTGCACGATCCGCACGCTGATCGTGTCCTGCACGGTAGCGCTGGTGTTCTTCGCGGTGCTGTTCGTCGACCGGCTCGGGTGAGGCCGCGCCGGCTGCGCCTGCCGGTCAGCGCTTCCGGTGCCGCCGCACCATCGCCGCCAGCGCCTCCTTCAGCGGCCCGTCCTCGGTCCGACCGATCAGCTCGTTCAACTGCGCCAGCGCCGCCGCTGGTACCGGTGATTTCTGCCGTACGGCCGGCGCGGGCGGCCGGTCGGCGGCCCGCTGCGGTTGCGGGCGGATACGGATTCGACTAACCTTCCAGCCACTTCGGGTAAGGCCGGCCAACAGCGACGGTTCGCATTGCCGCAGCTTCGCAGCGAGCCCGGCGGTGCGGGTGGTGACCACCAGCACCGAGTCGGTCAGCGAGTTGACGACCAGACCCTTCATCGGCGCACAACGATCGAGGTCGGCCTGCAGCCGGGCCAGCCGCGACGAGTGCGCAGCCAGGTCCTGGAATCCGGGTTGTCGGGCCAGCCAGTCTGCGGCGGGCCGGGCGGGCAGGGGTTTCACGGCGCGGGCGACGGCAGCACGGGTAGGAACAACCTTTACGCTGGAGCGAGCGGATCGTGCAGATTATCGTCGTTCACCCGAAGCTCAAACAAGCGGTGGCCATCGACCTGGGCACCGGCTGGCTGGTGGGCGGCGTGCTGGCGCTGGCGCTGGTCATCGCGCTGGGCACCGGGCTGCTGTCGTACGTGACGGTGCGCCATACGCTGCAGTCGCAGTTGCCGCTGCTGCAGATGCTGTTCCCGGTGCCGGTGATCGCCGCCACCGGCGACGCCGATCCGCGTGAAGCATACCTGCGCGACAACCTCGATGCGCTGGCGGCCAAGCTCGGGCAGTTGCAGGCGCGGCTGACCCGGCTCGATGCGCTCGGCGAGCGGGTCGCTTCGCTGGCCGGCCTGAAGCCGGTCGACCTGCCGAAGGCGGCGCAGCCGAACCAGGGCGGGCCGCTCATTCCGAACGTCCGCCCGCTGTCGCTGGACGAGCTGGCCGAGGCGGTGAACCGCACCTCGTCGTCGCTGGAGAACCGGATCGACACGCTGAGCGTCATCGAGTCCGAGCTGCTGATGCGCACGGTGACCACCAAGCTGCTGCCGACCAACCAGCCGCTGCCCGACGGGTTCGCCGGTTCGCGTTACGGCGTGCGCGTCGATCCGTTCACCGGCCGCTCGGCGATGCACGAGGGAATCGACTTCAATGCGCCCGCCGGCACGACGATCCTGGCGGCCGGCGCCGGCGCGGTCGTCCATGCCGGGCCGCATCCGTCGTACGGCCTGCACGTCGACATCGACCATGGCAACGGCCTGGTCACCCGCTATGCCCATGCGTCGCGGCTGATGGTCAAGGCCGGCGACATCGTCAAGCAGGGCCAGAAGATCGCCGAGGTCGGCTCGACCGGCCGCTCCACCGGGCCGCATCTGCACTTCGAGGTGCGGGTCGACGACGAGGCGCAGGATCCGATGAAGTACCTGCAGGCGGGGCTGAACCTGCGCCGCGGCGCGCCAGCCGCCCAGTCGGTCATCGAGAACGCCCGCCGCTGAGCACGGCGGCTCTCCCGGCGGAGCGCCACCCCCCATGTTAGACTGCACGGTTCAATGCCATCGGTACGTCCCGTACGTCTAGCCTCTTGATCCAGAACTTCCTCACCCGCATGTTCGGCAGCCGCAACGAGCGGCTGCTGAAGACTTATCGCAAGACGGTCGAGCGGATCAACGCGCTGGAGCCTTCGCTCGCGCCGTTGTCCGACGAGCAGTTGCGCGCCAAGACCACCGAGTTCCGCGAGCGGGTGGCCGGCGGCGAGGCGCTGGACGATCTGCTGCCCGAGGCCTTCGCGGTCTGCCGCGAGGGCGCCCGGCGGTCGATGGGCATGCGCCACTTCGACGTGCAGCTCATCGGCGGCATGGTGCTGCACAACGGCAAGATCGCCGAGATGCGCACCGGCGAGGGCAAGACCCTGACCGCCACCTTGGCGGTGTACCTGAACGCGCTGGCCGGCAAGGGTGTGCACGTGGTCACCGTCAACGACTACCTGGCCGCCCGCGACGCCGAATGGATGGGCAAGCTGTACCGCTTCCTGGGCCTGACCGTCGGCGTCATCGTGTCGCAGCAGCCGACCGAGGACAAGAAGGTCGCCTACGGGGCCGACATCACCTACGGCACCAACAACGAATACGGCTTCGACTACCTGCGCGACAACATGGAGCACTCGGTCGGCGATCGCCGCCAGCGCGGGCTCAACTATGCGATCGTCGACGAGGTCGACTCGATCCTCATCGACGAGGCGCGCACGCCGTTGATCATCTCGGGCCAGGCCGAGGATCACACCGAGATGTACCAGCGGATCAACGCGGTGCCGCCGCTGCTGACGCCGATGGAGTCGGAGCCCAAGTCGAACGAGCCGGAGCCGCCCGGCGACTACTGGGTCGACCGGAAGGCGCACCAGGTGCACCTGTCCGAGAGCGGTCACGAGAAGGCCGAGGAGATCCTCGGCCGGATGGGGCTGCTGCCCGACGGCGCCAGCCTCTACGATCCGTCCAACATCAGCCTGATGCATCACCTGATGGCGGCGTTGCGCGCGCACACGCTGTACTTCAAGGACCAGCAGTACGTCGTGCAGAACGGCGAGGTGATCATCGTCGACGAGTTCACCGGCCGGCTGATGCCGGGCCGCCGCTGGAGCGACGGCCTGCACCAGGCGGTGGAAGCCAAGGAAGGCGCGGCGATCCAGTCCGAGAACCAGACGCTGGCGTCGATCACGTTCCAGAACTTCTTCCGGATGTACGGCAAGCTGGCCGGCATGACCGGCACCGCCGACACCGAAGCCTACGAGTTCCAGGAGATCTACGGCCTGGAGACGGTGGTGATCCCGACGCACCGGCCGATGATCCGGGAGGACCGGCAGGACCAGGGGTTCCCCACCTTCAACGAGAAGTACGACGCGATCCTGGCCGACATCAAGGACTGCCACGAGCGCGGCCAGCCGGTGCTGGTGGGCACCACGTCGATCGAGAATTCCGAGCTGCTTTCCTCGATGCTCAAGCGCGACAAGCTCGCGCACCAGGTGCTGAACGCCAAGCAGCATGCGCAGGAGGCCGGCATCGTCGCGCAGGCCGGCCGGCCGAAGATGATCACGATCGCGACCAACATGGCCGGCCGCGGCACCGACATCGTGCTGGGCGGCAACGTCGACAAGCAGATCGACCTGCTGATGGCCGACGAATCGGTGCCGGCCGAGGAGAAGGAAACACGGATCGCCAAGCTGCGCGGCGAATGGCAGTCGCTGCACGACCAGGTGATCGCCGCCGGCGGCCTGCACATCGTCGGCACCGAGCGCCACGAATCGCGACGCATCGACAACCAGTTGCGCGGCCGTTCGGGCCGCCAGGGCGACCCCGGCTCGTCGCGGTTCTATCTGTCGATGGACGATTCGCTGCTGAAGATCTTCGCCGGCGACCGGCTGAAGGCGATCATGGACCGGCTGAAGCTGCCCGAGGGCGAGCCGATCGAGGCCGGCATGGTCACCCGCTCGATCGAGAGCGCGCAGCGCAAGGTCGAAGCCCGCAACTTCGACATCCGCAAGCAGCTTCTCGAGTACGACGACGTCGCCAACGACCAGCGCAAGATCGTCTATGCCGATCGCAACGCGCTGCTGGAGACCGAGGACCTGACCGAGCGGATCGACGAGTTGCGCCACAGCGTGTTCACCGACCTGTTCCGCCAGTTCGTGCCGGCCGAATCGGTCGAGGAGCAGTGGGACATCGCGGGACTGGAGAAGCTGCTGGAGACCGAATGGCAGCTCGAGGTGCCGCTGTCGAAGCTGCTGGCCGACAAGGCCGACGCCACCGACGACGACCTGCTGCAGGCGCTGCTGAAGGCCGCCGACGATTCGTACCACGGCAAGGTGGAGATGGTCGGCAAGGAGGCGTTCACCGGCTTCGAGCGCTCGATCATGCTGCAGACGATCGACCAGCACTGGCGCGAGCACCTGGCGGCGCTGGACTATCTGCGCCAGGGCATCCACCTGCGCGGCTATGCGCAGAAGAATCCCAAGCAGGAATACAAGCGCGAGGCGTTCGAGATCTTCAACCTGATGCAGGACCGGATCCGCAACGACGTCACCCGCGTGCTGATGACGGTGCGCGTGCAGTCGGCCGAGCAGATCGAGGAGGTCGAGGACGACCGGCCGGACCTGTCGAACGTCAGCTACACCCACGCCGACTTCAACACCGCCAGCGCCGCGGCCGAAGGCGCCGACGCCGAATCGATCGCGCTGGCGCTGCAGCAGGCCCCGTCGGACGGCCGCGAAGCGGCCGCCGCCCAGCCGTTCCGCCGCTTCGGCGACAAGATCGGCCGCAACGATCCGTGCCCGTGCGGGTCGGGGAAGAAGTACAAGCAGTGCCACGGGCGGCTCGCCTGAACGGCGAAGTCGCGGCGAACGGCGCTCCGGCGGCCGGCATTCAGCCCGCGGCCGGCTCGTGCCGCGACCGGTTCAGCACCGTCGAGAACGTGAAGCGGTCGGCGGGATGGATCGTCACCGACACTTCGAACGCCTGGTCGCGCTCGTCGAGATAGCGCCGCACGATGCGCAGCGCCGGTGAGCCGGCATCGGCGGCCAGCTCGTCGGCGAGCTCCGGCGGCACCACGGTCGCCTGGATGTCCTGCAGGATCCGCCGGATGCGGCGGCCGTAGTGGGTTTCGATCAGCGCGCTGATCAGCACTTGCGGTGACTCGCGCACCCGGTCGGCGATGCCGTCGAGCACCGGGTCCACGTAGACGTCGCTCCAGCCGATCGGCCGGCTGCGCGGGCCGCCTTCCCGCCGCACGCTGGAGAAGCGCAGCCATTTCGTGCCGCGCGCGCAGCCGAGCTGCGCGGCCAGCGCGGCGTCGGCGCTGACCCGGTCGATGCGGCGCATCGTGCGGCCGTGCGCGGCGCCGTACTGCGCGAGCTCGTCGACGGTCGCGACCGACTGGATGAAGCCGGGCGCCGGCTGGCGCGACTCGACCCGCGTTCCGACGTTCTTGCGGCGCGAGATCAGCCCCAGGTCCTGCAGCGACTGCAGCGCGCGGCGCACGCTGTGGCGGCTCGCGCCGAACTGTTCGCACAGCTCGAACTCGGTGGGCAGCAGGCTGCCGACCTCGTAGCGGCCGGACTGGATCCGGTCGGCCAGCTCGCGGCTGATCTCGGTATGGGCTGGACGGATATGTTCGAACATGTTATGCTCCGATATGTTCGAACATATCATCGGTGCGACCGTTTGTCGAACCGTCATCACGGAGACCTCATGAGCACTTCTTCCCCTGCCGGCGCCAGCACCGTCATCGACTCGATCCTGTTCCGCGACGCGTTCGGCACGCCGGCGATGCGCGAGGTGTTCTGCGACCGTTCGCTGATCGCCCGCTACATCGAGGTCGAGATCGCGCTGGCCCGCGCCCAGGCGCGCTGCGGCGTGATCCCGGCGCAGGCGGCCGAGGTGATCGCGCGCGAGTCGCGGCTCGAGCGGCTCGATCTCGACCTGATGCGGGTGGAGACCGACAACGTCGGCTACCCGATCCTGCCGCTGGTGCACCAGCTCGTCGCGCTGTGCGGCGATGCCGGCCGCTACATCCACTGGGGCGCGACCACGCAGGACATCATGGACACCGCCAACGTGCTGCAGATCCGCGCGGCGCTCGATCTGGTCGAGGCCGACGTGCGCGAGCTGCGCGGCATCCTCGCCGATCTGGCGCGCCGCTACCGCGACACGCCGATGGCCGGCCGCACCCATCTGCAGCAGGCGCTGCCGGTCACCTTCGGCTACAAGGCGGCGATCTGGCTGGCGATGTTCGACCGTCACCACCAGCGGCTGGCGCAGCTTCGCGAGCGGGTGCAGGTGGTCGAGTTCGCCGGCGCGGCCGGCACGCTGGCGTCGCTCGGCGAGCGCGGCTTCGACGTGCAGCAGGCGCTCGCCGACGAGCTGGGCCTGGCGGTGCCGGCCACCACCTGGCACGTCGCGCGCGACGGCTTCGCCGAGACGGTGAACCTGCTCGCGCTGATCACCGGTTCGCTCGGCAAGATCGCGCTGGACGTGATGGTGATGGCATCGACCGAGTTCGCCGAGCTGTACGAACCGTTCGTCAAGGGCCGCGGCGCCAGCAGCACGATGCCGCAGAAGCGCAACCCGATCTCCAGCGAGCTGATGCTGGCCGCCGCGAAGGGCGTGCGTCAGCAGGCCGGGCTGATGGTCGACGCGATGATCCAGGACCTGGAGCGCGCGACCGGCCCCTGGCATGCGGAGTGGATGGCGATCCCCGAGAGCTTCATCCTGACCGCCGGCGCGCTGCGCCAGGCGCGCTTCGCGCTCGGCGGGCTGATCGTCGATGCCGACCGCATGCGCACGAATCTCGGCATCAGCCGCGGCCTGATCGTCGCCGAGGCGGTGATGATGGGCCTGGCGCCGGCGATCGGCCGCCAGCAGGCGCACGACGTGGTCTACGACGCCTGCCGCACCGCCAACGACAGCGGCTGCTCGCTGGCCGAGGCGCTGCTGGCGATGCCCGCCGTCACGCAGCACGTCGACCGCGCGGCGATCGAACGGCTGACCGACCCGGCCAACTACCTGGGGCTGGCGCCGCAGATGGTGGATCGCGCGCTGGCGCGCTCCGCTTCGCTGTGACGGCGCCGCGGGTCACCGTCGTGTTCGCGGCGTCGGCCCGCCGGTCGCAGCGTCCACCTCCGCGCGGTCGCGCCGTGCGCCCACTGCCCGCAACCTGCGCTGCCCGTCCCTCTCGCGAATCCCTGCACTTCTCACTGCCCTGAACGGAGACTGATGATGAGATTCCCCGCTTTTTCCCGCCGCCTGTCCGCGGCGATTGCGCCGCTGCTGATCCTGGCGGCCGGCACCGCCGCCGCGCAGTCCTGGCCGACCAAGCCGATCACCTGGATCGTGCCGTTCGCGGCCGGCGGCCCGACCGACGCGATGGCGCGCGACATCGCCGACAAGGTCCACAAGCAGCTCGGCCAGACGATCGTCATCGAGAACCTGGGCGGCGCCGGCGGCACGCTGGGCGCGGCCAAGGCGGCGCGCGCGGCGCCCGACGGCTACACGTTCCTGGTCGGGCACATGGGCTACATGGGCGCGGCGCCTTCGCTGTACAAGAAGCTGAACTACGATCCGGTCAAGGACTTCGCGCCGGTGTTCCGCTTCCCCGACACGCCGCTGGTGCTGCTGGTCAACGCGTCGTCGCCGTATCGCAGCGCCGACGATCTGATCGCGGCCGCGAAGAAGGCGCCCGGCAAGCTGAACTTCGGTCATGCCGGCGTCGGCTCGACCTCGCATCTGATCGGCGCGCTGTTCGCCGGCCGCGCCGGCATCGATGTGGTGATGGTGCCGTACAAGGGCGCGGCGCCGGCGATGCAGGACCTGATCGGCGGCCAGATGGATGCGATGTTCGACCAGAGCAACACCGCGCTGCCGCAGGTGGCCGGCGGCCGGCTGAAGGCGATCGCGCTGACGTCGCTGCAGCCGATGCCGCAGCAGTATCCGAACGTGCCGCCGCTGGCCGAGCGCACGCTGCCGGGCTTCGAGGCGTCGACCTGGTACGGCCTCTATGCGCCGCGCAACACGCCGCCGGAGGTCGTCGCGCGGATGAACCAGGCCTACGAGAAGGCGATCGCCGACAGCGGCTGGCTGAAGCAGATGTCCGATCGCGGCATCCAGTTGCTGCCGGCGGCGCAGTACGGCCCGCAGGCGCTGGGCAAGCATACGGCGGCCGAGGTCGAGCGCTGGCGCAAGGTGGCCGCCGATGCGAAGATCCAGCTCGATTGAGCGGCGCGCTTCGGCGCAGCACGCACCGCGGCGCGCACCGTGATCGGCGGAGACTCTTGATGACGGTGATCCTGCAGGAGGACCTGGCCGACAGCATCGCCGAGGCGCTGCAGTACGTGAGCGTGTTCCATCCGCCGGACTTTGTCGAGGCGCTGGCGCGCATGCATGCCGCCGAGACCCATCCGCCGGCGCGCGCGGCGCTGGCTCAGTTGCTGATCAACAGCCGGCTGGCCGCCACCGGCCACCGGCCGATCTGCCAGGACACCGGCGTCGCCCAGGTGTTCCTGCGGGTCGGCGTCGGCGTGCGCTTCGCGCGGCGCGACGGCACGCCGCCATGGGGCCTGCAGCGGCTGGTCGACGAGGCGACCCGCCGCGCCTACGGCGATCCGGCGAATCCGCTGCGGGCGACGATGGTCGCCGATCCGCTGGGCCGTCGCGCGAACACCCGCGACAACACGCCGGCGATCGTCAGCACCGAGCTGGTCGACGGCGATGCGGTCGATGCGATCGTCGCCGCCAAGGGCGGCGGCGGCGACGTCAAGGCGCGCTTCGCAACGTTGAACCCCAGCGACGACGTGGCCGACTGGGTGATCGCGCAGCTTCCCGGCATGGGCGCCGGCTGGTGTCCGCCCGGCGTGCTGGGCATCGGCATCGGCGGCAGCCCCGAGCAGGCGATGCTGCTCGCCAAGCGCGCGCTGTTCGAGCCGATCGACATCGACCGGCTGCGTGCGCGCGGCGCGGCGACGCCCGAGGAGCGGCTGCGGCTCGCGCTGTACGAACGGGCCAATGCCAGCGGCATCGGCGCCCAGGGGCTGGGCGGGCTGGCGACGGTGCTCGACGTCAAGGTGCTGACGGCGCCCTGCCATGCGGCGACGATCCCGGTGGCGCTGGTGCCGAACTGCGCGGCCACCCGCTATCTGCATCTGCGGCTGGACGGCAGCGGGCCGGCCACCCTGCCGGCGCCGCCGGCCGGGCTGTGGGACGGCATCGCCGACCGCTTCGATGATCCGCTCGCGCAGCGGGTCGATCTGGACCGGCTCGATGCCGCGACGGTGGCGGGCTGGCGGGTCGGCCAGACCCTGCTGCTGTCGGGCCGGGTGCTGACCGCGCGCGATGCGGCCCACAAGCGGCTGGCGGACCTGCTGGCGCGCGGCGAGCCGCTGCCGGTGGACCTGCGCGGCCGCGTCGTCTTCTACGTCGGCCCGGTCGATCCGGTCGGCGACGAGGTCGTCGGCCCGGCCGGGCCGACGACGGCCACCCGGATGGACCGCTTCGTCGAGCCGCTGCTCGCGCACACCGGCCTGCTGGCGATGATCGGCAAGGCCGAACGCGGCCCCGATGCGATCGCGGCGATCCGCCGGCACCGCGCCGCCTATCTGGCAGCGACCGGCGGCGCCGCCTACCTGATGTCGCGGGCGATCCGCGCCGCGCGGCTGATCGCGTTCGAAGACCTCGGCATGGAGGCGATCCGCGAGTTCGTGTTCGAGGACTTTCCGGTCACCGTCGCCGTCGATTCGGCGGGACGCACGATCCACCGGTTCGCGGTGGCGGCGGCCGGCGCGCCGGACTGAGGCCAGGGGCGGCGGGGGCGGCGCCGCCGATGCCGCTGCTCAGCCGGCAGCCGCATTCTCCTCGGGCACGGTGCGGTCGGCGACCCACCGCTCGAAGGTGGTCTCGTCCATCGGCCGCCCATAGAAGTAGCCTTGCAGCTCGTCGCAGCGCGCCGCCTGCAGCGCCCGGACCTGTGCCTGCTCCTCGACGCCTTCGGCCACCACCTTCAGGCCCAGCGTGTGGCCGAGCCCGATGATCGCCTTCGTGATCGCCAGGTCGGTCGGATCGGTCAGCATGTCGCGGACGAACGACTGGTCGATCTTCAACCGGTCGATCGGGAAGTTCTTCAGGTAGTTGAGGCTCGAATAGCCGGTGCCGAAGTCGTCGACGGAGATCGTCAGCCCGATCGCCTTCAGTTGCGAAAGCGTGGTCAGCGTCTGGTCGGAATCGTCCATCAGCAGCGATTCGGTGACCTCCAGCTCCAGCATTCCGGCCGCGACGCCGTGGCGGCTCATCGACGACCGAAGCTGCGGCAGCAGGTCGGGGTCCTGTAGCTGGGCCGCGCTCAGGTTGATCGATACCGGGATCCGCGGCAGTCCGTTGCCGTGCCATCGCGCCTGCTGCGCACAGGCCCGCTCGATGACCCAGACGCCGATCGGCCGGATCAGGCCGCATTCCTCGGCCACCGGAATGAAGCGGCTGGGCGGCACCGCGCCCAGCTCGTCGTGCGTCCAGCGCAGCAGCGCCTCGGCGCCCAGCAGCGTGCCATCGCGCGCATCGACGCGCGGCTGGTAGTGCAGCGTCAGCTCGCCGCGTTCGATCGCGCCGCGCAGCTCGCGTTCCAGCAGCATCCGGTCCTGCAGCCGGCGATGGATGTCGTCGCTGAAGAAGCAGGCCATGTCGCGACCGGTGGCCTTGGCCTCGTACATCGCGGCGTCGGCGTTGCGCATCAGCGTCTCCAGGTCGGCGCCGTCGGACGGATACAGCGCGATGCCGACGCTGCAGGACACGTGGAGCTGGTTGCCCAGCACCTCGTGCGGCCGCCGGATCGTCGGGATCAGCCGCAGCTCGGCGAAGTCGGCCACCGCCGCGCGGTCCACGCCTTCGAGCACCAGCACGAACTCGTCGCCGCCCAGCCGGGCCACCGTGTCCTCGGCCCGTGACACCGAGCGCAGCCGCTGGGAGACCGAGCGCAGCAGCTCGTCGCCGACATGGTGGCCCAGCGAGTCGTTGATGGTCTTGAAGCGGTCCAGGTCGAGGAACAGCACCGCCACCGTGCCGCCGATGCCCGCCGCCCGGTCGATCGCCTGCTTGAGCCGCTGGCCGCACAGCGAGCGATTCGGCAGCTCGGTCAGCACATCGTGCAGCGCGAGGAACTCGATGCGCCGCTCGCTCTGCCGGCGGTCGGTGATGTCGATCGAGATCGCGATGAAATGGCTGGGCGGGCCGCCCCCCGGCTCGCGCACCGCACTGAGCATCAGCCACGCCGGATAGCTGCCGCCGGTGCGCCGGCGCATCGTGACCTCGCCCTGCCAGGCGTCGCGGCGGGCCAGCGCCTTCTCGACGTCCGCCAGGAACGTGCGGGCATCGTCCAGCATCAGCAGATTCTCGAACGATTCGTTGACCGCTTCGTGGAACTCGTACGAGGTGCTGCGGCAGAACGCGCGGTTCACGCTGACCACCCGCCGGTGGGTGTCCATGATGACGATGCTCTCGAACGACGCCTCGAACACCTTGGCCCACAGCTCGAGCCGCTGCTCCATCGACTTCAGCACGTTGATCGGCGTGAACGCGGTCAGGATCGCATCGCGTCCCTGGTATTCCAGCCGCGTGGCCGAAAGCACCGCCCAGGAGGTGCGATCGCTGCCGCGCCGCCAGCGCGCCTCGAACTCTTCCACGTGTCCGCGGTCCGCCAGCCGCTGGAAGAAGCGCGCGCGGACGTCGGAGTCCAGGCTGACACCCCAGGGGTCGCGGTCGCAGCCGGCCAGCCAGGGCTTGGCCGGGTCGTTGGCGCGCAGCACCTCGTGCTCCGGGATCGACGTGACCACCAGCGGGATCGGGATCGCCTCGAGCAACTGCTGCTGTGCCTGGGCCGCACGCGCCCGGGCGGCCAGCTCCTGCTGGGCTATCCGTTCCCGGTCGAGCTGCTCGAGCATCTCGTTGAACGCGGTGTACAGGCTGCCGATCTCGTCGCCGCTGTTCCACTGCGCGCGCAGCGTGTGGTCACCGGTCCTGCGCACGCCGTCGGCGACATCGGACAGGCGGCGCAGCGGCACCGCGATCTGGCGGGCGACGAAATAGACGATGCTGAGGATCACCGTCAGCAGCAGCAGCGCGGTGCCCAGGTGCAGCCACATCCGCTTGAACAGCCAGGCCACGCGGATGTGCAGCAGACGGTCGAGTTCGGCGGCAGTGCGCGCCCAGGTCGGCGCCAGCATGTCCAGCAGCGCGCCTTCGGCCTGCGGCAGCGCCGCCGCCGCGGCGTCGCGCTGGTGCGGATCCGCATCGGACAGGCGTTCGACCTGTGCGCGGAAGCGGTCCACGCGCGTCAGCAACTGCCTGACGAGCGGATCGAGGTTGGTGGCCAGCAGCGGCTTGCTGGCGGCCACCGCCTCGGCGAAGTCCGAGCGGATGCCGGTGGTCACGCTGTCCAGCCGGCCGGCCAGCACCAGATACTCGGACCGCTGGCGCGACAGATCCCGTTCCGACAGTCCGCGGCGCAGCGTGGCCATCGCATCGGCGATCACCTCGACCAGATCCGGAAACCGCAGCACGACCAGCGACATCGCATAGTAGCTGTCGAGATCGGGGTCGAGGATCAGGTTCGATTGATTGCTGATGCGGGTGAGCAGCGCGCGCGCCGCCTTCATCGCCTCGCGGGTCAGCTTCTCGGACCGGTCGCCGGTCGGCTGGTTCAGCGCGGTGAGCCGCTCGGCGTAGGCGCTCGCCGGCTCGGCGCTCTGCATGCCCTCGCCCCAGGCGGACTCGGCCTGCAGGATGGTCTCGGCGCGCAGAGTCGCCGCGCCGGCGGGCGGGTCGCCATCGGCCGGCGCCGCGATAGCCAGCATCGACTCGCGAACCACGTTCGCATAGGCGTTGCCGCGGATCTCCTTGCGGGCGAAGTCGATCGCCAGGTACTTCTCGTTGATCAGGATGCCCGACACGTAGATGACCGCGGTCAGATCGAGCAGATAGATCAGCAGCAGTTTCTTGCCGACCTTGAGCCGGCCGAGCCAGCTTGAGATGTGAAGCGGAATGGACACTGCGGGTGCTGCCTGTACCGTTCGTTTATAGCGCCCGTGCCGCGATGCGCGAAAGCGGCGGCCGGCAACCGGCTGCCCGGTCTCCGATCGTGGAGTTCGCGCCGGGCCGGTGCACGGCGAGAAAGTCTGGTGCGTGGACGCACAGGCAGCGCGCATCGTGCGCGCCGGCGTTGAACGATCCGGACTGTTGCGGCCGCCGGTGATGAAACATCCGCTCGCCGCGCCCGGATTCGTGCACGCGGCGGCGAGGGCGGCTTCGCGTGCGCCGGTGGGTAGGACGGCGGCGCAGCCGCAGGCGAGCCGACGAACGGCCGCCGCGATGTTGCGCCGTCGCCCGTTCGCGTTGCCGCGCCTTGCGCCGCGGTCGTCATTCCGCGTCGAAGAACCGCAGCACCTGCCGCCGCTGGCGCAGCGTGTCCAGCCGGCCCAGCGTGATCAGCTCGTTCAGATAGTCGGCCTCGAACAGCAGGTACGAAGCCAGCGCGGCGCCGCGCTTCTCGGTCGCGCCGATCGTCCGCAGCAGGCTGCGCACCGTCCACGGCAGCGCCCGCACATGGCGGGCGGCCAGCGAATCGAGCCGCCGGCTCGGCGAGATCAGCAGCACCTCGATCGGCCGCAGCCGGCTGCCGGCGCGCCGTTCCTCGGGGATCAGGCTGATCGTCGCGTTGATCCGCGTCAGCCGCTCCAGGTCGCTGGCCAGTGCATCCAGGAAGATGCCGGCCATCGCATGGCCGGCGATCTGCGCGAGGTTCGGGTACAGGTACTGCGAGCCGGTGTGGGTCGGCTGCGGGGTGCCGCCCTGGAGCTGGCCGACGCCGACGATCAGGATGCGGTCGGCACCCAGGTGGATCGCCGGACTGATCGGCGCGATCTGCCGCATCGAGCCGTCGCCGAAGTACTCGCGGCGGCTGCCCAGCGGCAGCGCCACCGCCGGGAACACGAACGGGATGGCGCTGGAGGCGAGCAGGTGCTCGCAGTCGATCGTCGCCGGGCAGGCCAGCCGCTGCGTGCGCGACCATGGCGGCACCGCTTCGCGCGACTCGTAGTAGGTGATGTGCTGGCCCGAGGTGTACCTCGATGCGCTGATCGCCAGCGCCCGCAGCTTGCCGTCGGCCATGCCGCGCCGCATCCGCTCGAAGTCCATCAGGCCGCGCAGCAGCTCGGCCAGCGGCGCGTTGTCGAACAGCGAACGGGGCGGGTTGCGCGCCAGCCAGCCCAGCGCCACCGAAGTCAGCCAGTGCGCGGCATTGCCGAGCGAGCCGCGCAGGTCGGTGCGGTACACCTGATGCGCATGGAAGCTGCTCCAGATCGCCAGCAGCCGCCCGACCGCGCCGTGGAAGTCGTCGCAGTGGGTGGCCAGCGCCGCGGCGTTGATCGCGCCGGCCGAGGTGCCGCAGATCACGTCGAACGGCAGCCGGTCGGGATGGTGGCCGGCTTCCCTCAGCAGCTCGCGCAGCGCGTCCAGCACGCCCACCTGGTAGGCGGCGCGGGCGCCGCCGCCCATCAGGATCAGGCCGGTGTCAGGGGAGCGGGCGGGCATGGCAATCGATGGCGATGATGGCCGAGCCGGTCGCTGCTGCACAAGTGGACGGGCGCCGATGGCGTTGCATCGCCGCACGAGCGGTCGCTGTTCGCGATCGGGCGGCGGCCCCCGGGCCCTCAGGCCCCGGGGCCCCCGGGCCGTTCCCGGCAGCGGGCCCGTGTCGGGCGAGAGGCGGCGCCGTCCGGTCGCGGCGGCTAGAATCGCGTTCTTCGCGTTCTTGCCGTCAACAGGACATCGCCATGGCTGTCAATCTCGCATCACCGGCCGCAGCCGACATCCATCCGGTGGCGGGTCTGGAACTGGGGGCGGCCAAGGCCGGCATCCGCAAGCCCGACCGCTACGATCTGCTGCTGATGCGGCTGGCGCCGACCGCCACCGTCGCCGGGGTGTTCACGCGCAACCGCTTCAGCGCCGCGCCGGTGCAGGTGTGCCGCGAGCACCTGCGGCTGGCCGCGCAGGGGCGCGACGCCAGGCCGGTGCGCGCGCTGGTCGTCAACACCGGCAACGCCAATGCCGGCACCGGCGCGAACGGCCTGGCCGACGCCCGCGCGACCTGCGCCGAGGTGGCGCGGCTGCTGAACCTGGAGCCCTCGCAGGTGCTGCCGTTCTCCACCGGCGTGATCCTCGAGCCGCTGCCGGTCGACCGGCTGATCGCCGGCCTGCCGCATGCCCAGTTCGCGCTGAAGCCCGACGACTGGCTGCTGGCGGCGCAGGCGATCATGACCACCGACACGGTGCCCAAGGCGGTGTCGCGCCGCGCGACGATCGCCGGCAAGCAGGTGACCGTCACCGGCATCTGCAAGGGCGCCGGCATGATCCGGCCGAACATGGCGACGATGCTGGGCTTCGTCGCCACCGATGCCAACGTGTCGCAGGCGGTGCTGCAGCAGTGGGTGCACGAGGCGGCCGACCGCAGCTTCAACCGCATCACCGTCGACGGCGACACCTCGACCAACGACTCGTTCGTGCTGATCGCCACCGGCGCCGGCGGGCTGTCGGTGCACAACGGCGCCGGCACCGGCGCGGCCGAGCTGAAGGCGCTGATCATCGAGGTCGCGCAGCAGCTCGCGCAGGCGATCGTGCGCGACGGCGAGGGCGCGACCAAGTTCATCACGATCGAGGTCAGCCGCGCCCGCACCGCCGACGAGGCGGCGGCGGTCGCCTACGCGATCGCGCACTCGCCGCTGATCAAGACGGCGTTCTTCGCGTCCGACCCGAACCTCGGCCGCATCCTGTGCGCGATCGGCTATGCCGGCATCGACGACCTGGACGTCGAACGGCTGGACCTTTATCTGGATGACGTGCTGGTCGCCACGCAGGGCGGTCGCAACCCCGACTATCGCGAGGAAGACGGCCAGCGGGTGATGAAGAAGCCCGAGATCGGCGTGCACGTGCACCTGAACCGGGGCGTCGCCTCGACCACCGTCTGGACCTGCGATTTCTCCCACGACTACGTGTCGATCAACGCCGACTACCGATCCTGATGATGCTGCCTTTCGACCTACGCCGCGTCGGCGATCGCCTCGACGCACTGCTGACCCGCGTCGAGGCGCTGCTGCCCGCGATGCAGGAGACCGACTGGGACGCCGCGCTGGCGTTCCGCTGGCGCCGCCGCGCCACCCTGTTCGGCGTGCACGGCTGGCTGCAGCCGGTGCGCAATCTGTCGAAGATCCGGTTGTCGGACCTGCAGAACATCGATGCGCAGAAGACCGACATCGAGCGCAACACCCGCCAGTTCGTCGAGGGGCTGCCGGCCAACAACGTGCTGCTGACCGGCGCGCGCGGCACCGGCAAGTCCTCGCTGATCAAGGCCTGCCTGAACGAGTATGCGGCGCGCGGGCTGCGGCTGATCGAGGTCGACAAGGACGACCTGGTCGACCTGCCCGACATCATCGACAAGGTGGCGGCACGGCCCGAGCGCTTCATCGTGTTCTGCGACGACCTGTCGTTCGAGGAAGGCGAAGCGGGCTACAAGGCGCTGAAGGTGGCGCTCGACGGCTCGATCACCGCGCAGTCCGACAACGTGCTGATCTATGCGACGTCGAACCGGCGTCATCTGATGCCGGAGTACATGAAGGAGAACCTGGACTACAAGCACCAGGAGGACGGCGAGATCCATCCGGGCGAGACCTCCGAGGAGAAGATCTCGCTGTCGGAGCGCTTCGGCATGTGGGTGTCGTTCTATCCGTTCCGGCAGGACGATTACCTGGCGATCGCCGCGCACTGGCTCGCGTCGTTCGGCGTGCCGCCGGCCGACATCGAGTCGGCGCGCGGCGATGCGCTGCGCTTCGCGCTGGAGCGCGGCTCGCGCTCGGGGCGGGTGGCCTGGCAGTTCGCCAAGGACTGGGCCGGCAGCCATGCGTCGCGGATCGGCCGGACGCGGCGCTCGTCGGAGGCGGCCGGGCAGGCGCCGGCCGGCGGGGCGGGCCGCGGCAGGAAATCGCAGGCTGCGGCCGGGGGGACGGCCGGCGCGTCGATCAAGGCCGGCAAGTCCGGCAAGCCGAAGAAAAGCCGGCCGGCTGCGACCTGATGCGCGCCGCAATCGACCGGTCGCGACCGGCTGGCCGTCACGGTCGGGCAGGCCGTGACAGGACGACCACCGCCGGCCGGCCGCTCGCGACATGACGGCCGCCCGCGCCGTCGTCGACGTGGCCGTCGGCGTGCTGATCCGCGACGACGGCGCGGTGCTGCTCGGCCAGCGGCCGCCCGGCAAGCCGTATGCCGGCTGGTGGGAGTTTCCCGGCGGCAAGCTCGAGGCCGGCGAATCGGTCGCCGGAGCGCTGGCGCGCGAGCTGCACGAGGAGCTGGGCATAGCGGTGGAACGCTGCGATCCATGGGTGGTGCGCGAGTTCGTCTATCCGCATGCGGCGGTACGGCTGCATTTCCGGCGCGTGTCCCGCTGGCGCGGGCAGCCGCAGGGGCGCGAGGGGCAGGCATTCGTCTGGCAGCGACCCGATGCGATCGATGTCGCGCCGCTGCTGCCGGCGACGGTGCCGGTGATCGGCTGGCTGCGGCTGCCGGCCGACTATGCGATCAGCGATGCGGCGGGCATGGGCGAGGCGCGCTTCCTGCAGGCGCTGGAACGGCGGCTCGCCGCCGGCCTGAGGCTGGTGCAGTTGCGCGAGAAGTCGCTGTCCGCCGACGCGTTCGACCGGCTGTTCCGCGTGGTGCGGGCGCGCTGCAGCGCCGCCGGCGCGCGGCTGCTGATCAACAGCGCGCACGACCGCAGCTACTGGCGCGCCGCCGACGGCGTGCACCTGACGTCGCCCGACCTGGCGGCGGCGGCCGAACGGCCGGCGCTGCCGCTGGTGGCCGCCTCCTGCCACGATGCCGCCGAGCTGGCCCTGGCAGGGCGGCTGCAGCTCGATTTCGCGGTG
This sequence comes from Burkholderiaceae bacterium, assembly GCA_036826495.1. GTDB lineage: Bacteria > Pseudomonadota > Gammaproteobacteria > Burkholderiales > Burkholderiaceae_E > DAISWF01. Next base: position 27,902 of record DAISWF010000026.1, read on the forward strand.
CTCGGGCCGGTGCTGCCCACCCGCAGCCATCCCGGCGCGACGCCGCTGGGCTGGCCCGGTTTCGCCGCCGCGGCCGGCGACGCCCGGCTGCCGGTCTATGCGCTCGGCGGCGTCGGGCCGCAGCACCGGCAGGCGGCGCTGGCCGCCGGCGCCCAGGGTCTCGCCGGCATCGGGGCGTTCTGGGGCTGACGCAGCGCCGGACGTGGGGCCGGACGTAGGGCTCGATGCAGGACTGATGCAGGGCCTGATGTGGGCCCTCTGTACTCTTATTATGAGAATGATTATCATTTACACCATCCGGGGCTGACGCGCAGACCTGACCGCGATCGCCCCGTCCTGATCCTCTCCGACTCCGACGAGGCATTGCACGATGTGTCCGCTACCCCCCGTGATGGCCGGGTCGCCGGCCGCCCCCGAGGCCGGCGAGCGCCTGGCCGGCTGGCAGCTCCTGACGCGCGAGGCGCTGGCTGCGCAAAGCCAGGGTGAGCTGGACATCGCATTGGCCGGCTACGTGCGGGCGCTGTGGGCGGCCGAGGCGCTGTTGGGCGGGCCGGTGCTGAGGCTGCGTCCCGACGACTGTCTGGCGGCCCTGGTCGTGTCCCACCACAACCTGGCCGATCTGTACCGCCATCGCGGCCAGCATGGGCTGGCCGTCGACCACCTGTGCCGGGCGCATCTGTTGCTGCTGCGTCTGTCCGGCGACGATTCGTTGCCGGCCGACGTCCGCGTTGCCACCTGGCGCCACCTGCAGAGGACCCGGGCCGAGCTGCTGGCCTGGCAGCGCGAGCACGGGTCCGAAGCGGCGATCGACAGCGCGCTGCAGGCACCGCCGCCGTCCGCCGCGATCGGCTCCCCGGCCCGCCTTCATTGATCCTCGACCTGATTGTCGATCCATCCTCGATCCATCCTCGATCCGCCCGACGACTCCGAGAGAGCCACCTCCATGCCTTACACCCTCCCGCCGCTGCCGTACGCCTTCGACGCGCTCGAGCCGCACATCGATGCGCTGACGATGGAGATCCATCACACGAAGCATCACCAGGCCTACGTCAACAACCTCAATGCCGCCGTCGGCGGCTCGCCCCATGACGGCGAGCCGGTCGAACGGCTGATCGCCGATCCGGGCCGGCTGCCGGAAGCGATCCGCACCGCCGTGCGCAACAACGGCGGCGGCCATGCCAACCACAGCCTGTTCTGGACAGTGATGGCGCCGGTCGGGCGGGGCGGCGGCGGCGTGCCGTCGGGTGCCCTGGGGAAAGCGATCGACGCCGATCTGGGCGGTTTCGACGCGTTCAAGGACGCCTTCACGAAGGCCGCGCTGACCCGCTTCGGCAGCGGCTGGGCCTGGCTGGTGGTGGGCGCCGACGGCAGGCTGGCGGTCGAGAGCAGCGGCAACCAGGACAGCCCGCTGATGGCCGGCATCGGTTCGGGCGCCACGCCGATCCTCGGCGTCGACGTGTGGGAGCACGCCTACTACCTGAAATACCAGAACCGGCGCCCGGACTACATCGCCGCGTTCTACAACGTCATCGACTGGGCCGAGGTCGCCCGCCGCCACGCGGCCGCGCACGGCTGAAACCCGGGTCTGCTCCGATGCCCTCGCCGCAACCGCATCCGATCGACGAGGCCTCCGCCGGCTTCGGCGGCGGCCCGCTGTCGCTCGGCATCCGCGAATGGCTGGGACTGGCGATCGTCGTGGCCGGCGCGATCGTGACGGTGGCGCAGTTCCTGGCGTTCGCCGCCGCCCGGCCGGCGGTATGGAATGCGCTGCTGGGCGGCTCGGCGGCGGCGCTGGCCACCGCGCTGGGCACCGTGCCGGTGGTGTTCTGTCAGCGCCTGTCGGAGCGGGTGCAGGACACGCTGTACGGCTTCGGCGCCGGCGTGATGCTGGCCGCCTGCGCGTTCTCGCTGATCATTCCCGGGCTGGAGGCGGCGCGGACCCAGGGCGGCGGGCCGTGGGCGGCCGGCGGCGTGATCTGCCTGGCGATCCTGCTCGGCGGCCTCGCGCTGATGGGCATGGACCTGCTGCTGCCGCACGAGCACTTCATCAAGGGCCGCGAGGGGGCCGACGGCCAGGCCGCTCGCCGGCTGCGCCGCACCTGGCTCTTCGTCATCGCGATCGCGCTGCACAATCTGCCCGAGGGCCTGGCGATCGGCGTCGCCTATGCCGGCAACGACGGGCTGCGCGCCAATGCGCTGGCGGTCGGCATCGCGATCCAGGACGTGCCGGAGGGCCTGGTCGTCGCCGTCGCGCTGCTGGCCGCCGGCTACCGGCGCGGGTTCGCGGTCGCGCTGGGCGCGGTCTCGGGTCTGCTGGAACCGGTGGGCGCGGTGCTCGGCGCCGCCATCATCGGTCAGTCGGCGGCGCTGCTGCCGTGGGGACTGGGCTTCGCGGCCGGCGCGATGCTGTTCGTGATCAGCCACGAGATCATCCCCGAATCGCACCGCAAGGGCCACGAGGCGTTCGCGACCAGCGGCCTGATGCTGGGCTTCGTGCTGATGCTGCTGCTGGATACGGCGCTCGCCTGAGCAGCGGGCGGCCCTGCCGGACAGCGCTGTGGCGTCGCGATGTCCGGCCGCCTCGGCGACGAGGCGGCCGGCGCGCTGCCCGGCCTTGGAAACCCTCCCTAGCGCTCCGGCTTGCGCGGCTCGACCGGTTCGCCGTCGTCGAGCGGCTTTTCCTGCGGATTGCCGGCGATCACGTACTGGTCCGACGCCCAGGCGCCCAGATCGATCTGGCGGCAGCGCTGCGAGCAGAACGGGCGCCAGCGGTTCTCGGGGGAGAACTCTGTGCGGCGCCCGCAGCACGGGCAATCGACCTGCAAGGGCATCGTGAACGTAAGTCGCTTCGGCGAGGGCGCGGCGGCGCCGCCCCTCAAAGATTGCACAGCGCCAGCTCGAACTCGACGTTGCCGTCGTAGGCGCGGGGTCTCAGATCACCATCCTGCGTCGTGAACCGGATCCACAACAGGTATTTGTTGGCACTGATCTCGGGAATCGCGCCCGAACTCTCGTCCAGCCGCACCTGCACCATCTGGAAGGTCTTGCCGCCCAGCGGCTGCTGGAAGCTGCCGTTGTGGGCCACCAGCACCGACCGCTGCGCGCTCTCGCGCAGCAGCCGCAGTACGATCGCCAGGCTGTCGAGCATCGGACGGAACGGCGCGGTCCAGGTCGCCAGGTCGCGCTGGCGGGCTTCGGCCGGCCGATGCTGCCAGGCGAAATACGACGGCAGGTCGAACTCGCAGGCGCCGCCGGCGATGATCGCGCGGCTGCGGATGCTCATCAGCCATTCATGGTCGCGCAGATGCTGACCGGTCTTGCCGGTGGCGGCGTTCAGCGCGGTGGAGGCCATGTCGATATCCGACAGCACCGACTCCAGCGCCTCCATCGACACGTCCGGGCTGTTGCGAAAGCCGCTCAGGGTGACCTTCTGGCGTTCCAGCTCCTGGATCAGGTCGCTCTTGATGTCGGCGCGCGCGGTGATGTCGAGCACGTCGAACAGCGTCAACAGTGCCGCATGGTGATCGAGGGGATGCTCCCGCCGGGCGAAGAAATCGAGGCGTTCAAAGAGATCTTCGAGCCTCAGCAGGGTCCGAACGCGTTCGTTGAGCGGATATTCGTAAAGAATCAAAACGTCGGGTCCGGTAGCAGTTGTGAGTGCGCGCTACGTCGGCGGATTCTGAAGGAAACAACGAAGCTTGACAAACCAGCCCTCGCGGGCAGGTCGGAATGGGGCGGCAGGCCCGCTGGCATCGGGTGTGCCGCGGCCGAGCGCGGTCAGGTGTCATGCCGCGGTATCGCCGATGCTCGCAAGACGAGCGGCATCGCATCGTCAGACGGCCTTCAGCGCGCCCTTTCGCACGAGGCCCTCCCACAGCTCGGCCTCTCGTCCGATCAGCGCCTGGAACTCCTCGGGGCCCAGCGGCGCCACCTCCAGTCCGCTCTGTTCGAGCCGTTGACGGACGGACGGCGCAGCGAGCGAGCGCTGCGCGGCAGTGGCGATCATCGTCGTGACCTCGCGCGGCGTGCCGACGGGGGCGAACAGGCCCTGCCACGCCTGGTACGAGAACTGCCCGATGCCCGCCTCCGCGAGTGTCGGCACGTCGTCGGCGGCCGGTGAACGCCGCGGGGCCGACAGCCCGAGAGCACGCAACCGGCCGGCGCGCACGTGCGGCAGGCTGGAAGCGATGTTGTCGAACGCCGCATCGAGGCGGCCCGCCGTGAGATCGACCAGCAACTGGCCGGATCCCTGGTACGGGACGATCAGAGGCGCCGTGCCCAGGGCTTCGGCAAGGAGCGCGGTGGCCAGATGCGGGGGACTTCCCACGCCCGGGATGCCGAACCGCAGCGGCGCGGCGCGCGGCGCGGCAGCGAGTTCCCGCGCAGATCCGAACGGCGACTCGGTCGGCACGACCAGCGCGAAGCTGGTCCTGGCGGTCATCACGATCGGTGTCAGAGACTCGAGCGGGTTGACGCCGCTTCCCGGCAGCAGATGGCGCGCCACCAGCATCTGCCCCTGGTTGCCGTAGAGGAGGGTCTGACCATCAGCGATGGCCCGTCCCACAGTGCCGGCCGCCAGCAGTCCGCCGGCTCCCCCCTTGTTCTCGACGATCACCGCGCGGCTCAGTTCAGCAGCCATTCCGTCGGCCATTGGGCGCGCGACGAGGTCCGAGGCACCGCCGGGCGCGAAGGGGATCACGATCGTGATCGCCCGGGTACCGGGCTGCTGCGCCAACGCATGCAGCGGGGTCAGCAGAGCCGTGCCCATCGCGCCGAGAAGCCTTCTTCTGATCATGGTCAACGGTCCTCCTTCGAACGAAAGACGAGTTCCAGCGTGATGCCGTCCGGGTCCCGCAGGAACATCTGCAAGGCCGAGCCGTCGGGAAGCGCGCGCAGTCGATAGTCGACATTTGCCTTCGCGAGGCGACTCTCGATCGCCGCGCGTCCGTAAGCGCTGAATGCCACGTGGTCCACTCTTCCGGCTGGCGCCATGGCGGTCGACTCCAGCAGATGCACCAGGGGCCGGCCGCGGGCATGAAGCCACTGCCCCGGGACGGCAAACGGCGGTCTCGGACCTGGCGCAAGCCCGAGCAACCGGTGGTAGAACTCCGCCGTCCGATCCAGGTCGTCTGAACGGAGGGTGAAGTGGTTCAGTGCTTTCAGCATGATCGACAGCATGCAGGACAGCGGCCGCCCGAGTCCTCAAGGTAAGCTGAAGCTTTTCGCAATCCGTCGGAACACGCCAGGCCATGGCTCGCGAGCCCGCAGACTCCCGACCCGCCACACGCAGTGCGCCGTTCATCGTCGGGCGTTGGCGCGTCGATCCGGCCACCGACGTCGTCGAGCTGGACGGCCGGGCCTGCAAGCTGCAACCGCGCACGATGCGTCTGCTGGTGACCCTGGCGGGCCGGCCCGGTGAGGTCTTGTCGGGCCAGGAACTGCTCGATGCCGTCTGGCCGGGCGTCGTCGTCACCGACCAGTCGCTCTATCAGGCCATCGGCGA
>DAISWF010000027.1:0-9037 GCA_036826495.1 Burkholderiaceae bacterium
ACGCCCGCATCCACCTCGAACAGTGCGCCGGCGAGCGGCTGTGCGGCGAGTTCCTGCGCGGAGAGCTTCTGGGTGGCGCTGGTCACGTACAGACGATCGAGGTCTGGCCCGCCGAAGCTGCACGAAGTCGGCCGCTGCACCGGCAATGAGATCGTGCGGTCGATCCGACCATCGGGAGCATAGCGGACCACGCGCCAGCCGTCGTACTCCGCACTCCAGAGAAAACCTTCGCAGTCGACGGTCGCGCCATCCGGTATCGCCGGCGGCACGGTTCGCGCGATCGAGCGCCCGTTGCTGAAGGTGCCGGCCTGCGCATCGAAGTCGTAGGCGAAGATCTGGTATCCCAGCGAATCGGCGAAGTACATGGTCCGCTCGTCCGGACTCCATGCCAGCCCGTTGGGAATGCACAGGTTGTTCAGCATCTGCCGGATGTCGGCCGATGAATCCAGGCGGTACAGCGAGCCTTCCGGTGCCCGCGTCACGTGGTTCATCGTACCGACCCAGAACCGGCCTCGGCGGTCGCAACGGCCATCGTTGAACCGCTGCTCCGGCTGCACCGAAGGTGGCTCGGCGAGCGTTTCGAACTGTCCGCTCGCAAGGTCGAACAGGGCAACCTGGCGCGGCAGCGCGACCAGCAGCCTGCCGTCGTCGACCAGCGCTACCGAACCCACCAGTGCCGGCATCGGCCAGCGATCGAAGCGGCCGCTCGCCGGTGTCCAGCGTCGAACCGCAGGCCCCCTGATGTCCACCCAATAGAGCGCCTGCTCGCGCACGGACCAGACCGGACTTTCGCCCAGCTCGTCGAACTGATCGCCGATCTGCCGCCAGGGCATCATGGTCGTGCTCCTTGTAGTGCCGTCAAGGCATCGTCGAGTGCTTCGAATGCGCGAGCCAGTTCGTCGTCGGTCAGATTCAATGGCGCGCTGAGCCCCAATGTGCCGCCCTTGGGCGGCATGGCCAGCACGCCGCGCTCGAGCAGCGCGTACTGAAGCCGTCGGGCGGCGTCGGGCGGTGCGATGGCGTCGGCCGGATCGACCAGGTCCAGGCAGCAGTGTGCGCCGATGCAGCGAAAGGCCGCGATCAGCGGGTGCCGCTGGGCGAGCACGGCGAGCCGCTGTCCGATCAGGCTCTCGAGGCGCTTCGCACGGCCCGGCAGTCGTTCACCGACGATGACCTCGAGCGTGGCCTGGCCTATCGCGGCGGCATATGGGTTGCGTTCGTGCGTGTAATAGCCGAGGTTCAGTTCGGGCGCATCGTCGAACGACTGGTCGGCGATCACTGCGGCCAGCGGAACGATGGCCGCGCCCAACGCCTTGCCGATCAGCGTGATGTCGGGCCGTACGCCGACGCGCTCGCTGTTGAACAGACTGCCGGTCTTGCCGAGCCCCATGGGAATCTCGTCGAAGATCAGGGCGGTGCCGTGGGCAGTGCACAGTTCGCGCACCGCCTGCCAGTAGCCTGCAGGCGGCACGTAGGGTCCGTTGCGTATCGGCTCGGCCAGCACGGCCCCGGTATCGGGCTCGCATTCGAACAGCGCCCGCAGCGCGTCCAGGGATCGGTCGGCGCTCAGTTGCAAGGACATGGGTAGGGGCTGGGCCGTGCGTGCGAACCAGTAGAACGGCGGCACATGCAGCGCGCCCGGCATCAGCGGCCCGATGCGTGCCGACCTGTCGCGCGGCGCGCCACCCGCGCTCAATGCCCCGGCGCTGCGTCCGTGGTAGGCGTCCCAGAACGACACCGTCTTGTAGCGGCCGGTGTGGACCTTGGCCAGCGTCAGCGCCAGCTCGACGGCTTCACTGCCGCCGGGCACCAGGAACACCTTCGAGCCGGCGAACGGATAGTGACGCTGCAGCGACTCGGCCAGTGCGACCGGCTGCTCGCTGGTCAGCCCCCGCGGCACGAAGCAGACCCGGTCGAGCTGTTCGCGCGCAGCGGCCAGAACGGCCGGATGGCCGTAGCCGATGTGATGGCAATTGTTGCCGTACAGGTCGAGGTAGCTGCGGCCCGATTCGTCCTGAAGCCAGGCGCCGCCGGCGCGCGCGATGCTGAGCAGCGGCGGCGTGGCATTGGCCTGGCGGAAGAAGGCTGCGCCGTCGCGCTCGATGATGCGCGACTCGGCGGGCATCCGCCAGCCGCGAGCCCAGTTGTCCCGAGACGAATCGTGATCGGTCATCACACGCTCCCGGCAAATGCACGAATCCTGGGCGCAGCCTTCATCGGCGTCCGTGCGGGACCCGCTACGGACACGAGACCCTCGACAGGGCACTTGACAAGGCGGTCAGGTGAAAAGATTATAACGTTACAAATTTTCGGCGCGCAAGCGTCTGCTTTGGCGCTGGCGCGCCGGGAGACATCGAGGTGACCACCCATCCGATCCGCTCGCTTCTCGCGAGAATCCTCGTGCCGGTGCTTCTGGCCTGTTGGGCCGCCGCCGCTGCGCATGCGCAGACTTTCACTTTGCGCTATGGGCACACCACCGCCGCCACCAACGATTCGGACGACCACATCGCTGCGCTGTGGCTGCAGGAGTTCCTCGAACGCAAGTCGGGCGGCCGGGTCAAGGTCGAGATCTTCCCGGCCTCGCAGCTCGGCGACTTCCGGCAGATGCTCGAGCAGGTCCAGCTCGGCACGCTCGAGATGACACAGACCACGGTCGGCGGCATTGCCAGCTTCTTTCCCGAGATCCAGGTGACCGATCTGCCCTACCTGATGCCCAGCGACGAGGTGGCCGAGCGCGTCGCCCGCGGCCCGTTCTTCGACAAGGTGCGCGAGGAGGTACTGCGTCGGATGCGCACCGTTCGCCTGATCGCGGTGGCCAACTCGGGCAACTGGCGCAGCTTCTTCACCACCAAGCCGGTGAAGAGCCCGGCTGAGCTGAAGGGCCTGAAGATCCGTTCGATCGACTCACCCCTGCACATCGAGTTCATGAAAGCGCTGGGCATCAATCCCACGCCGGTACCCTGGGGCGAGCTGTACACGGCAGCATCCACCGGGGTGGTCGACGGGACCAACAACTCCGCCGCCGATGTCATGCGCTTCAAGCTCGGTGAGGTGATGAAGCACGTCATCCTCGACGAACACATGCTGCTGACGGGCTTCTTCTGGATCAACGACAACTGGCTGAAGAAGCTGCCGCCCGACTTGCAGGACTTGGTCGTCGACGGCGTGCGCCAGGCGGCATCGATCCAGGCCCGATTCAACGAGCAGGTGGAAAGCACCTACCGCACCCAGTTCGTGAAGGCCGGCGGTACGGTCGTGACGGTGAAGAAGGAGCAGCGGGCGGATTTCTTCAAGGCACGCGATGCGGCGCGGTCGTGGTTCATCAAGCAGTACGGCGAAACCTGGGTCAAGGACTACGAACAGGCGATCGCCGAAGCCCAGCGCCAGATCTCGGTGGAAGACAGCAGGGTGCTCGGCCGAAAATGATGCCTTCTGCCATCGAAGATCGGCCGACCGGAACCGACGAGAGGTGCCGCGCATGGCCTGGCGCATAGGGGTCGACACCGGCGGCACCTTCACCGACGTGGTGGCGCTGGACAGCGCAACCGGCGCGCGCGTCGATCGCAAGATCTGGAGCGTCCGGGGAGAGCCCGGCCGCAGCCTGGCGGCCGCCATCGACAGCCTGGGGCTGGATCCCGAACAGATCGAGTCGGTCGTCTACGGCACCACCATCGTGACCAACGCGCTGATCGAAGGACGGCTGGCCAGCACGGCGCTGCTGGCGACGCGCGGCTTTGCCGACGTGCTCGAGATCGCGCGGCAGAAGCGCGACGTGCTCTATCGGCTTGCCGTCCCCCATCGCGATCCCTCGCCGGTGCCGCGCGAGCGATGCATCGAGGTCGACGAGCGCAGCGACGCGGCCGGCCGGGTGTTGGTGGCGCCGGACGTCGGCGCCGCGCTCGCCCGGCTCGAGGAGCTCGGTGCCCGGTACGATTGCGTGGCCATCTCGCTGCTGCACGCGTATGCCAACCCGGCCAACGAACGCGCGCTGGCGCGAGCGGTTCGCGTGCAACATCCGTTCGTGGCTGTATCCCACGAGGTATCCCCCGAAGCGCGCGAGTACGAGCGCACGCTGGTGACGGTGCTGAACGCCGGGCTGCTCCCGATGATGGCGGCGTTCGTCGGCTCGCTGGCGAACGATTCAGTGCTCGCACGTCGATTGTTCCTGTTCCACTCTGCCGGCGGCATGGTGTCGCCCGCCACGGCGGCGCGCCTGCCACTGCTGCTGGCGATGTCGGGGCCCGCCGCCGGGGTCGAAGCGGCCTGCAACGTCGCGGACCAGTTGCGCCTGCCGGCCGCGATCACGCTGGACATGGGGGGCACCACCACCGACTGCAGCCTGATTCTCGAGGGCCGTGCCGAACTGCGCATGGAGGCCACCATCGGGCGCTATGCGGTGCGCCAGCCCATGGTCGCGGTGGAGTCGATCGGCGCCGGGAGCGGTTCGCTGGTCCGGATCACCGACGAGGCGCTGACCATCGGCCCGGACAGCGCCGGCTCGGATCCCGGGCCTGCCTGTTACCAGCGCGGCGGCACGAACGCGACGCTGGCCGACGCGGCCGCCATCGCGGGCTACTTCGGCCGGGCGGCGGGCGGCTTGCGGGAGTTGTCGATCAGCGTGGACGCCGCGCGCGAAGCATTCGTACCGATTGCCCGGCGGCTGGCCCGACCGGTCGAGCAGGCCGCATTCGGTGCCATTCAGGTCGCCAACGCGGTGGCGGCGCGGGCGCTGAAGCGCATCAGCATCGACCGCGGCGTCGACGCGCGCGGCTGCACGCTCATCGCATTCGGGGGCGCGGGGCCGATGTTCGCCTGTCTGCTGGCCGAGGAGATCGGTCTTTCGCGCATCGTGGTGCCCGCCGGATCGAGCGCGCTGTCGGCAATCGGCTGTCTGCAGGCCCGTCGCAGGCTGACCCGGCAACGTACCGTCCGAGTCGACGAGCGCGATTTCGAGCCGGGCGCGCTGGAGCACGCACAGCGCGAACTCCGGGCCGAAGTGACGGATGAACTGCTGGCCGGTGAGGATCGCGGGCGGGACATCGACGTCGAGCACGCGGCCTTGATGCGCTACGCCGGGCAGAGCTACGACATCGAGATCCAGATGCCCGCGGAGCCGACTGCGATGGCGCTGACCACTGCGTTCCGGGCTCGCCACGAGGCCCTCTACGGCTATTCGATGGACGAACCCTGGCAGTGCGTGGCGTTGCGCGTGACCGCGACGCAGGGCAAGTCGCCCCCCGCGCCTGGCCCTGCGAGCCAGCGCTCCGACCAGCGACGTGTGCCCGAGCAAAGCCCTCCCGACGTCGGTCCGATCGGCGAATGCGACTGCTTCTTCGGGGGCACGGACGGCTGGCGGCGAACCCTGGAATACCGGCGCGACGACCTGCGCCCGGGCCATGCGATCGCCGGTCCGGCGCTGGTCGCCGATGCGCTGTCGACCGTGATCGTGGCGCCCAACTGGTCGCTGAAAGTGCAAGCCGATGGACATCTGCAAATCGAACGACAGCCCCTCGCCGCCTGACCTGGTCTCGCTCGCGGTCGTCCGCCAGGGCCTGGCGGCAATCGCCGACGAGATGACGCTGGTCGTGATGCGAGCCGCGCGTTCTCCGGCGCTGCGAGAGGCCGGCGACCTGTCATCGGCGTTGACCGATGAGCGCGGTGGCGTCATTGCGCAGGGCCGCGACCTTCCGATTCATCTGGGCGTGATGACCTTCACCGTCAAGGAACTGCTGCAAAGCGTGGGCGCGCACGCCATGCGCGACGGCGACGTCTGGATCGTCAACCACGCGCTGGTGGGCGGCAATCATCTTCCCGACGTAAAGCTGATCCGCCCGATCTTTCATGGCGGTGCGCTGGTGGCATTCGCCGCATCGCTGGCGCACTGGGCCGATGTCGGTGGCGGCGCGCCCGGCAGCTATCTGGCGTCGGCCACCGATTCCTGGCAGGAGGGCTTGCAGATTCCGCCAGTCCGGGTGATGCAGGACAACCGCGTGGTGCACGACATCGTGGCGGTGATCAAGGCCAACGTGCGCGGCGAGCAGGAGCGCGAAGGCGATATGCTGGCCCAACTGGCCGCCCTGACGGTCGCCGATCAGCGCGTCAAGGAACTGATCGCGCGGGTCGGGATCGACGCGTTCGGCGCGGCGCTGGCCGGCATCCGCTCGGTGAGCGCCGCGCAGATGCGCAAGGTGATTGCCTCGCTGCCCGACGGCCGCTACCAGGGCGAGGATTTCGTCGACGACGACGGGCGGGGCGGCGGCCCGGTGCGCGTGGCGGTCGACATCGAGGTTGCCGGCGAGTCGATCGAGTTCGACTTCTCGCGTTCTGCCGATGCGATCAACGCGCCGCTCAATACCACCCCGTTCGTCACGATGACGGGCGTGCTGTACCTGTTGAAGGCGATTGCCCGCGACGAGGTTTACCACTCCGACGGGGCGCTCGCACCGATCAGGGTGATCACCCGGCGGGGTTCGCTGCTCGATCCGGGGCCGGGCTATCCGGTGGTCGGGGGCAACCACGAGAAGTCGCAGCGCGTGGTCGACGCCATCGTCAAGGCGCTCGGTGCCGCGATCCCTGAGCGCCTGTGCGCCGGCGGCAGCGGCAGCGGCGGCCTGCTGATCTTCGCCGGGAAACGTGGCGACGGGAGCTGGTGGACGTTCTACGAGACGCACGGCGGCGGCGAAGGCGGTCACAGCCATCGTGACGGTGCCAGCGCGACCCGGGTTCACCTGGCCAACATGGCCAACACGCCGACCGAGTTCATCGAGGCCGAATACCCCATCCAGGTGCTGCGCGCCGCACTGCGCGACGGATCGGGCGGACGAGGCGCGCATCGCGGCGGCGACGGGCTGATCAGGGAATACCGCTGCCTGGCCGACGACATCGTGCTGACCACGATGTTCGAGCGCGGCGTGGTGCCGCCGTACGGGCTGCAGGGGGGCGAGGACGGCCTGCCGTTCCGCGTCACCCTCGTTCGCGGGGGCGAGCATACGACGCTGACCGGGTGCCACAACCAGAAGTTGCAGCGCGACGATGTGATCCGGCTCGAAAGCGCCGGCGGGGGAGGCTATGGACCATTCGAGTGAAGGCGGCCGGGTATCGGCCGTCGACGGCTACGGCAGGATCGACCGCTGGGTGCTGCGCGCCAACGAAGCCGTGCTGGTGATCCTGCTGATCGCGATGGCCGTGCTGGTGTTCGGCAACGTCGCCAGTCGTGTATTGAGCGGCCAGTCGTGGGGATGGGCCGACGAGCTGGCGCGGATGATGCTCGTCTGGCTGGTGATGTCGAGCGTCGGCATCGTGCTGCGCCGGGGCGGGCATCTGGCGCTCGAGATCGTGGCTTCGTCGCGCGCCCCGCGCCTGTCGATGGCGCTGCGAGCAGTGGTGCTGGCCGTGATCGCCGCGTTCGGCCTGTACGCGATCCGGGCCGGCATCGGCTATGCGATACTCGGGCGCGATCAATCTTCGCCGGTGCTCTCGGTGTCCTACGCGTATGTCTACGCGGCCATTCCGTTCGGCTTTGCCCTGATGCTGTATCACGCTGCGCGCGTGGCGCGCGACTTCGTGCGGCACGGCGTCGTTCCGTCCGTAGCTCAGGCGTAGGGGCGCACCATGCTGTCGATCCTGCTCATTGCCTTCGTGGTGATGCTGCTGCTCGGCGTGCCGATCTCGATCGCGATGGGCGCCAGCAGCGTGCTGGCGATCGTCTCGGCCCAGACGGTGTCGCCCGAGATCATTGCTCAGGGGATATTCAAGGGGCTCGACAGCTTTCCTCTGATCGCGATCCCGTTCTTCCTCTTCGCCGCCGAGATCCTGACAGGCGCCCGGATCAGCGACCTGCTGTTCAAGGTCGCACTCGGCTACGTCGGACGCTTAAAGGGCGGGCTCGGGTATGCCAACATCGCCAGCGTGACGGCATTCTCGGGCATAAGCGGCTCGGCGATCGCCGACGTGGCCGGCCCGGGCGCCATCGCGATCCGCATGATGCATCGCAACGGATATCCGCTGCCTTACTCGGCGGCGCTGACCGCGGTGGCCTCGATCGTCGGTCCGCTGGTGCCCCCCTCGATCATCATGATCCTGTATGCGCTGGTCGACAACTCGATCTCGGTGGGCACGCTGTTCGTCGCCGGCATCGGCCCGGCCGTACTGGTGGTGATCGGCATGCTGCTGGTCCATGCGTTCTACTCGCGCCGGCTGTCCGTCGATGCCGACGCCCGCCCACCCAGGGCCGGCGAACTGGCCCGCCTGACCGCGCGAACCCTGCCGGCGCTGGCGCTGCCGGTGTTCGTGGTGGTCGGTATTCACGGCGGCTACGTCACGGCCTCCGAAGCCTCGGTGGTGGCGGTGACCTACGCGCTGGTGCTCGGCTTCTTCGTGTATCGGACACTGTCGCTGCGCGACCTGTTCCCGATCGCGCTGCAGGCCGCGCTCGCGTCGTGCGCCGTGCTGTTCCTGCTGGCGACGTCCTCGCTGTTCGCGTGGCTCCTGACGATCGAACAGGTACCGATGGTGATGCGGGGATTGCTCTCGGGCGTGGGACCGATCGCATTCCTTCTGATGGTCAACATCCTCCTGCTGCTGGTCGGCACGGCGCTCGAACCGGCCCCGGCCATCCTGATCTGCGTGCCGATCCTGGCTCCCATGGCGCACGCGCTGGGTATCCCGCCCGCGCAGTTCGCGGTGATCGTGATCCTGAACCTGACACTGGGCATGCTGACCCCGCCGGTGGGCAGTCTGCTGTTCGTCGCCTCCACGGTGTCGCGCGTCGATCTGAATACGCTGACCCGCGCGTCGCTGCCGATGTTCGCCGTGCAGCTTGGCGTGCTGGCCCTGGTCACCGCTGTTCCCGCGGTGAGCACGGGCCTGGTCACGTGGCTCAGATGACCGGGCGCGCCCGGGGTTCGGCCAAGGACGCGACCGACGGACGGCGCGATGCGGCCGCGTCGCCCGGGCTGCGCCGTCCCACGCTGCAGGACGTCGCCCGAGAGGCGCGCGTCTCGGTGATGACGGCGTCCAATGTCGTCAACGAGAAGAC
>DAISWF010000027.1:9047-31839 GCA_036826495.1 Burkholderiaceae bacterium
TGGTGCGCGAAGAAACGTTCCTGCGCGTGAGGCTGGCGATCGAGAAGCTCGGCTATCGCCCGCAGATGAGCGCGCGCGCATTGCGTCTGTCGCGCAGCATGATGGTCGCGATGCTGATCGTCATGCGCAAGCGCGATTTCCTGACCAATCCTTGGATGAGCCGTCTGGTCGCCGGTCTGACCACTTGCCTCAGCGACCGGGGATTCGGGCTGCTGTTGCAGAACCACGGCCCGGGCGAACTGGAAGACTCGGTGCTGCAGAGGTTGGCCAGCATGGACGGGGTCTGCACGATCCTGTCGGGAACCGACGAGGAAAGGCGATCGATGATGCGGCAGCTCTCCCTGCTGCAGCGACCGGTGATCGCGTTCCAGGAGCCGGCGCCGCTGCGGGGGATGCGCGACGTGGCGGTGATCCGGCAGGACGATCATGGAGCGGGGCTTGCGATCGCCCGTCATGTGATCGAATGCGGGGCGAGGACTCTGTTGTTCGTCGAGCCGGATTTCGCCTGGCCGGCGATGGCCGAGCGGCGGCGCGGCTTCGCCGAAGCCATCGCCCGCACGCCGGGCGCCACCCTCCGGGTGGTCCGCTGCAGCGATGATTCCTTCGAAGCGGTAGAGCATGCGATCGGAGAGCAACTGCGCGCCGACAAGCTGCCCGACGCCGTGCTTTGCGGCAATGAGTCGGTCGCGGTGGCGGCGCTGCAGATGCTGGAGCGTGCCAACGTGCGCGTTCCGCAAGACGTGCTGCTGACGGCGTTCAACGCATTCGACTCCTGGTACCTTTCGGGCCGCAAGATCACGACGATCAGCTTTCCGGCCTACGAACTGGGCGAGGCGGCCGGCGAACGCATGCTGAGCAGGCTGCAGGCGGACGCGTTCGAGAACCGATCGCTGGTACTGCCGTCGAAACTGCTGGTCGGCGACACGACCCTCCAGGCGACCGAGGTGCCGAGTGCGGCGACCCGGAAAGCGGCGGCAAAGACCAGACGCGGCGCGCCGTCGGGCGCCGGCCGCCGTTGAATCGGTCGCTACGCCCGTGCCCGCAGCCTCATCCGCAACCCCACCGGCACCATCGTGAACGACATCCGTTCCTCCGCCAAGCCGCCGCCCGGCGCATCGACCGCCTCGATGTCGAACGTCGACAGCAGCATCGCGATCACCATCTTCATCTCGGTCAGCGCGAGGTAGCGGCCGGGGCAGATGCGCGGCCCGGCGCCGAACGGCATCGAGATCCGCTTGCCGGGGCCGGCGGCGCGTTCGTCGAGCCAGCGTTCCGGCAGGAACGCATCGGGCTGAGGGAAATATTCGCCGTCGACGCTGTGGTGGCGCATCACGCACCACAGCAACGTATCGCGCGGCAGCCGCAGGCCGGCCACCTGCACATCCTCGTTGGCCTGCAGCACCATGAACGGCGCCACCGGCTTCAGCCGCATCGTCTCGTGCAGACAGGCCTCGACGAAGTCGAGGCGGCCCAGATCCTCCTGCGTCAGCGCATCTATAGGCCGCCCGAGCGCGCACACCTCGTCGGCGGCGCGGCGCAGCGCGGCCGGATGGCGGTGCAGCAGGTGCATCGCCCACGCGAGCGTGTTGGCGGTGGTGTCCTCGCCGGCCAGCAGCATCGCCAGCACGTTGCCGGCGACCAGCAGGTTGTCGATGCCGCTGTCGGGCGCCTCGGCCGCGACGATCATCGATTCGAGCAGATTCGGCGGGCGTTCGCGCCGCGCCGGGTCGGCATCGAGCCGGGCCCGTGCCTGCGCGATGAACCCGGCGATCGCGCGCTTGACCTCGACGACGCTGGCGGCCAGCGCGCGGTCGGCCGGCAGCGGGATCCAGCGCCAATACGGTATCAGCGCGAACGAGCGGCGATAGAGCGCCGGGAAGATCTTGTCCAGATGCTGCTGGATGATCTCGCCGTCGGACTCCAGCGTGTTGACGTCGCTGCCGAACGCGAGCCCGGCGATCGCATCGACCGAGAAGCGCATCAGCTCGGGCTGCAGTTCGAGCGGCTGGCCGGCGCGGGCCGCCTTCAGCCAGCGCTTCTGCAGCCGCTGCAACACCCGCAGCAGCGTCGGGAAGTAACCGCGCACCCGCGTCGGATCGAGACCGGCCATCACCATGCGTCGCTGGCGGCGCCAGGTGTCGCCTTCCGAGCCGAACACGCCGGGCATCAGCCCCATCTCCTGGCCGATCACCTGGGTCCGCGGGCTGCGGCGGAATCGATCCGGCCGATCGCGCAGGATCGACGCCAGCATCTCGTGATCGGCGATGACGACCAGTTCGCGCGCGCCCATCCGCACGCGGAACAGCTCCCCGTACTGCCGGACCCAGCGCTCGATGTCCTGGTGGATCACCGGCCGGTGGAGCTGGAACAGGTTGCCGACCACCGGCAGACCGCGCGGGCCCGGCAGGTCGGCGATCTCGCGGACGACGGCCGCTTCGGTTTCTGCGTTCACGGGACGATGATACCCGCGGGGGACCAGCCTTGTCGGTTCACCATGGGCTGCCACACCGCCGGACGAAACAGTGAGCGCCCGCTTTCGATCCTGTGGGCGACCCTGCTCCCGATCGGCCTCTCATTTGCCGCCGGCCGGCCGGCGGTCGAGCTGGTCGTACACCGCGGTGGCGATCCGCGCCAGCTCGTCGCGGCCGATGCCGGCCGACAGCGCATAGCCGAACGGCCCGTCGACCCAGTAGAACACGTTCAGCGGCCCCTCCTGAGCGAAGCGGAACGCGGTCTGGCGATCGCCGGGCATGTCGTGAGTCACGTACAGGGTCAGCCGCTGGCCGCTGGCCTCCTGGTACATGAACTGCGCGACCGGCCCGCTGTCGCCGGGCAGCAGCCGTCCGCCGACCAGATCGAACCCTTGGGGGCCCAGCTTCGGCGGTTTGACCGGCGTGCCGAGCCGGCGGCTCAGCCAGGTGACGAGCTGGTCCTCGTGCTCGGCGGTCACTTCGACCGGCCGGCGCACGTCGGGGCTGAACACCGCATGGGCGAGCGCCGCCTGCCGCGGCAGCCGATCGAGCGGATGCGCGACGACCGGCGCCGGGTAGCGGTCGCGCGCGGTCCAGCCGAGCAGGCCGCCGGCGATCACCAGCGCGACGGCGGCCGCGATCCGCCACAGCGGCCGCATCGTCCGCGCCGCCGCATCGCGCCGCGTGGCCGGCTGACCTGAAGCGGCCGCCAGCAGCCGTGCCGGCACCTCCTCTTCGAGCACCGGATCGAAGGCCTCGTGCAGCAGCCGCCGCTGCGCCCGGTAGGCCTGCAGCCGCGCATCCAGCACCGGATCGTCGGCGATCAGCCGTTCGACCTCGCGCCGCCGGTCGTCGGACAGCTCGCCGTCGACATAGGCATGCAGCTCGGCATCGGAAAGCGGCGGGGTCGTCATCGCACCACTCGCAGCCGGGCCGGCGACGCGTCACCGTCGAGCACCGCGCGCAGCCGTTCGCGGCCGCGCGCGAGCCGCGACATCACGGTGCCGATCGGCACGTCCAATGTCGCCGCGATCTCGGCATAGGTCATTTCTTCCAGACCGACCAGCAGCAGCACCGCGCGCTGCGTCTCGGGCACCTGCTCGAGCGCGGCCGCCAGTCCGGCCAGCTCCAGGCGATCGTCCTGCGTGGCCCGCGTGGGCACCGCGGCGACCGCTTCGTCGTCGATCGGGTCGGCATCGAACCGCGATCGCCGCAGCGCATCGACGCGCAGATTGTGCATGATCGCCAGCAGCCAGCCGCGCAGGTTCGTCCCCGGCTGCCAACGATGGGCCTGAGCCCAGGCGCGTTCGAGCGTGTCCTGCACCAGATCGTCGGCCAGGCCGCGATCGCCGACCAGCGCCCGCGCATATCGGCGCAGCCGCGGCAGCTCGGCGATCAGCGCCAGGCCATCCATCATTCAACCGGGCCCTCGACGTCTACTCAAGGCCGCGCGAGCCGCCAAACGTTGTTGAAACCGTCGCCGGTCCGGTCGCCCGGCTTCTGGTCCTTGACCCAGTAGTACAGCGGCTTGCCCTTGAACGCCCACTGTCGGCCGCCGTCGTCGCGGGGGACGGCGGAGAAACCGCCGGCACCCCCGCCGCTGCCGCTGACCATCAGCGGCGGCCAGTTGGTGGCGCACGGGCCGTTGCAGACGCTCTTGCCGCTACCCGCGGCGTCGCGGTCGAACGTGTACAGCGTCATGCCGTTGGGGCCGACGAGCACGCCGTCGGCCACCTTGGCGGGGGTCGACGACGGGGTCATCGCCGCGCAGGCGGCGAGCAGGCCGGCGGCGGCGACGGCGGCGGACATCCGGACGAGTTTCATGAAAGGCTCCTCGAAGAGATTGGGGAATCCCCACGAGTGAACGTTCGGGACGGCGGATTTATTCCATCGACGACGAGCATGCAGTTCCGGTCGCAAGGCCACCGTCGACCGTCAGGGCCGTCCCCGGTATGCTGCTCCGGCGTCCCGTCCACGGTCACGCCCCCCAGACCTCCTTCAGCACGCGCACCCAGTTCTCGCCGATCGCCTTGCGGATGCGGGAATCCTTCCAGCCGCGCCTCTGCATCGCCGCGGTCAGGTTCGGGAACTCGCCGATCGTGCGCAGGCCCTCGGGATTGATCACCTCGCCGAAATCGGTGAGCCGGCGCGCATAGCCCTTGTCATGCGTGATCCAGTCGAAGAACGGCTGGCCGTAGCCCTGCGTGAAGTCGGTGCCGATGCCCACCTGATCTTCGCCGACGAGGTTCGACACATATTCGATCGCCTCGACGTAGTCGTCGACCGTGGACTGCGGGCCGCGCGCGAGGAACGGCGGGAACATCGCCACCCCGACGAAGCCGCCGCGCCCGGCGATGAACCGGAGCTGCTCGTCGCTCTTGTTGCGCGGATGCGCCTTCAGCCCGGCGGGCAGGCAGTGCGTGTAGGCGACCGGCCGGGTCGATGCCCGGATCACGTCCTCGCTGGTGCGCGGACCGACGTGCGAGAGGTCGCACAGGATGCCGAGCCGGTTCATCTCCGCGACGACCTCGCGGCCGAAGTCCGACAGCCCGGAATCGCGCGACTCGTAGCATCCGGTGCCGACCAGGTTCTGCGTGTTGTAGGCCATCTGCATCACGCCGACGCCCAGCGCCTTGAACAGCCCCAGATAGCCGATCCGGTCCTCGATGCCGCTGACGTTCTGCCAGCCGAGGATGATCCCGGTCCTGCCCTCGCGCTTGGCGCGTGCGATGTCGGCGGTGGTGAACACCTGCGTGACGAGATCGGCGTTGTCGCGGAAAAGCCGTTGCCAGCGCACGATGTTGTCCATGCTCTCGCGGAAGTTCTCCCAGATCGAGCAGGTGCAGTTGGCCGCGGTCAGCCCGCCGCGGCGCATGTCCTCGAACACCGACCGGTCGAAGTTCGAGATGATCAGTCCGTCGATGACGATCGCGTCGTCGTGCAGTGTCGTGGCCATGAGCCCTCCGGTGGGTTCCGTGGTTGATTATCGCCCCGGAACGCGCGCCGTCAGAGGCGACGCGCGTCGTGGCGGACAGGATGCGCAATCGACGATGCCGATCACGGAGGAGCCGCCGTGCCGAGCATCTCGACGAATCGCGACAGCGCGGACGACGGCCCTTCCTCGACCCAGCAGGCATGGGTCGTGATCGTCTCCTTGACGTCGGCGAGCGGCCGCAGCACGACGCCGGAACGGCGCAGATTGCGGGCGCAGCCGGAGAAGATCGTCACGCCGACGCCGGCCGCGACCATGCCGAGGATCCCGGTGGTGCTCGATGCCTGCTGGACGATGCGCGGAACGTAGCCGGCCGCATGGCACACCGACAGCATCAGCACGCGGAAGCTGCTGAACGTGTCGTCGCTGCCGACGACGAACGGCTCGGCCGCGAGCTCGCCGACCGAAAGCTGCCGGCGCGCCGCGAGCCGGTGCCCGTCGGGCAGCAGCGCGACGAAATCGTCGCGGTCGACCAGCAGGTTCGCGACCTTGGGGCTGGCGAACTCGCCGATCACGAAGCCGACGTCGATGCGCCCCTGCAGCAGCGCGACGTGCTGCAACGCGGTCGGCATGTACTGGAGGTCGAGGTTCACGCGCGGATGACGGGCTCGGAATGCCTGCAGAAGCCGAGGCAGCCGTCCGTTGATCGCGAAGTCCATGTAGCCGACGCGCAACCGCCCTTCCCCACCCTCGGCGGCCGCCTGCGCGGCGTTGACCGCGCGGCCCAGATGCGCGAGCGCCAGCCGGCATTCCGCGGCGAACGCCTCGCCCGCCGGCGTGAGCCGCACGCGCCTGGTCGACCGCTCGAGCAGCGACACGCCGACGTCGGCCTCCAGCGTCCGGATGATGCGGCTCAGCGCCGGCTGCGCGATGAACAATCGTGCCGCGGCCCGGCCGAAATGCAGATCCTCGGCGACATGAAGAAACGCCCGGACCTGCCGGACGTCGAGATGGCCGACGCGCAGCTCCGCGGCCCTCTGCGACGCACGGCTGACCGGGGCGCTCGTGGAAATCGGGGCTGACATGTCGATCGGCTCCATTGATGACGGATTCGGAATCAATCCGGCTCACATCGATATCAACACGTTTGCGCAGCGGACTACGATGAAGGTTTCATCTGCCGGAGACCACCGTGAACGACAAGCTCGCCGATCAGCAACTCGAGGCCGCACTGGAGGCCGCTTTCGCAGAGGCGACGCGCCGCTATCAGGCGCGCGGATTCCAGCGCCGGGTCGGCTTCGGCCGGCACCCGGCGCTGATCAGCGTCGACCTCGCCAACGCCTGGACGCGGCCGGGCAACCCGTTCACCTGCGAGCACGTCGACGATCGCATCATCCCCGCGATGCAGAAGCTGCTGGCGGCGTTCCGCAAATACCGCCTGCCGGTCGTGCACGTGACCACCTGCTACCAGATCACCGATCGCAAGAACCCGTACACCGACATGGGTCTGTGGCACGACAAGATTCCGGTCGACGTCGTCGATCAGAAGAACACCGAGCTGTGGGCGATCGATTCGCGGATCGCGCCGGTGGAGGGCGAGCAGGTGCTGGTCAAGAAGCGCGCGAGCGCGTTTCACGGCACCTATCTCGCCGGCTATCTGCGGGCCGCCGGGGTCGACACGATCCTCGTCACCGGCGTGACGGCCTCCGCCTGCGTACGCGAGACCATCTGCGACGGACTGGCGGACGGCTTCCGGACGATCGCCGTCAAGGAGGCGATCGGCGATCGGGTACCCGGCGCCGTGCTGTGGAACCTGTTCGACATCGATGCGAAGTTCGGCGACGTGGAGACCATCGAGCGCTGCCTGAAGTACCTCGACGAGGTCGGCGCCCGCCAGTCGCCGGCCGAAAGCGCCGCCTGACGTCACGGGATCGGACACGGTTGCTCAGTCGACGACGAAGCAGCCGTCCGCACGCCAGCCCAGCGTCATCCGCTGCCCCGGCGCGGCGACGCCGCCGCGGCCGGACGAGCCGCCTGCACGAGCGCCATCCGGCGCGGCGCTGACGATCAGCAGCTCGCCGTCGTCGGTGACCGTCTCGACCTCGGTCGACGCGCCCAGATAGGTCACCGATCGCACGGTGACGGCGATGCGGTTGACCAGCTCCGGCGACGGATCGCCGGTCGCCGCGGGCGAAGCGCTTTCGCCGGCGCCGCCCGGGAGCAGCACCGCGTGCTCGGGCCGCAGGCAAAGAGTCGCCGTCCCCGCCGGACGGTCGCCCGGGAAGGCGAACGCACGCCCGGCGGCCGACTCGAATCGCCGGTCGGCGGTGACGCGGCCTTCGATGAAGTTGCACTTGCCGATGAAACCGGCGACGAACCGCGACACCGGCCGTTCGTAGAGATCCTCGGCGGAGCCGAGCTGCTCGAGACGCCCCTGGTTCATCACGCCGATGCGGTCGGCGATCGCCATCGCCTCCTCCTGATCGTGCGTGACGAACAGCGACGTGATTCCCGCATCGCGCTGCAGGTCGCGGATCTCCTTGCGCATCTGCGTCCGCAGCTTCGCATCGAGGGCCGAGAACGGCTCGTCCAGCAGCAGCACGTCCGGCTCGATGGCCATCGCCCGGGC
This sequence comes from Burkholderiaceae bacterium, assembly GCA_036826495.1. Classification (GTDB taxonomy): domain Bacteria; phylum Pseudomonadota; class Gammaproteobacteria; order Burkholderiales; family Burkholderiaceae_E; genus DAISWF01. Next base: position 17,080 of record DAISWF010000027.1, read on the forward strand.
GAGCGCGACACGCTGCTGCTGGCCCCCCGACAGTGCCCGCGGCTGCCGGTCGGCCATCGCATCGAGCTGCACCCAGCGCAGCATCTCGGCCACGCGGCGCGCCTTGCGCCCGGCATCCCAGGCGCGCACGCGCAGACCGAACTCGATGTTCTTCGCGACCGACAGGTGCGGGAACAGCGCGTAGCCCTGGAACACCATGCCGACGTTGCGCTTGTGCACCGGCACGTCGGTCACGTCGCGCTCGCCGAACGCGATCCGGCCGGAGGTCGGCGCGATGAAGCCGGCGATCATCCGCAAGGTCGTCGTCTTGCCGCAGCCGCTGGGGCCGAGCAGCGCGAGCAGCTCGCCGTCACGGATGTCGATCGACACGTCGTCGACCGCGAGCACGTCGGCATAGCGTTTGCACACCCGGTTCAGCGTCACGCCCGACATGTTGCTAGAACGCCTTTCCCAGCTTGACGAAGCGATCGGAGACGAACAGCGCGGCCGCGATGATCGCGATCTGCACGGTCGCCACGGCGGAAATCGTCGGATCGAGGTTCCATTCCAGGTAGTTGATGATTGCGATCGGCAGCGTGGTCTTGCCGGGGCCGACGAGGAACAGCGACTTCTCGAGATCTGAGAACGACGCGATGAACGAGAACATCGCCGCGGCGATGATTCCCGGACGGATGATCGGCAGCGTGACGAGGAAGAACGTCTGCATCGCGTTGGCGCCCAGGCTTCTGGCCGCCTCCTCCGACCCGGTGTTGGCGGCCGCCAGCGATGCGCAGACGAGCCGCATCGTCCAGGGCAGCGCGATCAGCGTGTGGGCGATGACCAGCCCCGGAAACGTCGCCGCGAGCCGGAAGTCGGTGAGGATCTCGACCTCTACATAGTAGATGTAGATCGCGGCGCCGGCGACGATCGCCGGAACGTACATCGGCGCGAGCAGCACCTGGCGGACCGTTTCGCGGCCCGGAAACGCGAAGCGCTCGACCGCGAGCGCCGCCGGCACGCCGAGCAGCAGCGAGCCGAGCGTCGCGCAGATGCCGACCTGCAGGCTGGTCAGGAATCCGGACGCGAAATCGGGCAGCGCGGCGGCTTGCAGATACCAGTCCAGCGTATAGCCGGTCGGCGGGAACGTCAGGATCCGGTCGACGAAGAAGCTCGCCCAGACGATGAACAGCAGCGGCGCGATGACGAACGCGAAGATCAGCACGACCAGCGTGACGAAGGCAGCCCGTCCCCATCGGATGCGGTTCATCCTAGAAGTACCTCCGGCGCAGCATGCGGGTCGACACGACCGTCAGCAGCAGCGTGACGGCCATCAGCAGGCATGCGAGCGTGGAGCCGAACGGCCAGTTGTTCGCCTTGGCGATCTGCTCGTAGACGACCGGGCCCATCATCTTCATCGTCGGCCCGCCGATCAGCACCGGCGTCGCGTAGGCGTTCATCGCGAGCGCGAAGCAGATCGCCGCCGCGGCGATGACGCCCGGCATCGCCAGCGGCAGCACGACGTTGCCGACGGTGCGCAGCGGCGAGTGACCGAGCGACTGACCGGCCTCCTCCAGGCTCGCCGGGATGGAGTCCATCACGCTCTGCAAGGTGATGATCGCGAACGGCAGCAGCACAGACACCAGCGCGATGACGACGGCGGTCGGCGTGTACAGGATCTTCAGCGGCTCGTCGATCAGCCCGACGCCGATCATCACCGAGTTCGCGACGCCCTTCGTGCCCATCACCAGCATCCACGCCGCCGACCGCACCGCATTGCCGAGCAGCAGCGGCAGCACGGTCAGGATGATCAGCCAGCCGCGCAGGCGCTGCGACTGCACGCGCGAGATGAAGTAGGCGACGGGGAACGCCATCAGCATCACGATGACCGTCGACAGCGCGGCGATCCGCGCGGTGATGCCGAGCACGCCGAGGTAGTACGGATCGGCGAACGCCTGCACGTAGTTGGCCGGGCTGAACACGCCCAGCATCAGCTTGATCGGATCGAAGCGGTCGAAGCTGAACCGCAGGATCAGGCCGAGCGGCGCGAGCAGGAAGGCGGCGACCAGCAGCAGTGCGGGGATGACGAGCGCACCGCCGCGCAGCCCCGCGCCGTCCGCGCTATCGCCGCCGCCCGCCATCGTCTGTCCGCAGCCCGCTCAACTGCCGAGGTAGTCCTTCTTCCACCAGTCGAGCCACTTGCTGACGTTCTCGGCCCAGTAGGCCTGGTCGTAGTAGTGCAAGGCCGCCGTCTGCTGGGGCGTGAACGCGATCTTCGCGCCGATCTCGCCGGGAATCGACACCGCGGTCGTCGGCGGCGCATAGAAGTTGTCGGCGCACAGATTGCGCATGCCCTCGGGATCGAGCAGCGCGTTCAGGTACGCGTAGGCGCCGTCCTTGTTCGGAGCGCGCTTGGGCACGACGACGCCGAACACGGTGTGGATGCCGCCCTCCTTCGGCGACACCACGCGGACGTTCAGGCCGTCCTTCGCCCACTGCAGGCCGCGGGCCTTCCAGTTGCCCATGATCCAGATCTCGTCGCTCTTCAGCGCCGCCTGCGCCTGCTGGTGCGACGGATACACCTTGGGCTGCACCGTCTTCTTCCATTCGGTGAGCTTCTTCTTCGCCGACTCGAAATCGTTCATCTTGCCCGATGCGACGATGCTCGCCACCTGCATCGCCGCGCCGTAGTTCTGGTCCATCACGCCGACCTTGCCGGCGTACTTCGGGTTCCACAGGTCCGCGTAGGCGGCGATCGGATCCTTGATGCGATCGGGGTTGTAGACGATCTCCCAGGCCGACCACAGCCACGGCATGAAGTACGGCCGCTTCATCTTCTCGATCATCGTGGCCGCATTCGGGATCTTCGAGTAGTCGAGCGTCTCGAGCGCCTCGTTGACGTGCAGCGAGTAGGCCTCGGCTTCCGCGAGGTGCACGACGTCGACGGTTCCGCGCGGCAGCCGCCGCTCGGCCAGGACCTTCGTCATCCGCTGCGGCTGCTCGTTGAGATCCCGGACCACGGTCCAGCCCTTCTTCTCGAGCAGCGGCCCCTCGATGTGCTTCACCGTGCGGTCGTTCCAGTCGCCGCCCCAGTTCATCACGACGATCTGCTTGCTCTGGGCCAGGGCAGGCGCTGCCCCGAATACGCCGCCGGCCGCGGCGACGAGACCTGATCCGACGAACGCTCTGCGCTTCATGACTGCCTCCGGGTTGCCATCAGAATCTCACTTCCAGACCTGCCTGCAGACTCGATGGAAGTTCCCGCCCAGGATCCCGCGGATGACTTCGTCCGAGTAGTGGTTGCGGCACATCAGCTCGACCAGTTCGCCGACCTGCTCGGGCTGCGCGAACTTCGTGTGGCGATTGGGCCGGCCGTCGTTGGCCGGCCAGGCGTCGGGCGCCTCGTCGACGTATTTCCAGAAGCCGGCGGCGTCGCGCACGTAGTCGAGGCCGAGGCCGGCATGCGCGGGCCCGACCAGATCGACGATGTGATCGAGGTGGCGGAACACCGACTCGCTGGCCGCTTCCATGTCGTCGAGAAACTCGCCCAGGCCGTTGACGCCGATGACGCCGCCGGTGCGCGCGCACATCCGGATCTGATCGTCCCTGATGTTCCGGTAATGGGCGAACACCGCATGCGCGTTGCAGTGCGAGAAGATGCACGGCGCGGTGCTCGCCTCCATCGCTTCCATCGACGTGCGATAGCCGGTGTGGGTGCCGTCGACCAGCATGCCGACCCGGTTCATCTCGCCGATGACGGTCAGCCCGAATCGCGACAGCCCGGCATCGGTGCGCTCGGCACAGCCATCGCCGACCAGGTTCTTCTGGTTGTACGCCATCAGCATGTGGCGCACGCCGAGCCGATAGAAGACCTCGACGAGGTTCGGATCGTTGGCGAGGACGTTCGTGCCCTGCAGGTTCAGCGTGATCGCGAGCCGGCCCTCCCGGCGCGCGGCGTCGATGTCGTCTATCGTCTCGACGAACCGGTATCGCTGCGGCTCGCGGGCGCACAGCGCCATGACCTTGCCGATGTTGGCCAGCGCGACTTCGGGGCCGAAGGTCTTGTCGCCGCCGATGGTCAGCGACACCAGGTCGAAGCCCGCCGCATGGAACCGCGGCAAGGTCACGCCGTCCGTGGCGTGCTGGACGCCGTAGGGGACCGTCATGTCCCATACGAGCGTCGATCCGACGATCTCGCGCGCTCTGGCGCTTACCTGCATTGACGTCTCTCCCTGCCGCCGGTCGCCCGGCGGATGCATGCCGACGTCCATGCAGAACGCGGTCGTTGCAGGTTAACGAATGCGTTGTCCCGAGTTTTGATTCGAAGCGACGACTTCTTGCAGGTTTGCGAACGAGGATGTCGGGCGCACGGGGGCGGTGCGGCGCACCGATCACGTGCCCGATGGCGCACTGCAATGGATTGATGCGGACTCAGCGTTCGGCGGAGGAGTGCGAGGCGCGTGATGAGGAACGCGACGTGCGGCGCAGCCGCGACGGCGGCATCTTGAAGCGGCCGGAGAATGCGCGCGAGAAATGCGAGCAGTCGCCGAAGCCGCATTCGAGGCCGACGTCGGTGATCGACAGGTCGGTGTGTTCGATCATCCAGTGCGCCCGCGCCAGCCGGAGCTGCAGCCGGTACTCGCGCGGCGTGATGCCGACGTCGGCGACGAAGCGCCGTTCGAGCTGGCGCATGCCGATGCCCAGCGACTGAGCGACCTGCGTCAGCGGCTCGCTGTGCGCGAGCTTCTGCTCGATCATCAGCATCGCGCGCCGCACCGTCGCATCGTGCGCCTGACGCGTGACGACCACTTCGGGCTGCGGCGTGTTCGACGGCAGCGGCTCGTTCTCGATCAGGATCCGCAGGCTCTTGCTCGCCAGCGAGCGCCCGCAGTGGCGCTCGATCAGCGCCGCCGCCAGGTGCACGACGCTGGTGCCGCCCGCGCAGGTCATCCGGTCCCGGTCGATGACGAACATCCGGTTGGTCACCAGATGAAGCTTGGGAAACTCGTTCTGGAAGTCCTCGCGGTGGAACCAGCTCACGCATGCGAGATAGCCGTCGAGCAGGCCGGCACGCGCGAGCACGAACGAGCCGGTGCACAGGCCGACGACGCCGACACCCGCGCGCGCCGCCTCGCGCAGGAACGGCAGCGTGCCGGGCAGCATCTTCTGGCCGCCGTGAAGCAGCCCGCCGACGACGACGATGTAGTCGAAGCGCGTCGGATCGCGCATGTCGTCCCAGGGCTGCACGGCGGCGCCGCAACTCGACGTGACCGGCGTGTTGCGGTCGCCGAGCACCGCCCACGCGCATTCGACAGGCCGGCTGCGGTCACCCTCGTCGGCCGCCAGCCGCAACGCATCGACGAAGCCGGCGAATGCCGTCAAGGTGAAGCGGGGCGTGAGCACGAAGCCGACGCGGATCTTCGGGCGGTGCCAGTCGTTGCCGGCGGAATCGGGTTTGGCGGATCTTGCTCGACGCATCGGCGGGCAGGGCTTCTCAGAACCTGTGAACGTTCACGGAAACGCGCCATGCACGCTTCGGCGGAGCCGCGGCGGACTGACGTTTCGATCATACAACATGTCGTCAAATTCAAAGTGTTGCCCATCGCAGATGTCTAGCATCGGGGTCCAGCCTGTCCGATGCGATGCAAGACTTCTCGATCCTCAGCCTGATCCGGCACGCGCTCTCCGGCCACAAGAGTTGGCAGCCGTTCTGGCGCGATGCCGTGCCCAAGCAGCGTTACGACGCGGTGATCGTCGGCGGCGGCGGCCACGGCCTCGCCACCGCGTACTACCTGGCGAGGAATCACGGGCTGCGCAATGTCGCGGTGCTCGAGAAGGGCTGGATCGGCGGCGGCAACACCGGCCGCAACACGACGATCATCCGCTCGAACTATCTGTGGAACGAGAGCGGCGCGCTCTACGAGCATGCGCTCAAGCTGTGGGAAGGGCTCGCCGGGGAGCTCGGCATCAACCTGATGTTCAGTCAGCGCGGCGTGCTCAATCTCGCGCACAATCTGTCCGACGTCCGCGAGGGCATCAGACGCGTCGAGGCCAACCGGCTGAACGGCATCGATGCGGAGTGGCTTTCCCCTGAAGACGTCAAGGCGTTCTGTCCGATCATCGACATCTCGCGCTCCGCGCGCTACCCGGTGCTGGGGGCGACCTTGCAGCGGCGCGCCGGCATCGCGCGGCACGACACGGTCGCCTGGGGCTATGCACGCGCGGCCGACGCGCTGGGCGTGGACATCATCCAGAACTGCGAGGTCACCGGCATCCTGCGCGAGGACGGCCGGGTGACGGGCGTGCGAACGACGCGCGGCACGATCTCGACGTCGAAGGTCGGTCTCGTCGCGGCCGGGCATTCGTCGGTGCTGGCGGCGATGGCCGACATCCGCCTGCCGTTGCAGAGCCATCCGCTGCAGGCGCTGGTGTCGGAGCCGGTCAAGCCGATCCACCCGTGCGTGGTGATGTCCAACGCGGTCCACGTCTACCTCAGCCAGTCCGACAAGGGCGAGCTGGTGATCGGCGCCGGCATCGATGCGTTCAACTCCTATGCGCAGCGCGGCTCGTTCCACGTGATCGAGCACCAGATGGCGGCGCTGATCGAGCTGTTCCCGATCACCAGCCGCATGCGGATGCTGCGGAGCTGGGGCGGCATCGTCGACGTGTGTCCGGATGCGTCGCCGATCATCTCGAAGACGCCGGTTGCGGGGCTCTTCATCAACTGCGGCTGGGGAACCGGCGGCTTCAAGGCGACGCCCGGCTCGGGCTGGGTGTTCGCCCATACGATCGCCACCGGCGAACCCCACCCGCTCAACGCGCCGTTCGCGCTCGACCGCTTCAAGACCGGCGCGCTGATCGACGAGCACGGCGCCGCCGCGGTCGCGCACTGACGGGCGGGCAACACGATGCTGAAGATCCGCTGTCCCTGGTGCGGCGAGCGCGACGAGATCGAGTTCGGCTATGGCGGACAGGCCCACGTCGCCTATCCGAAGGATCCGTCGGCGCTCGACGACGCCGAGTGGGCGCAGTTCCTGTTCATCCGCGACAATCCCAAGGGGCCGTTCCTGGAGCGCTGGGTGCACGCGCACGGCTGCCGGCGCTGGTTCAACGCCGCGCGGCATACGGTGACCCATCAGATCCGCGCGACGTACAAGCCGGGCGAATGCCGGCCGTCCGAGGCATGAGCGGCGCACGGGCGACATGACCAGCAACGCGTTCCGCATCGACGGCGCCGGGCTGATCGACCGGACCCGCCCCCTGGCCTTCACGTTCGACGGCCGGCGATCGAGCGGTTTCGCCGGCGACACGCTGGCCTCGGCGCTGCTCGCCAACGGCGTGCACCTGGTCGGCCGCAGCTTCAAGTATCACCGCCCGCGCGGCATCCTGAGCGCCGGACACGAGGAGCCGAATGCGCTGGTGCAGCTAGAGCGCGGCGCCCGCACCGAGCCGAACCTGCGGGCCACCGAGATCGCGCTGTACGACGGGCTCGACGCGGCCAGCGTCAACTGTTTCCCCAGCCCGCGATTCGACCTGCGCGCAGTCATCGGGCTCGCGTCGCCGATCCTCGTCGCGGGTTTCTACAACAAGACCTTCAAGTGGCCGCGGGGGTTCTGGAAACGCTGGTACGAGCCGGCGATCCGTGCGACGTCCGGCCTCGGCACGGCCCCGGCCCTGCCCGATCCGGACATCTACGACCGGATGCACTGGCACTGCGACGTGCTGGTGATCGGCGCCGGGCCCGCGGGACTGTCGGCCGCGCTGCCGATCGCCCGCGCCGGCCTGCGCGTGGTCGTCATCGACGAGCTGCCGCGGCTGGGCGGCAGCCTGCTGTCATCGGATGCCGCCATCGGTGACGAGCCGGGCGCGCGCTGGGCCGAACGCGTGCAGGCCGAGCTCTCCGGGCTGCCCAACGTGCTGGTGCTGACGCGCACGTCGGTGTTCGGCTACTACGATCACAATTTCCTGATGGCCGTCGAGCACCGGACCGACCATCTCGGGCCCGGGCGGATGCCGGGTGTCGCGCGCAAGCGGCTGTGGCACTTCCGCGCGCAGCGCGTGGTGCTGGCCAGCGGCGCGCACGAGCGGCCGATCGTGTTCGGCAACAACGATCTGCCGGGCGTGATGCTGGCCGGCGCCGGCGCGACCTACGCGCATCGCTTCGGCGTATCGCTGGGCAGGTCGGGCATCGCGTTCGTCAACAACGACGTCGGACTGCGACATGCGCTCGACGCGCATGCGCTCGCCCGCAACCTGACCCACGTCGTCGATGTGCGAGCCGATCCCGATCCGCAGCTCGCGCAGCGCGCACGGTCGTCCGGCGTCGAGCTGCTGACCGGGCATCTCGTCGCGAGCGCGAAAGGGGGACAGCGGGTGCGCTCGGTCGAGGTCCGGGCCGCCGCGGGCGGCGCGGGCGGCGCGGCGCGGCGGCTCGCCTGCGATCACCTGCTCGTCAGCGGCGGGCTGAATCCGACCGTTCACCTGTTCAGCCAGTCGCCCGGCACGCTGCGGTACGACGCGCAGCTCGCGTGCTTCCTTCCCGACCGCACGATCCAGGCGGTCGAGGTCGCGGGCGCCGTCAACGGCTGCTTCGCGCTCGAGCGGGCGCTGGCCGACGGAGCGGCGGCGGCGGCGCGGACGCTGAGCGCGCTGGGGCGCGACGCCGTTGCAGCACAGGGGCGCGATGTCATCGCCGCTCCCGGGTGCGATGCAGTTGCCGCGCCCGTCTGCGATGTTCCCACCGCGCCGTCGCGCGACGACCTGCGGCTGCAACCCTTGTGGTCGGTGCAGACGACGCTCGGCACCGAGCTCGCCGGCAAGCACTTCGTCGACCAGCAGAACGACGTGACCGAGCGCGACATCCGGCTGGCGGCGCGCGAGGGCTTCCGGTCGGTCGAGCATACGAAGCGCTATACGACGAACGGCATGGCGACCGACCAGGGCAAGACGTCGAACGTCGTCGGGCTGGCGCTGCTGGCCGATGCGCTCGCGAAGCCAGTGCCCGAGGTCGGCACGACGACGTTCCGGCCGCCGTTCACGCCGGTCACGTTCGGGGCACTCGCCGGGCGCGACCTCGGCGCGCTGGCGGACCCGGTCCGCAAGACGCCGATGCATGCGTGGCACGTCGCGCGCGGCGCGGTGTTCGAGGACGTGGGCCAGTGGAAGCGCCCCTGGTACTTCCCGCTGCCCGGCGAGGACAGGGCGGCGGCGGTCGCCCGCGAAGCGCGCGCCGCCCGCACGACGGCCGGTGCGATCGACGCGACGACGCTCGGCAAGATCGACATCCAGGGCCCGGACGCCGCCGAGTTCCTGAACCGCATCTACACCAACGGCTGGACGAAGCTCGCGGTCGGCGCCTGCCGGTACGGACTGATGTGCAAGCCCGACGGCATGGTGATGGACGACGGCGTCACCGCGCGGCTCGCCGACGACCGCTTCCTGATGACCACCACCACCGGCAATGCCGCGCGGGTGCTCGACTGGCTGGAGGAGTGGCTGCAGACCGAATGGCCGGAGCTGCGCGTGTACTGCACATCGGTCACCGAGCAATGGGCGACCGCGGCGGTCGTCGGCCCCCGGTCGCGCCAGATCATGCAGGCGCTGGCTCCCGACATCGACTTCTCGAACGCCGCGTTTCCGTTCATGACGTTCCGCGAAGGCCGCGTGGCCGGCCTCGACGCACGCGTGTTCCGCATCAGCTTCAGCGGCGAGCTCGCCTACGAGATCAACGTGCCGTCCTGGCATGGCCTGGCGATGTGGCGTTCGCTGATGGCAGTCGGCGAGCCGCTGGGCCTGGTGCCCTACGGCACCGAGACGATGCATGTGCTGCGCGCCGAGAAGGGCTTCATCATCATCGGCCAGGAAACCGACGGCACCGTGACCCCGCACGACCTCGGGATGGACTGGATCGTGTCGAAGCAGAAGGACTTCATCGGCCGCCGTTCGTTCAGCCGTGCGGACACCGCGCGCGCGGGCCGCAAGCAGCTCGTCGGGCTGCTGCCGGCCGACGCATCGTTCGTCGCGACCGAGGGCGCACACCTGGTCGCCGATCCGCAGCACGCGCGCTACGATCCGTCCAGCGGCAGCCCGTCGCTCGGGCACGTCACGTCGAGCTATCACAGCCCGACCCTGGGCACCGGCTTCGCGCTCGCGCTGCTGGTCGACGGGCGCGCGCGTCACGGGCAGACCGTCCATTGCATCGCCGGCGACCGGCTCGTGCCGATGACCGTCACCGATCCGGTGTTCTTCGACAAGGAGGGCAGGCGCCGTGACGGCATCGACTGAACGCGCAAGCCCGCTCGGCGCCGAGGCCGGGTGGCTGACGGCGGCAAGCGCGTCGCCGGCCCACTTCGCGCTGCGCGAGCTGCCGTTCGTCGCGCAGATCAACCTGCGCGGCGAGCCCGACGACGCGTTCAAGGCGGCGGTTCGCGACGCGACCGGCCTGACGCTGCCCGAGCAGGCCGGCGCCTGGAGCGGCGACGCCGCTCGCTGTGCGATCTGGCTCGGGCCGGACGAATGGCTGATCACCGGCGGCGACGGCGAGCATGCGCCGATCGAATCGGCACTGCGCACCGCGCTGCGCGGCCGCCATCACTCCGTCGTCGACGTGTCGGCGAGCCGGACGGTGCTGGCGCTGTCGGGGCGCGACGCCCGGCCGGTGCTCGCCCGCGGCTGCACGCTCGACGTCTCGACGCGCGCGTTTTCCCCGCCCGCCACTGCGCAGACCTTGCTCGCCAAGTCGCAGGTGATCCTGCAGTGCATCGCCACCGAGCGGGAATCCGCGTTCCGGCTCTACGTGCGCAACTCGTTCGCGGAGTACCTCGCGCGCTGGCTGGTCGACGCGGCCGGTGAGGCGGCCGCGTCGCGGGCACTCGACGGCGAACGGCTGGCGGATCGCTTCCTGCGCGGCTGAGCGGCGCACACCGCATCGCCACGCATCGCGCATCGATCGAACATCGAACATCAACGTCAACGCCAAACGACCATCGATCAACGACCAGGGAGACAGAGCATGAGCGAGATCACGGTCTTCGTCGCACGCCGGGTGCGCACCATGGACCCCGGTCGGCCCGTCGCCGAGGCCGTTGCGGTGAGGGACGGACGCATCGTGTCGACCGGCACGCTGGCATCGATGCGTCCCTGGCTGTCGCGCCATCCGCACCGCATCGACGACACGCTGAAGGACAAGGTGATCCTTCCCGGGCTGATCGATCCGCATACGCACTTCACGATGTCGGCGGGCTACCTCGCGCTGCACTACATCGGGCCGATCGAGTCGCCGGGCCCGCACGGCATCAATCCGCCGCTGCTGACGCACGACGAGGTCGTCGCCAAGCTGCGCAGCGCACACCTGGCCGAGCAGGATCCGGCGAAGCCGCTGATCGCCTGGGGCCTCGATCCGGCGATCCAGGGCGGTCACCTGCACCTCGACGAGCTCGACACGATATCGCGCGAGCGCCCGATGTGGGTGATCTCGTACGCGCCGCATTTCGTCTACGTGAACAGCGCCGCGCTCGCGCTGTCCGGAATTCCGCAGAACACGACCCTGCACGGCGCCGAGCGGTATCCCGACGGGCGGCTGCGCGGCGTGTTCGTCGAGATCGAGGCCTGCCGCACGGTGCTCGGCAGCATGCGACTCGAGATCCAGAAGGGCGGCGGCGTGGCCGGCCTTCGCCGGATGGGCGACACCGCGCGGCGGGCCGGCGTGACGACGACCGCCGAGCTGGTGTTCGGATTCAACGACTTCGAGCTCGAATGGCAGATGCACGTCGAGGCGGTCGACGATCCGGCGTTTCCGCTGCGGATGGGCCTGGTGCCGCTGGAGAACCCGCTGTACAAGACGCATGGCGACAAAGCCGCGCAGTTCCTGCTGCAGGCCGCCGGGCGGAACAACGACAAGCTGTTCTTCCACGGCATCAAGTTCCTGTCGGACGGATCGTTCCCCGCGATGTCGCTGCGGCTGAACTTCCCCGGCTACCTCGACGGCAGCAACGGGCTGCGCAACGACGTGCCGTGGGACCAGCTCGCCGAGCGGATGCTGCCGTTCTGGAAGGCCGGCATCCAGATCCACTGCCATGCCAACGGCGACGAGGCGATCGACGCATCGCTCGGCGCGCTCGCACAGCTTCAGCAGATGCAGCCGCGCTTCGACCATCGCTTCACGATCGAGCACTACTGCATCAGCACGCCGATGCAGGCGCGTCGTTTGAAGGCGCTGGGCGGCGTGGCCAGCGTCAACAACTACTTCGCGCACTTCCGCAGCCTGCTGCACAGCGACCAGGGATACGGCCCGGACCGTTCCGAAGCGGTCGGCCGGCTGGCCTCGCTCGAGCGCGAGGGGGTGATCTTCGCGCTGCATTCCGACTTCTCGCTGGTCGTCGTGCCGATGCATCCGCTGACTGCGGCCTGGGTGGCGGTCAACCGGATCGCGGCCGACGGCAAGACCGTCGTCGCCCCGGGCGAGCGGATCGGCGTCGAGCGCGCGCTGCGCGCGATCACGATCGACGCCGCGTACGTGCTCGGCCTCGAGGACCGGATCGGCAGCCTGGAGCCGGGCAAGTTCGCCGACTTCGCGATCCTCGACGAGGACCCGTTCGAGGTCGACCCGGTCCGGCTGAAGGACATCGGGATCTGGGGAACGGCGCTCGGCGGCAAGCTGCAGCCGGCGTGACATGGAACAACCCCCACGCTCACCAAGTTCGCAGCCCCCCGAGGAAGCTGCGGCCGGACGCCGCTGAGATGGCGCGCGACGACGCGGAGCCGCCCCTGGGGCGCGACGCAGCCGGATCGGCGCCGGACGGCGCGGGGACGCCGCTGCGCGACGAAGCCAGGCAGCGCGCCAAGGCGGCGGAGGCGTGGCAGATGCTGTCCGGTCTGTTCGAGGCCACGCGGCTGATGCCCGCACAACTGCGGGCGGCCGCCGGATCGCTGCCGCTGACGGTGATCGGCGGCTTCCTCGGCGCCGGCAAGACGACGTTGCTCAATCGCCTGCTGAGCGCGCCCGGCGGACGGCGGGTTGCGGTGCTCGTCAACGACTTCGGCCGCATCGACATCGATGCGGCGCTGATCCGTTCGCGCACCGACGACATGATCAGCCTCGCGAACGGCTGTGCGTGCTGCAGCGTGGCGGGCGACCTCACGAAGGCGCTGATCGCCCTGGCCCAGCGCGAAGACCCGCCGGATGCGATCGTGCTCGAGGCGAGCGGGCTCGCCGATCCGCGCGGCATCGCCCAGGTGGCGCTGGCCAATCCGGCGCTGCGGCTGGACGGCCTGCTGACGGTCGTCGATGCCGAGACGCTCGGCGATCGGCTGGCCGACCGCGATACCGGACCGATGGTGACCGCGCAGATCGATGCCGCCGACATGATCGTGCTGGCCAAGCTCGACCTGCTGTCTGCGGACGGCCAGGCCCGCGCCAGAAGGCTGCTCGACGCGCGATTCGCCGGGCGGCCGGTCGTCGAGGCCTCGCACGGCGACCTGCCCGCCGACGTGGTGCTCGGCATCGGCTCGCGGCGCGACCTCGCCGATGAGCCGGTGCCGGCCGTGGGTCACGCCTCGCCGTTCCGTAGCTGGACGCTGGAAGCCCGCTCGCCGCTCGACCGCGGCCGGACGATGGGCTTCCTCGCGGCGCTTCCGCCCGCGGTGATCCGCGCAAAAGGCCTGGTGGATCTCGCCGATGCACCGGCGCATGCCAATGTGTTCCAGCGCGTAGGACGGCGCTGGAGTCTCGACGCGGGTGATCGCTGGCCGACCGACGATCGGCGCACGCAGATCGTGCTGCTCGGTCCTGAAGGGGCCGTCGACGAGACCGCGCTCGGGCGGAGCTTCGAGAGCTGCCGCCGGCCCCCTCCGTGACTTCAATCGCCCTTGAATCCCGTGGCCTGCACGACCGCCTTCCAGCGCCCCGCTTCCGCGGCAACCATCCGTTTCGCCTCGTCGATGCCGGTTCCGAGGACGCTGAACCCCGCTTCTTCCAGCCTGCGCCGGACTTCGGGCGACTGCACCGCCGCGACGGCCTGCGCGTTGAGCGTCGTGAGGACCGCATCGGGCGTGCCTGCCGGCGCGAACAGGCAGAACCACGCCGAGAAGTCCGCCTTCGGAAAGCCTGACTCGGCGAACGTCGGCACATCGGTCAGCAATGGCGAGCGATGCGGTGCGGTGGTTGCCAGCGCCCGCATCTTGCCGCCCTTGATCTGCGCCGTCGCCAGCGCGGTCGACAGCAGGGCAGCCTGGACGTCGCCGGCGACCAGCGCCGCGACGGCATCGCCGGTCGCACGGAAATGCACCGGCTCGACCTTGAAGCCGGCCTGCTCGGCCAGCATCTCGGCGCCGAAGTGGCCGGGCGTGCCGGCGCCGAACGTTCCGAAGTTGATCCTGTTCTTCGCGCCCTTTGCCGCGGCAACGAATTCGCCGACGGTCCGCTCGGCGGAGGCGTTCGGCACGACCAGGATGAAATCGGTCCGCACCAGCTCCGATATCGCGACGAGCTCGCGTGCCGGGTCATAGCCGAGCTTCGAGAATGCCGCCGGCGCGATGCTGATCGCGGCGACGTCTGCGATCAGCAGCGTGTAGCCGTCGGCCGGGCTCTTGGCGACATGCTGCGCGGCGATCTGGCCGCCGGCGCCGGCACGGTTCTCGACGACGACCGACTGCCCGAGCGTTTCGCCGAGCTTGTTGCCGACGGTCCGGGTGACGATGTCGGGGCCGGTGCCCGGGGCGAAACCGACGGCGAGCCGGACCGGCCGGGCCGGATAGGCCTGCGCCCGGGCGACGCCCGGCATCACG
>DAISWF010000027.1:31849-32787 GCA_036826495.1 Burkholderiaceae bacterium
ACGCCCATCAGGCCGGCGGCGATGCAGGCGCGCCTCGATGTCCGTGAATCCATGATGTGTCTCCTGAAGTCGTTGTGTCGGGTACGGGCCGGGGGGTCCTGTTCGGGAGATGACCGGCATGGTGCGAGCGGGCGGACACCTCACGGGAACTCGGCGGAAGCGCTAAGGAAGCCCTGAAGGGACCGGAGGGTCCGGCTCACCGGCCATCCGTTCGGATTCCAGCCGCCAGCGGAGCCCGAACGGCGCCATCATTCGCCGCAACGTGGTCGCCGCTTCGAGCACGCGTTCTCCATGCAGCCGCACGACCTGCGCGTTGCGCTCGACGGTCACATCCACGTGGATGCTCGAGGCAAGCCCCAGCGCGGCCAGCCGTTCCTCGATGACCGCGCGGGTGGCCTGCGCGCGCAGCGCCGGCTTGAACACCTTGCCGATCGCCGTCACCGGCAGCGCATCCAGCACGACGATGCGCCGGGGCCACGCCGGCCGCTCCGGAACGTACTGCCGCACGAACGCCGACAGCGCCTCGGCATCGATCGACGCGCCGGGCCGCGGCGAGACGTAGGCAACTGGCAGCTCGCCTGCGTACTCATCGGGCGCGCCGACGGCCGCCGCCATCAGCACGTCGGGATGACGCAGCAACGCCTCCTCGATCGCGACCGGATCGATGTTGTGGCCGCTGCGGATGATCAGGTCCTTGGCCCGGCCGGTGACGAACACCCGCCCGGATGCATCGACATGCCCGATGTCGCCGGTCAGCAGCGCCCCTCCTTCGCCGAACGTTCCGGCGTCGTCGGCGGCATCGACGTAGCCAGGACCGACGTGCGGCCCGCTCACGCGCAGCACGCCGTCGACGCCGGCCGGCAACGGCGCGCCCGCGTCGTCGACCGCCTCCACGCGGGTGAACGGCAGCGGCAGGCCGACCGAGCCCCCCACGCGCT
>DAISWF010000028.1:0-463 GCA_036826495.1 Burkholderiaceae bacterium
GCCCGCCGCGGCCCAGCGACGATCGCTTGCGCTCATCGCGCCTGCGGCGCGTTCGCCGCCACGATGCGCTGCACCAGCGACTCGGCCTCGCGCGCGGCGTCGTCGTAGACCGTGGTGCGTTGTGCCTGCGCCGCCTGCTGCAGCAGGCCGGACTCGAGCCAGGGGTCCTGGGTCACGCGCTGGCATTGTTCAGCCTGCTGGCCGGGGCCGAAGGAACGGTGCACGGCATCCCGGCCGACGAGGTGACCTTCCATGAAGTCGGGGCCTGGGACTCCATCGCCGACTTCGTTGCCGCCGGTTTTCTGATCGACCGCCTGGGTGCGGTGCGCTGGACCATCGGGCCGCTTCCGCTCGGAGGTGGCCGGGTGCGCACCGCACACGGGCTGCTGCCGGTACCGGCGCCCGCCACCGCCATGCTGATGCGGGGTCTGCCGATCGTCGACGACGGCATCGGCGGTGAACG
>DAISWF010000028.1:473-8641 GCA_036826495.1 Burkholderiaceae bacterium
GGCGCTGCAATCGCACGCTACCTGGCACTCCAGCCGTATTCCGATGGCACAGGCACGCCCGTCCACTCCTCGTCATCGTTGTCCGAACTCCTGCAGTTGCAGCACATCGGTCACGGGTTCGGCACGCGCCGGCTGCCGGGGGTGGCGAACGTGCTTCGCTGCCTGGTGTACCAGCCGCTCGATACCCCCGACCGCAGCGAACGCCGGCGGGAAACGATCGCCTGGATGCACTTCGAGATCGACGACCAGCCGGCCGAAGACCTCGCGGTGGCGGTCGACCGGCTGCGTGCTCTCGACGGAGTGCTCGAGCTCTACCAGCTTCCGCTGTTCGGCAAGAAGGGCCGGCTGGCGACGCAGATCCAGATCCTGGTCGAGGAGCCCCGGGTCGACGCGGTTGCCGAGGCCTGCTTTCGCGAGACGACGCCGCTGGGCCTGCGCGTGCTGCCGGTGCAGCGCCGCTTCCTCGCGCGCCGTGCGGCCACCGTGCCGGCCGCGGGTACCGGCCTTCGCGTGAAGCTGGCCGAGCGGCCAGCCGGCGAGCGTACCGCCAAGGCCGAAATGGACGACCTTGCGCGAGTCGAAGGCGGCTATGCGGCGCGGCAACGGGCACGCAGCGCCGCCGAGAATCAGGCCCTTGGTCAGGCGCTTGACGAGACCCGCATCGAGACGGACGCCGACCTCGAGAGGCACGGACGATGAGCACCCGTCGTACACCCGAGGCACTGATCGACGAACTGCACGAAAAGCTGGAGCCGATCGGCCGTTTCGCGGTCGCGGTGAGCGGCGGCATCGACAGCCTCACGCTCGCCACACTGGTCGCGCGGCACTGGCCAGGCCGCACCGAGCTCTTCCATGCGGTGGCGCCGGCGGTGCCGGGCGAGTCCACCGCCCGGCTGCGCGCCCTGGCGACGGCGAACGGATGGCGGCTTCGCCTGATCGATGCGCAGGAGTTCGAGCGCGCGGAGTATCGCTCGAACCCCGTCGATCGCTGTTACTTCTGCAAGCAATCGTTGTATGGCGCGATCGCCCGGGTAGCGACCGCCCAGATGCTGTCCGGAACGAATGCGGACGACTTTGCGGAATACCGGCCGGGCCTGATCGCCGCTCAGGAGCATCAGGTGCGCCACCCGTTCGCGGAACTGTCTATCGGCAAGGCACAGGTCCGCGCGATCGCCCGGCTGCTGGGCCTGGGCGCGCTGTCGGAGCTGCCGGCATCGCCATGCCTGTCCAGCCGGATCGAAACCGGCATAGCGATCGACCCGGCAATGCTGAGGTGCGTCGAGACCGCCGAACGGTTGGTGCGCGACAGGCTGGCGCGTGAGCGGCTTACCGCAGCGACGGTGCGTTGCAGGGTGCGCGCAAGCAGCGTGGTGATCGAGCTGGACCGCGCTGCGCTGGATGCGCTGGACGCGGAGGCCCGGCAGGCGCTCGCGCAAGAAATCCGTGTAACCGCGTTCGATGGAGCGATCGGCCGGACGCCCGTTTTCGCACCGTACCGGAATGGCAGCGCGTTCCTCGTGCGTGCCGAGCAGTTGCAGTGCACCCCTGCCAGCCAGCCATGAACCTCGAACCCTACGGTGTCCGGCTCGACCTTGCCCGCGGCGCCCGCATCGGGCTGGACGAAGCGATCTACTGCGCCGGCAAGAGCGTTGCGCAGATTTCGGCGATCGTCGCACAGGGAATCGAAACATCCGCCCGCCGCCTGCTCACCCGGCTGGATGCGTTGAAGTACGACGCTCTGCCGGCCTCGCTGCGCAGCGCGCTCGATTATGAGCCGGTGTCCGGCACCGCCGTGCTGGGCCCACTGCCGCCCGTCGACGCTCGCAGGCGCATCGCAGTGCTGACCGCGGGCAGCTCGGATCTTCCAGCCAGCGCCGAGGTGATGCGGACCCTGCGCTTCCACGGGCAGGACTGCCTGCATCTGCCCGACGTCGGGGTCGCGGGGCTATGGCGACTGCTGGAGCACATCGAGACGCTCAGCCGGATGCCGGTGGTGATCGTGGCGGCGGGCATGGAAGGCGCGCTTCCCAGCGTCGTCGGCGGCCTGGTTCCCGGCCTCGTGATCGCGTTGCCGACGTCCGTCGGTTACGGTGTGTCGGAGGGGGGCCGGGCGGCCCTCTCGTCGGCCCTGGCCAGTTGCGCGCCCGGCATCGTGACCGTCAACATCGACAATGGCTACGGGGCCGCCTGCGCGGCGCTGCGCGCGCTGCGCGCCGCTGCCTGAATCGTGCGTATCTTCACCAACCGACCACAATGACCATTCCCCCTTCCCTGCACCAGCCGCTTGCCGGCATCCGCGTCGCCGAATTCTGCACGACGGCCGCCGGCCCCTTCTGTGCGATGCTGCTCGCCGACCTCGGCGCCGAGGTCATCAAGGTCGAGCCTCCTGACGGCGACGGCCTGCGGCAGTGGCCGCCGATCACCGACGGCTTCAGCGAGAACTTTCTTTCGGTGAACCGCAACAAGAAGTCGGTGGTGCTGGACCTGAAGGATCCGCGGGCTGCGGCGCTGGCGCGCGCGCTGGCGCTCGACTGCGACGTGCTGGTCGAGAACAGCAGGCCCGGCGTGATGGACCGCCTCGGCCTGGGCTATGCCGCGCTGTCGGAGCTGAAGCCTTCGCTGGTCTACTGCTCGATCTCGGCGTACGGGCAGACCGGTCCGCGGGCGTTCGAAGGCGGGTTCGATCTGACGATCCAGGCCGCATCGGGCGTGATGAGCGTCACCGGCGAGGATGCCGGCGCACCGGTGAAATGCGGCGTTCCGATCGCCGACTTCACCTCCGGACTGTACGGCGCCTACGCCATCGCCTCCGCCATCGCGGCGATCCGTGCCGGCAGCAAGGGCTGCCACATCGATGTGCCGATGTTCGGCTGCACGCTCGCCGTCGCCGCCCTGCAGACCAGCGAGTACTTCGGCACCGGCCGCAATCCCCGGCGGCTCGGCTCCGCGCATCCGCGCAACGCACCCTATCAGGCCTTCCGCGCAGCCGATGGCTACTTCGCGATTGCCGCCGGCAATCAGCGGCTTTGGCTCAAGGTGCTCGATGTCGTCGGCATGCCGGCATTGGCCGACGATCCGCATTTCTCCACGACGACCGATCGTGCAGCGAATCAGGTCGCGCTTCGCGAGCTGCTCGAGCAGCGCTTCGCCACCGCAGGCGCCTCTCACTGGCTGGCAGCGTTCGCCGCGGCAGGCGTGCCGCACGCACCGATCAATGGCTATGCCGAGGCGCTGGCCGATCCACAGGTGCAGCACATGGGCTGGATCCGCGAAGTCGCCTTGCCGGGCGGCCGCACGACCCGGACGTTCGCCTCCCCGCTGCGGTTCAGCGGCGTGGCGCCCGACCGCTGCGAACCCGCTCCGGCACTGGGCCAACACGGCGGCGAGATCGAGAAGCGATACGGTGAGGGGCTGCGCTGACATGCTGACGACAGAGCGATTCCCTCAGCACTGGATCCTGACCCTGGATCGACCGGAGAAGGCCAACGCCCTGTCGGCCGAGCTCGTGGAGCGCCTGATCGACAGCTTCGACGAAGCACAGGCGTCGGGGGTCCCGGTGGTCGCCTTTCGCGGGAACGGCCGAAACTTCAGCGCCGGCTTCGACTTCGACGGATTCGAGTCGCAGGACGAAGCCCACCTGCTGCACCGATTCGTGCGGATCGAGACGCTGCTGCAGGCGGTGTACCGCGCCCCTTGCCTGACGGTGGCATTGGCACATGGCCGCAATTTCGGCGCCGGCGCGGATCTGTTCGCGGCCTGTCGCTGGCGTGTCGCATCGCCCGACGCGAGCTTCCGGATGCCGGGCCTGGCGTTCGGGTTGGTGCTCGGCACCCGCCGGCTGGCGGCGACGGTGGGACGCGATTGCGCTCGCGAGATGCTCGAAAGTCTGCAGACGGTGGACGCCCCGCGCGCGGCCACGATCGGATTGCTGCGCCGGATCGCGCCGATCGACGACTGGCCGCGTGTCCTGGACGAGGCGATCGGGGCGGCGCAAGCACTCGATGCGCGCAGCCGCGCGCTGCTCTACCAAACCTTGGACGACGCCGACCACGATGCAGACCTGGCGGCGCTGGTGCGTTCAGCCGCCGCGCCCGGGCTCAAGGAACGGATGCGGCGCTACCGACAGTCGCAGACGAGCGCTGGGCGCGCTGCCGGCGCGGTGAAGTCCGGAGTCTTCGACGCCACGTTCCCCTCTGCCGCGTCCGCGAAGTAACGAACACCTCGAGCCTGCGCGACTCCGCATCCGCCGGTCACTCCCCTTTCGCCGCTGGACGTCCGGTGCGCTCTTGATGCAGGGCTGCTTCGACGGCCTCTCGCTTGTTTCCGACTTGCTCGACAACCTCCTTGACCCGGTACAGGGGTACACCAAACCGGACCGCGACAGTCTGAAGCTCACGGCTCTGCAGCCGAGCACCCTTCGCTCGACCTGCTTCCCCGACTTTGCTGGAACCCCTTGCCATGGTGATCTCCATCGGAAGGATTTGAACGCCACTCTCGTGCTCAGAAGCCGGAACGGCCGCCGGTCACTCCGTGCCCTCGCCGCCCGCTTTCGAACGGTACTCTGAAGAGAGACAGAGTTTCCGTAAATCCATGTCCTCATTGCCGATAAACGTTAGCGTTTACTAGCAACGCAGGTACGGAAACAGGCACCGCGTGGGTTCGAGGCGGCGCCGGCACAGCGCGGAGTTCAAGGCGCACGTAGTGACGGAGTGCAGCAGGCCGGCGGATCTCCTGCTCCACCGCGGATGCAGAGGTACCCGTCGTTGGCCTCGTCATTCAGCGGGTACCCTTCTCACGGGGCTCGGCCAGCCGGATCTGGACATCGGTCAAACGTATCCGCCGCTCCTGTCCGATCCCGCGCGCACTGCACGGGTCGAATATCGCTCCGAATCCCGCACCGATCCCGCGCGAGATGCGTGGCTGAAAACGGTGGAATCCGAGCGAAAACGTGATAGGAGGCTATCGGCGGACGGCCGAAATCGCCAAACGGATCAGAGTTTTAGCTTAAGCGACCGGTTGGAAACGGCGGGAACGAGCGATTACGAGAGGGTGAGCGTCCCGAGACATGGGTAACAGAACGTTCCGGACACATGGGTAACACTTTCCGCCCCCTGCAGGGGGGCGGAGGTGACTATGCCGTAGAAGGAGTGTTCGGTCATCTGCAGGCACCGCAAGCGCGTGAACGTCTCAACCGTTCTGGCTGGTCAGCGCCTGGGCATCAGGGAGGTCGACGAGGGCATCTGGATCGTCAGCTTCATGCACTACGATCTCGGTTACATCGACTTGGAGCAAAAAACCCTGCAACCCCTGGACAACCCGTTCGGCTCGAGGTTGTTACCCATGTCTTAGGTACAGCCTGTTACCTATGTCTCCGGACTGGACAAGATAATCACTGGCGGAGACGGAGGGATTCGAACCCTCGATACAGGTTTTGGCCCGTATGCTCCCTTAGCAGGGGAGTGCCTTCGACCTCTCGGCCACGTCTCCGGGCTTCGATTGAGATAACGCTCTCTCGATGCCGGCTCGGGGGCGATTGTACCGCAGGCCGTCGCGCGAGCGACGCGCGGGCCGCGCCGAGGCGGCCCCGAGGGGACTCAGGCGCCGATCGCCGCCGCCGGCTGGTCGAGCCCGAACGCCTTGTGCAGCGCGCGCACCGCGAGCTCCATGTACTTGTCCTCGATCACCACCGAGATCTTGATCTCGCTGGTGGAGATCATCTGGATGTTGATGCCCTCTTCCGACAGCGTGCGGAACATCTGGCTGGCGATGCCGACGTGCGAGCGCATCCCGATGCCGACCGCCGAGACCTTGCAGATCTTCGGGTCGCCGACGATGTCGCCGGCCTTGATCAGCTCGCGCACCTTGCCGTTGAGCACGTCGAGCGCCTTCTGGTACTCGTTGCGGTGCACGGTGAACGAGAAGTCGGTCATGCCGCCGACGCTCTGGTTCTGGATGATCATGTCGACGTCGACATTGGCGTCGGCGATCGGTCCCAGGATCTGGTACGCGATGCCGGGCCGGTCGGGCACGTTCATCACGGTGATCTTGGCCTCGTCGCGGCTGAACGCGATCCCGGAAATGACCGCCTGTTCCATGCTTGTGTCTTCCTCGAAGGTGATCAGCGTGCCCGAGTTGGCCTCGACCTGCAGCGGAATGTCCGGCGGGGTCAGGCTCGAGAGCACGCGCGTCTTGACCCGGTACTTGCCGGCAAACTCCACCGAGCGGATCTGCAGCACCTTCGAGCCCAGGCTCGCCATCTCGAGCATCTCCTCGAAGGTGATGCGCTCGAGCCGGCGTGCCTCGGGCACGACGCGCGGGTCGGTGGTGTAGACGCCGTCGACGTCGGTGTAGATCAGGCACTCGTCGGCCTTCAGCGCGGCGGCCACGGCCACCGCCGAGGTATCGGAGCCGCCGCGGCCCAGGGTCGTGATGTTGCCGGCGTCGTCGACGCCCTGGAAGCCGGTGATGATGACCACGCGGCCGGCATCGAGGTCGGCGCGGATGCGGGTGTCGTCGATCGACGTGATGCGGGCCTTGGTGTAGGCGCTGTCGGTGGCCACCGGCACCTGCCAGCCGGCATAGCTGACGGCGTCGACGCCGGCCGCCTTCAGCGCGATCGCCAGCAGTCCCACCGACACCTGTTCGCCGGTGGCGGCGATCATGTCGAGCTCGCGGGGGTCGGGCTGCGCGTGGATTTCCTTGGCCAAGCCCAGCAGGCGGTTGGTTTCACCCGACATCGCCGACGGCACGACGACCATCCGGTGGCCGGCCGCATGCCACTTGGCTACGCGGGTTGCGACGTTGCGGATGCGCTCGGTGGAGCCCATCGACGTGCCGCCGTATTTGTGAACGATCAGAGCCATCTGCCGATCTGCCAGGGCGCCGAAGCAAAGCCTTTGATTATACGGGAGCGCCCGTAGCGGCCTCAGCAGCCAGGGACGTCCGACGGTCAGCGCGCGGGGCCGGCGGCGGGCGCGGCGATCGCCGCCGCATGCCAGCGCAGCAGCGCCGCCAGATCGTCATCATCCGCCGGCTCCCAGCCGAGGATCGGCGAGGACCAGGAGGCGTGCGCCCGGCCGGCGGCCGGCACGCCATGCCCCAGCGCCGCGCTGTACACGACGTCGGCGCCGGCCAGCACGACCGGATACAGCGGCCGCAGCCACGCAGGCACGCCGGCCTCCTGGTACAGGTTCTTCAAGGTCCGGCTCGGGCGGCCGGCTTCGGGACGCAGCCGCCATCCGCCCTGCCCTCCGCCGGCGACCCGCAGGCCGGACAGCGGGTCGGAGGGGTCGGTGCGGACATGCAGCCGCCCCACCCCCGCCGGCAGCTCGATGATGGTCACATCCGACCCCTGTTCGACGGCGGGCAGATCCCGCAGCGCCACGGGCTCGAGAGCCGCCGCAGCCGCGCTGAGTCGCCGTGCCGCGGCAGCGCCGCGAAGCCCGAACAGCCGGTCGCGGTGGCGCAGCAGCGCCACGTCCCGCACGACGACCTCGGCGTCGCTGGCCGGACCGTCGACCAGTTGCCGCATCAACTGATCGGTCTGGGCGCGGCTGGGCGGCGGCAGGCCGAACCGGCCGGCCCATTCGCGCAGCGCCCAGACGCAGCGCTCGCGCGGCAGCGATCGCAGAACGCCGCGGTCGAGCGGGCCGATGAAAGGTGGCACACCGGCCACAGCTTCGCCGCCCCCAGGCGCAGCAGCCAGGTGCCGGCCGATTCGGTCGCATCCGCCGAGCCCGCAGAGCCCGACGAGCCCGCCATTCCTGCTGCTCTCGCTGCTCTCGCCGCCCGTGCCGCCCCCACCAGGCACGCTGCCCCCACCAAGCACGCTGCTCCCGCCAGACGCGCCGGACGCGCCAGACACACCGGGCACACCGGGCACGCCTCCAACCATCGCAGCTTCGACGTCCGCCACCGCCGCGCGTTCGATCCGTTCCCACTCCGCACGGGCGCGTTCGGCCTCGGCATGCAGGCGCGTCACCTCGTCGTCCGGCAGCGCCTCGCGGCCCTGCCGCCGCAGCCGGTTGCGGGCGAACCGGGGATCGTCGTTGCTGGGGTCCTCGACCCATTGCAATCCCTCGCGGCGGGCGTATTCGGCCAGCTCGGCCCGGCGGCTGTCGAGCAGCGGCCGCAGCACCGGCAGGCCGTGGACATGCCGTACCGGCAGG
>DAISWF010000028.1:8651-25685 GCA_036826495.1 Burkholderiaceae bacterium
CGGTGCCGCGCCGCATCCGCAGCAGCAGCGTCTCGGCCTGGTCGTCGGCATGGTGGGCGGTCAGAAGCGCCGCGGCGCCCTGCGCGCGGGCTTCGGCGGCCAGCAGCCGGTAGCGTTCATCGCGGGCCCACTGCTCGACGCTGTCGCCCGGCGCGGGCCGCGATTCGGCGTGCAGCACCCGGCAGCGCACGCCGCGGGCGGCGGCGAACGCCCGGCAGTGTGCCGGCCAGGCATCGGCCGCCGGTTGCAGGTGGTGATGGACGTGCAGCGCGAGCAGCCGGTCCGGCGGCCACAGGCGGCTCACGAGATCCAGCAGCACGGTGGAATCGAGGCCGCCGCTGAACGCGATGGCCAGCAACGGCCGATCATCGGCGTTCGTCGTCGGGGACATCACAGACGAGAAGGCCGCTCCATCGTCCGACAGCAGCTTCGAGCGAAGGCGGGCCGGCAGCGGGACGTGGCCCCCCGCCGGCGCAGCAACCGGCTTACTCGCCGATCTCCTTGTACTTGCCATACGCCAGCAGCCGCTCGTGCCGGTGCTTCAGCAGCTCCGCCGGCTTCATGCCGTTGAACTGGCGAATCGCGTCGGCCAGCGCGCGGCGCAGGAACTGCGCCATCTGCTGCGGATCGCGATGCGCGCCGCCGACCGGCTCGTTGACGATGCGGTCGATCAGGCCCAGCGCCTTCAGCCGATGGGCGGTGATGCCCAGCGTCTCAGCCGCCTCGGGGGCGTTGTCGGCGCTGCGCCAGAGGATCGCCGCGCAGCCTTCGGGCGTGATCACCGAGTAGACCGAGTACTGCAGCATCAGCGTGATGTCGCCGACCGCGATGGCCAGCGCGCCGCCGGAGCCGCCTTCGCCGATGATCGTGCAGATGATCGGCACGCGCAGCGAGGCCATCTCGAACAGGTTGCGGCCGATCGCCTCGGACTGGCCGCGTTCCTCGGCGCCGATGCCGGGAAAGGCCCCCGGCGTGTCGATGAAGGTCAGGATCGGAACTTCGAACTTCTCCGCGAGCTGCATCAGCCGCAGCGCCTTGCGGTAGCCCTCGGGCCGCGGCATGCCGAAGTTCCGGTAAGTGCGGTCTTTCGCATCACGCCCCTTCTGGTGGCCGATCACCATCACCGACTGCCCGTTGAAGCGCGCCAACCCGCCGACGATCGATGGATCGTCGGAATAGTGGCGATCACCGTGCAGCTCGTGGAAATCGGTGAACAGTGCGTTGATGTAGTCGAGCGTATAGGGCCGCTGCGGATGCCGTGCCACCAGCGCCACCTGCCAAGGCGTCAGCTTGGCGTAGGTGTCTTTGATCAGCGCCTGACTCTTGGTCTGCAGGCGCTCGATCTCCTCGGCAATGTCTACCGCGGAGTCGTCCTGCACGAAACGCAGGGATTCGATCCGCTGCTCCAGTTCGGCAATCGGCTGCTCGAACTCGAGAAAAGTTGTTTTCATCAATGCTCCACCGGCACCGACCCGGGATGACGGCAGTCATCGAACGGGAACTCGTCGGGGCGGTGCAGATTGAATCTCAAAACCATGACGGCTGTCCAGCGGCCCGCGAACCGAACCGACGAGCCGTTAAAGAATTCCGACGGGTCGGCGGGTGGCGCAGGTTCCATCGTGGTGCGGTCAGGCGCGGCGCCAGACGGTGCCGGACGGCGTGTCCTCGAGCGCGATGCCCTCTGCCAGCAGCTCGGCGCGGATGCGGTCGGCGGTGGCGAAATCGCGGGCCTTCTTGGCGGCCGCGCGCGCGGCGATGCGAGCGTCGATCGAAGCCTCGAGGTCGGCGACTGCGCCGCCCGACCGGTCGTCGAGGCCCTTCAACCCGCTCTTCCTGACCTCGGCCGGCGAGCGTTCCAGCAGCCCCAGCGTGCCGGCCAGCGCACGTAGCTGGGCCTGCAGCGCCGGATCCGGCCGGCGATTGATGTCGCTCGCCATGTCGAACAGCACCGCCAGCGCCACCGGCGTGTTGAAGTCGTCGTTCATCGCGTCGCTGAACCGGGTGCCGTAAGCCGACGCGAAGTCCGGTCCGGCGGCCGCCGCCGCCGCCGCATCACCGAGCGCGTTGTAGAGCCGCAGCAGCGCGCTGCGCGCATCGTCCAGGTGCGCATCGGAATAGTTCAGCGGGCTGCGGTAGTGGGCACGCAGGATGAACAGCCGCACGACCTCGGGATCGAACTTCTGCAGCACCTCGCGGATCGTGAAGAAGTTGCCGAGCGACTTCGACATCTTCTCTTCGTCGACCCGCACGAAGCCGTTGTGCATCCAGTAGTTCGAAAGCTGGTAGCCGGGTTCGTGCAGCCGCGCGCCTTCGCTCTGCGCGATCTCGTTCTCGTGGTGAGGAAACTGCAGGTCGGCGCCGCCGCCATGGATGTCCAGCGAGTTGCCCAGCAGCGAGGTCGCCATCGCCGAGCACTCGATGTGCCAGCCCGGCCTGCCGGGGCCGTGCCGCGACGGCCACTTGACCTCGTCAGGCTCTTCCGGTTTTGCGGCCTTCCACAACACGAAATCGAGCGGATCCTGCTTGTCGTCGGCGACCGCGACCCGTTCGCCGGCGCGCAGATCGTCGAGCGATTTGCCCGAGAGCCTGCCGTACCGGGGGAAGCGGCGCACCGGGAAATTGACGTCGCCGCCGGCGCTGCGATAAGCGAGGCCGTTTTCCTCGAGCCGGTCGATCAGTCCCAGCATCTGCGGCACGAACCGGGTGGCGCGCGGCTCGTGATCGGGCCGCTGAACGCCCAGCGCCGCCTCGTCTTCGTGCATGTAGCGGATGAAGCGATCGGTCAGCTCGGAGATCGTTTCGCCGTTTTCCACCGCGCGCCGGATGATCTTGTCGTCGATGTCGGTGATGTTGCGGACATAGGTCACCGCATAGCCGCTGGCGCGCAGCCAGCGCTGCACCACGTCGAACACCACCATCACGCGAGCATGCCCCACGTGGCAGTAGTCGTACACCGTCATGCCGCACACGTACATCCGGACGCGGCCAGGCTCGATCGGGACGAAGTCTTCCTTGGTACGCGAAAGCGTGTTGTAGAGTCGAAGCATGCTCGTCGGGCCGCGGCCCGGCGCCGGGGGACAACCGCGACGGAATCGCGGGATCGACGGCGATTGCTAGAATGCGAAGATGCGATCGAGTATAGCATCGGGTCAACGCGCGCTCCGAGACTGCTGCGGCTTAGCGGCCGGGGGCGACGTGAGCTGCGGCGTGCCCGCCGGCGGGCGCGATCGGCCTGACGGGCCGGGTGCGTCTGCGGCGCCTCGCTGGCCGCATCGGCTCGCCGCCGCCCTGCTGGTGCTGGCGGCCGGCGTCTGGCAGCCGGCGCCGGCAGATGCCCAGCAGTCCGATCCGCGCGCGGCGAACACCGCGCTGACCCAGGCCAACCGGCTGTTCCGCGAAGGCAAACCCGACGATGCGCTGAAGGCGCTGGACATCGCGCTGAAGGAATCGCCGCGCGATCCGCAGCTTCGTTTCCTTTACGGCGTGATCCTCAATGACCGGGGCCGCGCCAACGATGCGCTCGAGGTGTTCCGGCAGCTCACCCAGGATTTCCCCGAGCTGCCCGAGCCGTACAACAACCTGGCGGTGCTGTACGCGTCCCGCGGCGATCTCGATCAGGCCCGTTCTGCGCTCGAATCGGCGGTGCGGGCGCTGCCTTCGTACTCGCTCGCTTACGAGAATCTCGGCGACGTGTACCTGCGGATGGCGGTGCGCTCGTACGAGCGTGCGTCGCGACCGGCCGGCTCGGCGGCGGTCAACGAGGCGGCACGCAGCAAGCTCGCGATGGCGCGCGAGCTGATGGACAAGGTCGTTCCGCCGGCCGCTGCACCGGCCACTTCACCGGTCACCACACCGGCCCCTCAATCCGGCAGCCCGGCAACGGCTGCTCCCCGATAACCTCGATTGGAGTTCCCATGTTCCGCAAACTTCCGCTGATCGGCGCCCTCGTGCTGGCGCTCAACGCACCCGGCGAGGCCGGTGCTGCTCCGAATCCGCAGGTGCTGGTGAAGACCTCGCTCGGCGACATCGTCATCGAGCTGTACCCCGACAAGGCACCCAAGACCGTCGAGAACTTCCTGCAGTACGTGAAGGACGGTTTCTATTCCGGCACGGTATTCCACCGCGTGATCGGCAACTTCATGATCCAGGGCGGCGGCCACACCCGCGACATCTACAACGGCAGCCCCGGCCGCAAGGAAACCCGCGGGCCGATTCCGCTGGAGGCGCAGAACGGGCTGAAGAACGACATCGGCTGGGTGGCGATGGCGCGCACCGCGCAGCCGGCCTCGGCCACCTCGCAGTTCTTCATCAACGTCGTCAACAACGACAGCCTGAACTACCCCAACCCCGACGGCAACGGTTATGCGGTGTTCGGCAAGGTGATCGACGGCATGAAGACGGTCGAGGCGATCCGCTCGGTACGCACCGGCTCCGTCGGCATGTTCCGCGACGTGCCGAACGACCCGGTGACGATCGACTCGGTGACCTTGATCAAGGCCAAGCCCTGACGACGGCACAGGCGCCCACCCCCGGTCGATCCGCCGTTGCCCGCCGTGAATCCGCTGGTCCGGCTGCACGGCGACGACCGGGCGCTGTTCGCCTCCGACATGCACCTGGCCGAGCATGACCTGGCCACGGTGAGCGCGTTCACCGCGGCGCTGGAGCAGCACGGCGCCGACGCGACCCATCTGTTCCTGCTCGGCGATCTGTTCGACCTGTGGGTCGGCGACGATCACCACGACGCGGTGGCCGATGCGCTGGGCGGCTGCATCGGGCGGCTGGCCGATGGCGGCCGCGAGGTCTGGCTGATGCGCGGCAATCGCGACTTCCTGATCGACACCGGTACGCCCACGTTCAGCGAACGCCATCATGCGCGCCTGCTGCCCGATCCCTGTCTGATCGAGCTGTTCGGCGAACGGGTGCTGCTCGCCCACGGCGATGCGCTGTGCATCGACGACCTGCCCTACCAGAAGCTGCGGGCGCAGATGCGCTCGCAGCAATGGCAGCGGAACTTCCTCGCCCAGCCGCTGACCGGCCGGCTCGATTTCGCGCGCAACCTGCGCAGCCGCAGCGAGCACGAGAAGCAGGGCAAGACCGAGATGCTGATGGATGCCAACGAAGAGGAGGTGCGGCGGGTGATGCGCGAGGCCGGCGTGACCACGATGATCCACGGCCACACCCATCGGCCGGCGCATCATCGCGACGAGCTCGATGGCGTCACATTGCACCGCTGGGTGCTGCCCGACTGGGACGAGGCGGCCGGCCGCGGCGGATTCCTGCGGGTCGATGCAGGGGGATGGCGTTTCGAGGCGCCGTGAGCGGCGGCAACCCCGACGGATTCCTAGGGAGGGTCCGCATAACCTAACGGGCTCCAGATCTTGCCAGACGGGGATGATCGGGTGGTCGATCCGACCGGGCAGGTATCGGGGATACCTGCCCGGTCGGGCGGCCGCCCGAGGGCCCCGTCTGGCAAGACCCGCAGGGCGGGCGGCAACGGGGCGATGGCGGCGTTGCGAACCTGAGTCGATACCACCGGTATCGACTCAGAACCGCGCCTTGCCCTCGCCCCGTTGCCGCCCGTCTGGAGCCCGTTAGGTTATGCGGACCCTCCCTAGCGTCCGTTGCGGCGCGCCGCGACCTCCATCGCCCGACAGATGCCGCGCAGCAGGTTCACCTCGTCGCGCTCCAGTTGCGCACGGGCGAACAGCCGCCGCATCCGCGGCATCAGTTTCTTCGGCGCCGCCGGGTCTAGATAGCCGACGGCGATCAGCGCCTGCTCCAGGTGCCGATAGAAGCCCTCCACTTCGGCAAGCGGCGCGGGGCGTCCGGCGGCTCCGGGCACCGCGGCGGCATCGGTGGTCCGCGCGGCCTGACCGCCAGCGGCCTGCGTGGCCGCCGGGATGGACGCCGCATCGAACGTCCGCCGCAGCACATAGCTGATCACCTGCACCGCCTGCGCGAGGTTCAGCGAGTTGTAGTCGGGATCCCCGGCGATCGAGCACAGGCGCTGGCACCGCAGCACGTCGTCGATCGCGAGCCCGGTGCGCTCGGCGCCGAAGACGAATGCCACCCGGCCGGCGCCGTCTGCTTCGCGCAGATGCGCGGCCGCCTGCTGGCAGACCTCTTCCGGGCTCAGCGGCGGCGGGCCGAACTCGCGCACGTCGGCGCTGACCGCGACCGCCAACGTCACGCCGGCAAGCGCCCCGGCGAGCGTGTCGTGCCGCCGCGCGGCGGCCATTACCTGCATTTCCTCGCCTTCGAGGTCGGCCGTGCCGGTGCGCATCGACCAGCCGCGGCGCGACCAGCACCAGGTTGCGCAGCCCCATGACCCGCATCGCACGTGCGCAGGCGCCGATGTTGCCGGGATGGCTGGGCTGCACCAGCACCACGTCGACCGCCTGCAGCGACGCAGGTGGCGCGCGGTGCAGGCGCACCGCTGGCGCGCTCATCGCGGCCATGCGGCGAGCGGCCGCATGCGTCCCGTAGAATGTCGCGTTTTCAAAGGCTCGCCATGCACCCGATGCTCAATGTGGCGGTGAAGGCTGCGCGCCGCGCCGGCCGCATCATCACCCGCGCCAGTATCGATCTCGATACCGTGAAGGTTTCGCGCAAGCAACAGAACGATTTCGTGACGGAGGTGGACCGTGCGTCCGAAGAGGCGATCATCGAGACGCTCAGGACCGCGTACCCGACTCACTGGATTCTAGCAGAGGAGTCCGGGCTGACCGCCGGCCCGCAGGCGCGTCCGCTGGACCCCGCCGCCACCGTGATGCGCAGCCCCGCGCAGATCACGGCGGTGTCGCAGGCCGACCATGTGTGGATCATCGATCCGCTGGACGGCACCACCAACTTCATCCACGGCCTGCCGCAGTACTGCATCTCGATCGCGCTGATGGAACGCGGCGTCGTCACGCAGGCGCTGATCTACGATCCGAACCGCGACGAGCTGTTCACCGCGACCAAGGGCGCCGGCGCCTTCCTGAACGACCGCCGGGTGCGGGTCACGCGCCGGGCGAAGCTCGACGAGGCGATGATCGGCACCGGCTTTCCGTACCGGAAGATCGACGAGCTCGACCGCTACATGGCGATCTTCAAGCTGGTCACGCAGCGCACCGCGGCGATCCGCCGGCCCGGTGCGGCCGCGCTCGATCTGGCCTATGTCGCCTGCGGGCGCTATGACGCGTTCTTCGAGATGGGCCTGTCGCCGTGGGACGTGGCGGCCGGTGCGCTGCTGGTCACCGAGGCCGGCGGGCTGATCGGCGATTTCTCGGGCGACGCCAATCACGTGTTCGGCGACGAGGTCGCGGCCGGCACGCCGAAGGTGTTCGCGGCGCTGCTGCCGCTGCTGAAAACGCGTCAGTGAATCAGCGCCAGGCGCGGAACCACGCGCGGATGTCGTCGACCAGCCGTTGCGGCTGCTCGAGCGCCGCGAAGTGCCCGCCGCGCGGCATCGTCGTCCAGCGCTGGATGTTGTAGCCGCGTTCGGCGACCTCGCGCGGCGGCCGCAGGATCTCCTTCGGAAACGCCGCGTAGGCGGTTGGCACCTCGACCCGCCCGGGGATCGGCCAAGGCCCATGCATCCGCGCGTAATACGGCCAGAACGACGCGCCGATCGCGCCGGTGGCCCAGTACAGGGTCAGGTTCGCGAGCACCGTGTCGCGGCCGATCACCGACTCCAGGTCGCCGTCGCAGTCGCTCCACGCCCGGAACTTCTCGACGATCCAGGCGGCCAGCCCCGCCGGCGAGTCATTGAGACCGAAAGCCAAGGTCTGCGGGCGGGTGCCCTGTATCCACTGGTAGCCGATCTCTTCCTTCAGGAAGCGTTCGAGCTCGGCGCGGTACTGCTTCTCCTGCGGCGTGGCATCGGCCAGCAGACCGGGTTCGCGCCTGAGCGCGAGCAGGTTCAGGTGGATCGCCGGCACATGCTGCGCGTGAGCCCAGGCGATCCGCGACGTGATGAACGACCCCCAGTCGCCGCCCTGCGCGACGAAGCGCCGGTAGCCGAGCACCTCGGTCATCAGCCGCACGAAGCAGTCGGCGATCTGCTCGCAGCCGAAGCGCGGCTGGCCCGGCGTGAACGACAGCGGATAGCCCGGCAGGGCCGGCGCGACGACGGTGAACGCATCGGCCGGATCGCCGCCGAAGCGGGCCGGGTCGGTCAGCATCGGGATGATCGTCTGGAACTCGACGATCGAACCGGGCCAGCCGTGCGACAGCAGCAGCGGCAGCGGCGCCGGACCGACCCCGGGCTGATGGATGAAGAACAGATCGATGCCGTCCAGTTCGACCCGATACTGCGCGAGCCGGTTCATCGCCGCCTGCTGCGCGGGCCAGTCGAAGCCGTCGCGCCAGTAGTCGGTCAGCGTTCGCAGGTAGTCGACATCGCTGCCGCTCAGCCACGGCTGAAGCGGCGGCCGTTCGGGCCAGCGGGTGCGGACCAGGCGCTGCCGCAGGTCGGTCAGGATCTCCGGTGCGATGTCGATCGACGCGGGGCGTGGGGCGGGCGGCATGACAGGCTCCGGTGGATGTCGGCTAGCCGATCATAAGCCAGCGGCGACGGTGCGTGCGGCCGCGGCCGCCGCGGTCAGCCGGGAACGCTGCGCACGCCCTGGCGGCGCTGCGCCAGATCGATGACCTTGCCGGCGTCGCCGCGCAGGCTGCGGAACTGTTCGATCAGGTGCTCCAGCACATCGTGCCGCGCGTTGATCGGCAGCGGCGTCGGGTGATTGAGCAGCCCGACGATGACGCCGAGCTGCAGCCGCATCGCATCGCCATGGCCGCTCGCCGCGCCCTGCTGCCAGCGGCCGGCGTCGGCCAGTTCGGCCAGCAGCACCCGGAACGGATGCGCGGCATCGGTCAGACAGCCCGGCTCCTCGCGGGCGATCATCAGCGCCGGCATCTGCAGCCGGGCGATCGACAGCCGCACGTCGACCGGCAGCGTTTCGTCGACGAACACCGGCTCGAACAGCCGGCTGACTCGTTCCAGCGGCCAGGCTTGATCGGCTGCCGCCGCGGCGGATCCGCTGGTCGCACCGGCCGCCGGGCCGGCGACGGAAGGCGGGCCGGCGGTGGAATCGCGCGCAGCGGGGGGCGCCGCACTGGAAGCCTGATCGGGGGCCGGCGTAACAGCCCCCCCATTGGAGCCGCCTGCAGCAGGACGCTGCTGCTGCGCCAGCCGTGTATAGAGGCTTTCGCCGTCGGCCCCGGTTCGGGCCTGCATCGGAAGCGGGGTCGGCACCACGCGCTCGATCCCGAGTCCCGTGCGCAGCACCGCGCACATCGCCGGATAGACGTTGATGACCCGCGGCAGAAGCTGCTCGCCGAACGACTCGATCAGCGCGTGTTCCTGCAGCCCCCCGGCGCGCGTCCAGCACAGGCCGACCGCGTGAAAGAAGACTGCCGGCCGCAGCGGATTGTTGCGCAACCCGAACGCCTCGCGTCCAAGTGCCGTGCCCAGCAGCATGTCGAACCGGGTGAAGCCCTCGTCGGCATCGAGATCGATCCGGCGGGTCAGGTTGTCGATCACCATCCGCCGGTTGATCACCGAATCGGGGACCAGCCCCGGTCCATCGCCATCGGGCATCGGCCAGGCCGCCTCGCGTCCCTGGATCCGGTCGAGCTGCGAATACAGGCACGAGCCCAGCACGGCGGCGAACGTCTGGCGCAGCGCCTTCGCATGCTTGTCGAGCTGCAATGCCGCCGCCGAATACATGGCGGACGTGCCGCGCTCGCCGGTCGTCTCACGGTACTTCACGAGCATCCGCTGCTGCACCCCGTCTTCGAACGACGGCAGCCCCATCGCCACGCCGCCGATCGCGGCGCGCAGCATCTTCATCAGCGTCGGATCGTCCCGAAAGTCGTCGCGGACGACTTGGCCATTACCTTCCATGGCGGGGAGCTTACGCAGCCGTCTGTCACCCGTGGGCCGGCTCCGTGCCCGTGCGGACGGACGGATGGAACCGACCGACCGTTGGAAGCGCGCAGTCGCGTCGGCAGCAACGCGCAGCGTCGGCGAAACATATGCCCCGCCATCGGGAAACGCGTCGCGTTCGTACTGCGAGGCGGACCGGCGGGCGGCCCGCTCGCCTCACGATCACCGTGACGACTGTCCGCGCGCCGTCGCGGCCCAGCGGCGAACCGCGTCGAGCGTGTTAGGCGCATGCTGCTCGGGACTCATCGACGAATAGGCGTAGGCGATCCGGCCGTCGGGCGAGATCACGTACGAGATCCGGCGCGCATAGCTGGTCGAGAACGGCATGGCCGCGTCATAGGATTTCATGATCCGACCACCATGGTCGGCCGCTACGGCGAACTTGTTGCGACATTCGGTCGTCGAAAAGCGCTGCAATGTCTCGATGTCGTCGCCCGACACGCCGATCACCGTCGCGCCCAGCGCCGCATAGTCGTCATGGGCCTCGGCGAAGCGGTTCGCCTCGATCGTGCAGCCGCTGGTGAATGCCTTCGGATAGAAATACAGCACCACCGGGCCCTTTTTCAACGCATCGGCCAATGCAAACTTGAACGGCTGCCCCGCCAGCGCCGCAGGCGCGGTGAAATCGGGAGCCGGATCGCCGACCTTCAGCTCGGCCCGGGCGGGAACGGCCATGGCGGCGCCGAGCACGCAGGCGGCGAACAACGCAGCGGTAGGCGCTTTCATCGGATGGTCTCCTTGGTCGGGCTGCAGATCCGTCGTGAACGGCTTTCCGGACTGACGCACTGTAGTGCAGCGGCCGTACTCGTGCACGACCGGCACGGACGGCCTCGATGGGTGCCTGCGCAGCCAGCTTTCAGCGGGCCGCCCGCGCGCGCCGCATAATCGCCCCCTGGACGGACCGGGATCCGACGAGGCGGGATCGGCTCGGACCCCGCCTTCCCCCAGCCGGCAACGACCCCACCAGAACGATGAATCCGACACCTACCGCAGCTTTCACCGCCATCGGCCCGACGTCGTTCCGCGCCAGTGAACTGACCCGCGGGCCATGGAGCCCGGCGCATCAGCATGCCGGCCCGCCGATCGCGCTCGTCTGCCGGGCCGTGGAACGGCTCGCCTCCGCGCACGGTCTGAGCCATGTCGCCCGGCTCACCGCCAATCTGTTGCGGCCGGTGCCGATCGGCGATCTCGAGGTCGAGACGTCTGCCGACTACGTCGGACGCAATGCCGGCCACTTCTCGGCGCGGCTCATCGCCGGCGACAAGCAGATCGGCCGCTTCACGCTGCTGCTGCAGCGTGAGGTGCCGATGGAACTGCCGGCCGGCTTGCCCGGGCATCCGTGGCTGCCGTTGACGCCCGGGCCGCAGGCACTGACCGCAACCGCGATGCCGTTCGCAGGCCCGGTGCTCGGCTATGCCGATCTGGTGGAGACCCGGGTCGCCAGCGGCCGGATGTTCGCCGAACCGTCGGCGGTATGGTTCCGGATGCGCCATCCGCTGGTCGCGGGCGAAGACACCAGTCCGTATCAGCAGGTCGCGGTGGCGGCCGACTCCGGCAACGGCATCAGCGCCGCGCTCGACATCCGGCACTATTCGTTCATGAATTCGGACCTGTCGATCCATCTGCTGCGGCGGCCGGTCGGCGACTGGGTCGGCCTGGACGCCCGCACGCTGCTCGGCGACGCGGGCGGCGGGATCGCCGAGTCGATGCTGTACGACCAGCAAGGTCCGATCGGTCGGGCGGTGCAAAGCCTGATGGTGCGTCCGCAAGCCTGACGGGCACAACCGCGAGCCTCTGATTCGATGAGCAAGACTGACAACGCTGCGCACACGCCGATGATGCAGCAGTACTTCCGCCTGAAGGCGGACCATCCGGACACCCTGCTGTTCTACCGGATGGGCGACTTCTACGAAGTGTTCTACGGCGATGCGGACAAGGCGCACCGGCTGCTGGGCATCACGCTGACGCGGCGGGGCGCATCCGGCGGAGAACCGGTGCGGATGGCGGGCGTGCAGGTGCAGTCGCTCGAGCAGTACGTGGCGCGGCTGATCCGGCTCGGCGAATCGGTGGCGATCTGCGAGCAGATCGGCGATCCGGCGACCAGCAAGGGGCCGGTCGAGCGCAAGGTCACGCGGGTGCTGACGCCCGGCACCGTCACCGACACGCAGCTTCTGCCGGATCGGGAGGACAGGCTGCTGCTGGCGCTGCAACGCCAGGGCCATCGGATCGGGATGGCATGGATGGCGGTGGCCAGCGGCGAGTGCTGGCTGGCCGAGATCCCGCCCGCGCTGCTGCCGACCGAGCTCGAGCGGCTGCGGCCGGCCGAGGTGCTGATCGCGGAGTCGGCCGACGACGGGCTGCTGGCGGGCGGCGGCGCCGAAGGGTTCGCGCGGCCGACGCGGCTGCCGGACTGGCAGTTCGATCTGGTACGTGCACGGCGCCGGTTGACCGAGCTGCTGCAGGTCTTCGATCTGGCCGGCTATGGCGCGCAGGAGCTCGATCTGGCGGTGGCGGCGGCCGGCGCCTTGATCGAGTACGTCGTCCGCACGCAGGGCCGTCCGCCCAGCCACCTGCAGGGGCTGCGGGTGCATCGGCTCGACGAGGTGCTGATGCTCGACCCGGGGGCGCGGCGCAACCTCGAGATCAGCGAGACGCTGCGCGGCGAGTCGTCGCCGACCTTGCTGTCGGTGCTCGACGAATGCGCGACCAGCGCCGGCGGCCGGCTGCTGCGTCGCTGGCTGCAGACGCCGGCGCGCGATCCGGCCGTGGCAGCCGGGCGTCATCTGCGGGTACGGGCGCTCGGTGAAGGCTGCGGCAGCGCGCTGCGCGCACCGCTGCGCCAGCTCGTGGACTACGAGCGGATCGCCGGTCGCATCGCGCTGCGCAGCGCGCGGCCGCGCGAGCTGGCGGCGCTGCGCGACAGCGCGCCGACGATAGGCTCGATCCGCGAGCAGATGGCTTCGCTCGATCAGGACCTGTTCGCGCCGCTGCTCGATTGGCTGGTGGTGCCCGACGATGCGCTGCGCGCGCTCGCCGACGCGCTGCTGGACGAGCCGGCGGCGCTGGTGCGCGACGGCGGCGTGATCCGCAGCGGCCACGATCCGGTGCTCGACGAGCTGCGCGCGATCGACGCCGGCTGCGACGGCTTCCTCGCCGAGATGGAGCAGCGCGAACGCGAACGCACCGGCATCGCGAACCTGCGGGTAGGCTTCAACAGCGTGCATGGCTTCTTCATCGAGGTCACCAACGGCCAGGCCGACAAGGTTCCGACCGAGTACCGGCGGCGGCAGACGCTGAAGAATGCCGAGCGCTACATCACGCCGGAGCTGAAGGCGTTCGAAGACAAGGCGCTGTCGGCGCGCGAGCGCGCGCTGGCGCGCGAGAAGGAGCTGTACGAAGCGCTGCTCGACAAGCTGGCTGCGACGATCGCCGGCTGGCAGCAGCTCGGTGCCGCCGTCGCCGAGCTGGACGTGCTGTGCAACTTCGCCGAGCGGGCCGCGACCTTGGGCTGGGTGCAGCCCGAGTTCGGCCCGATGCCGGAGGTGACGATCCGCGGCGGCCGCCATCCGGTCGTCGAACGCAACGTCGAGCACTTCGTGCCGAACGATTGCACGCTCGGCGACCAGCGCCGGATGGTGCTGCTGACCGGCCCGAACATGGGCGGCAAGTCGACCTGGATGCGGCAGGTGGCGCTGATCGCCCTGCTGGCCTACTGCGGCAGCTTCGTGCCGGCCGATTCCTGCCGGCTGGGGCCGCTCGACCGGATCTTCACCCGCATCGGCGCCTCCGACGACCTGGCCGGCGGCCGCTCGACGTTCATGGTCGAGATGACCGAGGCGGCGGCGATCCTGAACTCCGCCGGCGAGCGTTCGCTGGTGCTGATGGACGAGATCGGCCGCGGCACGTCGACGTTCGACGGGCTGGCGCTGGCGCATGCGATCGCCTCCCGGCTGTTGACTCACAACCGTTCGCTGGTGCTGTTCGCGACCCACTATTTCGAGCTGACGCGGCTGGCGGCCGAGCATCCGCAGGCGATCAACCTGCACATGGCGGCGGTCGAGCACCGCGGCGGCATCGTGTTCCTGCATGAGGTCCGCGATGGTCCGGCGAGCCAGAGCTACGGCCTGCAGGTGGCCCGTCTGGCCGGTCTGCCGGCACCGGTGGTGCGCTCGGCCCGCACGCTGCTCGCCCGCCTCGAGGAACGCGCGCGCGACGATGGTCGGCAGTTCGATCTGTTCGCGCCGCCGGGGGGCGACGACGGCGTGTGGGACGGGATCGGCAGCGGCGATGCAGCGGCGGACGGCATGATGAACGGCGCCGGCGCGAACGGCGGGATGGCCGGTGCTGCGGCCGGCAGTGGACCGGGCGGCGGCTCGGGTGGCGACCGGACCGGCGGCGCCGCATCGGCATCCGTCGGCGCCGGAGGCCCCGGCAGCGCCACCGCCGAGCTGCTCGCGAAGCTGCAGACCATCGACCCCGACCAGTTGACGCCGCGTGCCGCGCTCGAAGCGTTGTACGAGCTGCGCCGGCTCGCAGAGTCCGCGTGACCGGGCGGGCGGCGCCTGCATCGAACCCGGCGCGACGGCGGTGGCTGCGGGCATCGCTCGCCGCCCCCCTGCCCGCCTGGCGTTGCGAGGCCGCCGCATCACCGGAGCAGTCGCCACCCGACGTGGCCGCGCCGTTCGCGTTCGCGCTGGTCGGCGACGTGCCGTCCAGCCCGATGGAGGAGGTGCTGCATGCCAGGGTGCTCGAGCGGCTGGACTCCGACTGCGCGTTCGTGATCCACATCGGCGACCTGAAGTCGGGCGGGGAATCGTGCGACGACGAGCTGCTGACCCGGCGGCACCGACTGCTCGACCGCGGCTCGGTGCTGCCGATGGTGTTCGTGCCCGGTGACAACGACTGGGCCGATTGCGTGCGGCCCTCCAACGGCCGTTACGACCCGATCGAGCGATTGCAGTATCTGCGCCGGCTGTTCTTCGCGCGGCCGCTGTCGATCGGACCGCGGCCGTTCGCGGTCCAGCGTCAGAGCGATGTGGAGCCCGGTGCGCCGTATGCCGAGAACCTGCGCTGGACCTATGGGCGGGCGACGTTCGTCACGCTGAACGTGCCCGGCGACGTCGAATGGCATCGGCTCGATGCGGCACAGAGCGAGGCGGTGCGGCGGGTGCTGGCGGCCGGCGAGCGCTGGCTGCGGCGGGCATTCGCCGACAACCGCCATCGGGTGCTGGTGATCGCGGCGCATGCCGACCCGCGGTTCGGCCGCGACCGTGTCGGGTCGGCGAGCCTGCAGGCGCGCGACCCGCATCGGCGCTACCGCGCGCTGCTGCGCGAGTTGTGCGCAGGCTTCGACGGTCAGGTGCTGCTGGTGCATGGCGACACCCACCTGTTCCGCAACGACCAGCCGCTGCGCGGCGACGACGGCGGGGTGATCCGCAATCTCACGCGGGTCGAATCGTTCGGCTCGCCGTTCGCATCGTCATGGGTGCATGTGCGGGTGACGCCGGGCACCGACGAACCGTTCTTCGTCAACGTGCGCCAGTTGCCGCCGCCGCCGGCCACCCATCAATGACGGATCAACGAGGCATCCGCGACGCGTGGGCTCACGCCTGATCGGATCGGCGTTGCCGCATCAATGAAGCGTCGGCCCGTCGCGATCGTCGGGCCCTTCGGCGCGCGCCTGCTCGTCGGCGATCTCGTCGGCGGTGGCCTGCCTGACCTCGGTGACGCGCAGATCGAAGCGCAGCGCCATGCCGGCCAGCGGATGGTTGCCGTCGAGCACCACCGCCTCGTCGCTGACGTTGGTGACGGTGTACAGCAGGCCGTCGGGCGGTTCGCCGGGCACCGCGTCGAACGTCATGCCCTCCTCGAGATCGGCCGGCAGACGATCGCGTTCGACCAGCCGGATCAGTTCCGGATCATAGTCGCCGAACGTATCCTCGGGCTGCAGATAGATCGACGTGGCGAAACCCGCCTCATGCCCGTCGAGCGCCGCCTCGATACCCTCGAACACCGCGCCGTAGCCGCCATGCAGATAGGTCAGCTCGCGTTCGGCGTTCTCCAGCTCCTCGCCGGTCGAGTCGAACAGGCGGTATCGGACGGTGACCCAGGCGTCGGCTTCGATCCGCATTGAAGTATCCCTATAATCGGCCGATGCCCGCACCGGCCGCGCCACTCGGAACACTCAGTGTAGACCGATTCATGTCCCGCCACTGGCAGCGCCGTCCGCTGCTGGTACGCCAGGCGATCCCCGGCTTCATCCCTCCCGTGACGGTCGACGAGGTGCTGGCGCTCGCCGCGCGCGACGACGTCGAATCGCGGCTGGTCACGTCGCGGCGCGGCCGCTGGCGGCTGGCGCACGGGCCGTTCGAGCGGACGCAGATCCCCCCGCCGACGCAAAGGCATTGGACGGTGCTGATCCAGGGCGTGGACCTGCATCTGGCGCCGGTGCATGCGCTGCTCGGGCGGTTCCGTTTCGTCAGCGACGCGCGGCTCGACGATCTGATGATCAGCGTGGCCGGCGACGGCGGCGGCGTCGGGCCGCACATCGACGCTTACGATGTGTTCCTGCTGCAGGCGACCGGCCGGCGGCGCTGGCGCATCGCGCCGACCGGCTACCCACGCAGGCAGCCGGCGCTGCGCGACGACGTGCCGCTGAAGATGATGCAGCCGTTCGCAGCCACCGCCGAATGGGTGCTGGAGCCGGGCGACATGCTGTATCTGCCGCCCGGCTATGCGCACGAGGGCATAGCCGACGGGCCCTGCTCGACCTGGTCGATCGGCTTTCGCGCGCCTTC
Source organism: Burkholderiaceae bacterium (assembly GCA_036826495.1). GTDB lineage: Bacteria > Pseudomonadota > Gammaproteobacteria > Burkholderiales > Burkholderiaceae_E > DAISWF01. Next base: position 25,380 of record DAISWF010000028.1, read on the forward strand.
GCGGCTGGAGTTCCTGCGCGCCTTCCTGGCCGAATGCGCCGACGATCCCGAAGGCCCGGATCCGCGTCATGGTGATCGAGGTACGCAGCCCACCCGCCATCCCGGCGCACTGCCGGCCGATATGTACGCGACGATGCAACGCTGGGCGCGCGAATGGCGGCCGTCATCGGCCGCGATCGACCGCTGCATCGGCCGCTATCTGACCGAGCCCAAGTCCAACGTCTGGTTCGATGCGCCCGACGGCCGCATAGACCGTGACCGCTTCCGCGCGCTGCTCGCCGGCGGCGCGGTCGAGCTCGATCCGCG
>DAISWF010000028.1:25695-32541 GCA_036826495.1 Burkholderiaceae bacterium
GGCCAGCTCGGGCCTGCGGCGAGCGTCGTAATCCGACGGGACGGTGGTGGCGGCAGCACCCGAGGCCTACTCGCTGACCTTCAGCGAGCCGGTCTCGCCGCTGTCGCTGCGGCTGGTGGGACCGGACGGCGGCGCGGTCGAGCTCGATCCGCGCACCCGGATGATCTATCGCGGGCGTTCGGTGTTCATCAATGGCGAACGATTCGCTCCGCCCGCTGCTGCCCTGCTGCGCCGGCTGGCCGATGATCGGCGGCTCGATGCCGAAGTGCTGCGTCGGGCCCTCGGTGACGGAACGCTCGATGAAACGCTGGTCGACCATCTGTACCGGTGGTGGGCCGCCGGGTGGCTGCGACACCACAGTGCTGGCCGCAATGCAGGCCGAACGCGGCCCGCTATGGTAAAGTCATAGGCTAGGTTGCGTGCTCTCGGCGTACAGGCAGTGGGCCGGCGGAAATCCGCCGCTGCCGCCGCAGGCACCCCCGACGCCGGAAGTACGGTCCGTACCGGCCCGGCCAGATGATGGCAACCCGTGGTGTGATGAACGCGCCCTTCCTCGTTCCTCCTCGTATTCCGCACCGTTTCACCGATCGCCCGACTTAGCGGCGAAATGCTCATCCGTGTGCGCCGATTCCCGCGGACGCCCTCTCCCTATCCAAAGCTCTACAACCAAGGACAGAACCATGAAAAAGACTCTGCTTGCAGCCTCGCTGATCGCCATCGCCCTCACCGCCTGCGGCAAGAAGGAAGAAGCCGCGGCGCCCGCGCCGGCTCCGGCACCTGCCGCCGCTCCGGCGCCCGCTCCGGCCCCGGCTGAAGCCGCCAAGGACGCCGCCAAGGAAGCGGTGGAGGCTGCCAAGGACGCCGCCAGCAAGGCCGGCGATGCTGCCGGCGCGGCCACCGAAGCCGCCAAGGAATCCGCGAAGGACACCGGCTCCTCGGCCGCGGCCGCCGCTTCGAACGCGGCCGATACCGCCAAGGATGCGGCCTCCAAGGCCGTCGACGCCGCCAAGGATGCTGCCGCGGCCGCCGTCGAGTCGGCCAAGGACGCCGCGGCCAAGGCTTCCGATTCGATGAAGAAGTGATGTTCCTGGCCGGCCCGCATCGCGGGTCGGCTCAGCGGCCCGGCTGGTGACGCGTCAGCGGATATCCAGCCAGCCCAGCCCATTGTCCTGGTCGGCCACCAGGATGTCCTCGACCCGCGCACCCCAGCCGCGGGCCAGCGCTTCACGCGCCAGCAGCGGCGAGTTGTTCTGCCGGCTCAGATGGGCCGCCGCGACGAATCGCAGCCGCGACTGGTCGATCCCGGACAGCAGCCCCGCCGAGGCATCGTTCGACAGATGCCCCCAGGGGCCGGCGATGCGCCGCTTAAGCGACATCGGATAGTCGCTCGCCTCCAGCATCGCAGCATCGTGGTTGCATTCCAGCAGCAGCGCGTCGAGCCGGCGCATCGACTTGACCAGGTGGTTGCTGGCGTGGCCGATGTCGGTGACCACGCCGAGCCGGCTCGCGCCGTCATCGATCAGGTACTGGACCGGCTCGCGCGCATCGTGCGGCACGGCGACCGGTTCGATCCGCACGCCATGGATCTCGAACGGATGATCGGGATCGATCAGCCGGCACCGCTCGGAGTCGACGAAGCCGTCGCCGGCCCCGCTGATCAGCGATGCGCAGGCCCGCAAGGTGCCGCGGGTCAGGTACATCGTCGCACCCGACGCGCGGGCCAGGCGGAATGCGCCGCCCACGTGGTCGCCATGCTCGTGCGTGATCAGGATCGCATCGAGATCGGTTTCCGCCAGGCCCAGCAGCCCCAGCCGGCGGCGCGCCTCGCGAACGCCGAAGCCGCAATCGATCAGCAGACGTACCGGGCGATCGGGGCCGCAGCATTCGATCAGCAGCGCATTGCCCTCGCTGCCGCTGCCCAGGCTGGCGAACCTCACCAGGGCCTACTGGCGCAATTGTTCGTGCAGCAGCGCCAGCATGCGGCTCACGGTGCGCTTGTCGAACTCGGTGCTGACCGGCTGCCCGTCCCGGTTCTGCACCGTCACCTCGGTGACGTCGCTGGCGCCGGCCACCTTGACCCGGTACTGCTTGGTGTTGGTGTTCGCCTTGTCGGTGGGCGTGAACAGCCGGCTGAACCAGCCGCGGTTGGCATCGGCCTGCGCGGCCGATTCCGGATCGATGTAGCGGACGAAATACAGCCCCTGCGAGCGGTCGCGGTCCTCGACCGTGAAGCCGCCGCGATCGAGCGCAAGGCCGACCCGGCGCCATGCACGGTCGAAGCTCTCGGCGATCTCGACCTGCGGACCGCTCGGCGCATTGACGAGCTTCGCGCGCTCGGGCGCGGGCGCGGCGGCGGGCGGCGCGGCCGCGGGTAGCGGCGCCTTGGCCTTTTCCTGGTCGGCCGCCATCCGCACCATCAGCCGGCGCAGGAATTCGGCTTCCAGCTCGCTGTCGACCGGGCGCGGCTGCCAGCGGGTGGTGCTGCGCTGATTGTCGACATAGACCTCGACCATGCCGCGGTGGCTGATGAACACCTCGGTGCCGTCGCCGGCGCGTTCCAGCCGCGTGCGGAAGCGGTCACGCTCGCTGGTCGAATAGGCACCCTCGAATACCTTGCCGATCGTGTTGCGGATGAAATCCTGCGGCAGCTTCGCGCGGTTCTCGGCCCAGTCGGTCTCGATGATGCCGGTGTCGGGCTGCTCGACCGCGATGACGAAGCCGTTCTCCTGCCAGAACTCGCGGATCAGCGGCCAGACCTTGTCGGGCGGCTGGTTGACCACCAGCCAGCGCTGATTGCCTTCGCGCACGATGCGGGCGCCGTCGAAGTCGGGCAGCACCTTCGAGGGTGTGGCCGGCCGTTCGGCGCTGGCCACCGACTGACTCTGCTGATAGCCGGACGCGGTGCGTTCGTTGCGCGCCCGGTCGGGGATCGCGTAACGCTCGTCGGCCCGTGGATTGGCCAGATCGGGGGGGATCTCCAGCGACGGGCCGGCGGGCGCCTTGGTGGCGGACTTGTAATCGATCTTGCCGCTTTCGGTCAGCACCTCGGTGATGCCGCATCCGGCAAGACCCAGCGTACAGGCCGTGCCGAGCAGCGCGGCACGCAACAACACATTCATCAGGCAAGGACTCCGGCGGCACGCAACGCACCGCGAACGATCTCATGCGCCTGCTCGGACAACGGGGTCATCGGCAGGCGGATGGCGTCGCTGCGTATGCGGCCCATCTGAGCGAGCGCCCATTTGGGGGCGATCGGATTGGTTTCGACGAAAAGCTTCAGATGCAGCGGCAGCAGCTTCTGATTGATCGCACGGGCGGTGGCGAAATCGTTGGCGAGCGCCGCCGCGCACATCTTCGCCATCGGCCCCGGCGCGACGTTGGCGGTCACCGAGATCACGCCGGCGCCGCCCATCGCCATCAGCGCCAGCGCCGAATCGTCGTTGCCGCTGTAGACGGCGAAATCGGCGGGCGCGCGCGCGATCAGGTCGGAGCCGCGCGGCATGTCGCCGGTGGCATCCTTGATGCCGACGATGCCGGGCACCTGCGCCAGCCGCAGCGTGGTCTCGGTGCTCAGATCGGCTGCGGTGCGGCCGGGCACGTTGTAGAGGATCACCGGCAGATCGACCGCTTCGGCGACCGCACGGAAATGCCGGTACATGCCTTCCTGCGTCGGCCGGTTGTAGTACGGCACGACCTGCAAGGTCGAGTGCGCGCCGACCTCCCGCGCATAGCGGGTCAGCTCGATCGCCTCGCGGGTGGAGTTGCCCCCGGTACCGGCGATCACCGGCACGCGGCCGGCGGCCTGCTCGATGGCCACGCGGATCAGCGCGCAGTGCTCGTCGAAATCGACGGTGGGCGATTCGCCGGTGGTGCCGACGGCGACGATGGCCGCGGTGCCTTCGCCGACATGCCAGTCGATCAGCCGGCGATAGCTGTCGAGGTCGAGACTGCCGTCCTCCAGCATCGGCGAGACGATGGCTACGAGGCTTCCTTTGATCATGGCTAGTCGCGCGGGTGTGGCAAAAGAAGCATTTTAGCCGAGCGCACGCTGCAATCGGAATCCTTCGTCCGGCAGCGGCGGCCGCACCGCGCATATCCGCTGCACGCACGCGGGTTTGGGCTCGGCCACCACCCCGTCCTCGTAGGCCACCACCTGCAGACCGGCAAGGTCGGCCAGCGTCAGCAGCTCGCCCGGGCGCAGCAGGAAGTCCGGGTTCGACGGCCGGCCGAACCGGGCGTTGCCGTCGGCGAACGTTTCGTACAGCAGCAGCCCGCCGGGGGCGAGCAGCCCGGCCAGCAGCGCCAGCCGGGGCCGGAACAGATAGTTGCAGACGATCACCGCATCGAACGAGGCGGCCGGCAGGCACCACGGGCCGTCTTCGAGATCGAGCAGCCGGCGCTCGGCACGCGGATCGATGCCGGCCAGCGCATCGGCATCGCGGTCGACGGCCAGCACCCGGGCGCCGCGGGCCAGCAGCGGACCGACGTTGCGCCCGCGGCCGGCGGCGACATCGATGACCCGGGCGCCATCGGGCAGATGGCCGATCCACCGCTGCAGCCACGTCGACGCCGGGGATGCCGGGTGTGCCAGAGACGCCGAGGTCGCCGGAGACGGCGATTCCGGGCACCGCAGAGTCGGGGCAGACGGCGGCCAGCCTGCGGCACCGGCTGACGAATGGTGGTTGTCGGGCATCGTGAGGTCCGGACATCGGCCCGGTTCGTGGGTATCCTTTACAAGTTTACGAAATCCCGGGACGAGGACGAGTGGGCGACGCGGACAGGGCGATCAGTGATCTTGCACAGAAGGCGGAATCGGTTTTCAGCGATTTCGACGAAGGCGGGATCACTCGCGGCGACCTCGCGAAACCGGCGATCGAAGCAGCGGCTCCTGTCGTCGCGGCGGGCCTGCGCTCGTCCATCCTGATCGCCGCCGGCGTGGCCGTCGTCGCGCTGCTGCTCGGGCTGCTGAGGGCGCCCGGCTGGGCATGGGGGCTCGCGCTGATTGCCTGCGCGGGGCTCGTGTTCTGGGCGGATCAGCGCCGCCAGCGCAGCGTCGCGCTGGTCCGGTCGCAGAACGCCAGCCTGGAAGCCCTTCAGGCGCTGCAGCGTCAGTACGGCTCGGCCGAGCAGATGGCGTCGCTGGGCATCTGGGTCCATGACCTCGAACACAATGTGCTGCACTGGAGCGACGGCACGTTCCGGCTGTTCGGCATCGACGCCGCCAACGGCGAGCCCTCGCCGCGCGGCTTTCTGATCTGCATCCACCCGGAGGACCAGGCGCGCTGGCGCGACACGCACCGGCGCGGCGTCAAGTCGTCGCGCGAGGCACGGGTCGAGTACCGCTACCTGCGCCACGGCCGGGAGCTGGTATGGGTGCGCAGCGTCGCCCGGCCCGAGCGCGATGCCAACGGCGCGGTGGTGCGGATGGCCGGCATCGTGCAGGACATCACCGGCATCCGCGCGATGCAGCAGCAGCTCGCGGCCAGCGAGAACAAGTTCCGCGAGCTGACCAGCATGAGTTCCGACTGGGTGTGGGAGACCGATGCCCAGCATCGGCTGTCGTTCCTGTCGGACAGCGTCGACGCGGTGCTGGGCACCTGGGCGCGCCACGGCCTGGGCAAGCGCCGCTGGGAGCTCGAAGGCGAGCTGGCCGGCACCGACTGGGAGGTGCACCGGCAGACCGTCGAGGCCCACCGGCCGTTCGAGAACTTCGAATACGCCAGCCTCGCACCCGAGGGGCATCTGTTCCACTTCGCGATCAGCGGCCGGCCGATGTTCGGCGACGACGGCGAATTCACCGGCTACCGCGGCATCGGCCGCGACATCACCCGCGAGAAACAGCAGCGGCTGCTGCTCAGGATGGAAAGCGACATCGCGCAGATCATGCGCGAGCAGAACGAGCCCGAACGGGTCATCACCGCAATCATCATCACCGTGTGCGGGCTGCTCGGCTGGACCGGCGGCGCCCATCTGGTGCGGATCCAGGATTCGTCGAGCTATCAGGTGCGCGAGCGCTGGGGCTATCCGGCGTTCACGAAGGCGATCTCCGAGCTGCCCAACGACATGCAGCCGCTGCCCGACAGCGCGGAGCTGGCCGCCTGGGAATCCGGCAAGTCGGTGTGGCTGGCCGACGTCGAGCGTCAGCCGATGTTCGCCAAGCGCTATCAGACCGCCCGCACCGGCTGCAAGGCGGCGTTCCTCGCGCCGATCCGCGACGAGGACCAGCGGGTGATGAGCGTGCTGCTGTTCCTGAGCCCGCTATCGCACCGCGGTGACGAGTTCCTGGGCCAGGTGGCGGAGAGCCTGTCGCGCACGCTGTCGCTGTACCTGCAGCGCAAGGCGGCCGAGAAGCGGCTGACCCACGCGACCTTGCACGATGCGCTGACCGGCCTGCCGAACCGGGTCTACGTGACGCATCTGCTCGAGGAGAAGCTGAAGGCCCAGCAGCCGGCGGCGGTGCTGTACGTCGACCTGGATCGGTACAAGCTGATCAACGACACGCTCGGCCACTCGGTGGGCGACCAGGTGCTGATCGAGGTCGGGCGGCGCTTCATCGACACCTTGCGGCCGGAGGACCATGCCGGCCGCATCGGCGGCGACGAGTTCATCCTGCTGCTGTCGGACATCAGCGACCGGGCCGAGATCGAGGCGATCGCCCGCCGGGTGCTGGCGGCGATCGAGAAGCCGTTCATCCTGAACAACCGCGCGTACTTCCTGTCGGCCAGCATCGGCGTGGCGCTGGCGCCGGCCGACGGCAGCGACGGCAAGCTGCTGATCAAGTGCGCCGATTCGGCGATGTACCAGGTGAAGTCCGAAGGCCGCAACGACGTGCGCTTCTTCGCCGGC
>DAISWF010000029.1:0-19873 GCA_036826495.1 Burkholderiaceae bacterium
GATTGCGACCCGATACGGTACTCACGCGGGCAGGTTTCAACCCCGACAGCCTCCTGGGGGGCGAGCGCGCCGGGCCGGCGCATCGCCTATTCTCGCAGGAACGCCGCCACCTCAGGGCGTGCCGGCATCCGGCGGCATGCCGTCCGGCGATGCGGTCTGCCGCGTGTCCGCCGATGCATCGTCCGGCGCGGCCGGCAGCATCGCCGCCCGCGCATCGGCCGCCGTGTCTTCGCGCCCGTCGCCGGCAGCGACCTCCGGCACGTCCGGTCGGGCCGCGCCCTGCGTGTCCGCCGGAACGTCCTCTCGCGCGTCCGTTCGCTCGACTTCACCAGCGGCCTGCGGCGGTGCGCCGACCGCTGCCGGCGGCACTGCGGGCGCGACCAGCGACGACGCGGATGCCGCGGCGATGCTGGTCACCGGCGGAGTGGCCGACGGTCGCGGGCTCACCGAGCCCATCCGCTGCTTCAGCGACTGGTTGCCGCCGCGGAACAGCGACGCGTACCAGTGCGTGTTCCACATCACCTTCTTCACGTAGTCGCGGGTCTCGGTGAACGGGATGATCTCGGCGAACGCGGCGCCGTCGACGACGCCCGACAGCACCTGACGCCAGCGCGCCGGCCGGCCGGGGCCGGCGTTGTAGCCGGCGGAGGCCAGCACTTCCGACTGGCCGAGGCGGTTGGCGACGTCGCGCAGATAGAAGGTGCCGAACTTCAGATTGGTGTCGATCTGATGCAACTGCTCGCGTCGGAAGCCCGGCAGACCGAGCTGGCGCGCGATCCAGTCGCCGGTGGTCGGCATGATCTGCATCAGCCCCTGCGCGCCGGCATGCGAGCGCGCCTCGGTCTGGAACCGCGACTCCTGGCGGATCAGTCCGTAGACCCAGGCCGGATCGAGCTCGTGATCGCTGGCGAACGCGGTCAGCCGGTCGCGGAACGGCGACAGGAAGCGCATCGCGAAATCGTGCTCGACGCGGGTGCGATCGGCGGTGTTCACGCAGCGGTCGAGAATCGCGCGGCGGCACGCGAGATCGGCGATCGCCAGCAGTTGGCGATCGCTGGCATCGCGCAACTGGAAGTTCCATTCGCGATGGCCCTCGGGCCGCATGCCCAGCTCGTAGAAGCGCAGCGCGCGCTGGATGCCGGCATTGCCTTGCGCCTCGGCGACCTCGGCGCTGCTGAGCGGTGCGCGCCCGGTCGGTGCCGGCACCGCGGTGCCGAGCTCTTCGGCCGCGAGCTGACCATAGAAATGCATCTGCCCGGCGATCGATGCGAACAGCGGCTTCGCCTGCTCGGTCTTGCCGGTGGCCTGCCAGGCCCGCGCCTGCCAGTAGGTCCACGCCGGCTCGCGGCGGCCGGCTTCGCTCATGCCGGCGATCACGTCGGCGACCAGCGGCCAGTCGCGCGCCGCGAGCGCCGCCCGCACCATCCAGCCACGGGTCTCGTCGCTGACGCGGGCGGCCGCACCCTGCCGGGCCCAGGCGGCCGCCTGCGGATTCATCTGCTGCGCGGCCTGCGCGCCGACGACCGCCCAGGCGAAGCCCGCGACGTCGGCCGACAGCCGGCCGTTCTGCGCGAGCCGCGCCGCCGCCGCTTCGGCATCCTGCCGCGCCAATGTCGCATAGGCGGCGGCGAGCGCTTCGGCATCGCGCATGCCGCGTTCGATCGTGCGCTGCGGATCGCGGTAGGCCGCCTCGAGCTCGCCGCCGTCACGTCCGAGCAGCGAGGCCGCGCGGCGGGCGGTGACCACCGCGCCGACCTCGGCCGACAACCGGAGACGCGCCAGCAGATCCCGTTGCGTCAGGCGGCCGGCGGTGGCCGCGCGTGTCAGCAACTGGTTGCAGCCATCGCCCAGCTCGCGCGGCGACAGCAGATGCTCGCGCGCCTCGGCCGGCAGGTCGCCGCCAGCGACGAGCTGCGCCGTCCAGACCAGGCATTGGACCGCGACCTCGTCCCGCTGCAGCCACAGCCGGCCCTGCTCGGCCACCTCGTTCCATCGTTCGCGGCGCGCCAGCGAGCGGATCCATTCCTTGCGCAGCGAGTCGACCAGCAGCGGGTTCTGCCGCACGTCGAGGAAGGTCGCCACCGCGCCGTCGGTGTCGGCCGGAGGCACCAGCGCGCGCAGCGCGAGCGACAACTGCCAGAACGGCAGATAGTCCGCCAGCGGATGATCGATCGCGCCGCGCGCCGCCTGCTCGAGCGCCGCGCGATCGCCGGCGAGAAATGCGCGCCGGGCGTTCGCGAATGCGCTGTCGACCGAGGCGGCCGCAGGCAGCATGGGGCGGCGCGGCTCGGCGATCGTGGAGGGTTCCTTGGGCACCAGCAACATCGCCGCGGACTTCGCGGATGCTGCGGCGGAATTCGTCTGCACGGCAGCGGATCTCGCGTGTGCGGCAGCGGGCTTCGCATGTGCCGAAGCGGCTTTCGCATGCGCCGGACCGCGCTTGGCCGCTGCGGCCGGCGACGGCGCGGCGATGACGGTCAGCAGCGCGGCGGCGGCGAAGGAAGCGGGCACCAGCCTCTTGGCGATACGAATGGCGGACACGGCGGCGGACCTGCGAAAAAAGACCGGACCCCGGCGCACCTGCGCCGGCCCGGTATCCGCTCCGACCCTACCGGGCGCACGCGCGCACCGCCGTTCCCCGCCGATGACCGGCATCGGCGAGGCGACCTGTGACGCGATCCCGTGTCGCCGGCCGCCACGTCCCCGTCAATCGCTCGCCTCGATCCCCACGCCGGCCACCAGCGACCGCCACTTCGCGATGTCCGCCGAGATCGTCGCGGTGAACTGGTCGGCCGACGAGCCGACCGGTTCCAGCCCCTGGCCGCGCAGCGTCGCCGTCACCTCGGCATCGCCGATCACCGCGGCGATGTCGGCCGACAGCCGCTGCACGATCTCCCGCGGCGTCTGCGCCGGCGCCAGCACGCCGAACCAGCCGACCGTCTCCAGCCCGCCCACGCCCTGCTCGGCGAAGGTCGGCAGGTCGGGCAGCACCTTCGAGCGGGCCGGCGCGACCAGCGCGAGCGGCCGCACCCTGCCGGCGCGGATCATCGGCAGCGCGGTGCCCAGCGAATTGAAGCTGGACATCACCTGGCCGCCCAGCAGATCGTTGAGCTGCAGCGCCTCGCCCTTGTACGGCACGTGGGTCAGCGGAATCTTCGCCGAGTGAGCCAGGGTGGCGCCATAGATGTGGAACGAAGACGCCTGGCCGAACGATGCATAGGTCAGCGGCGGCTGCGCGGTGCGCGCGGCGGCGATGAAGTCTCGCAGCGTCATCCACGGCGCGTCGGCACGCACCGCGAACAAGGTCTCGACCCGCACCATCTGCGACACCGGCGCGAAGTCGCGCACCGTGTCGAACGGCAGGTTCTTCTGCAGTGCCGGCAGTTGCACATGCGACGTGAACGTCGACAGCAGCGTGTAGCCATCGGCCGGCGAGCGGGCGACGTACTCCGCGCCGATGCGGGTGGTGGCGCCCGGCTTGTTCTCGACCAGCACCGGCGTGCCCCACTGCCGCGACAGCCGTTCGGCCACCATCCGCGTCACCCGGTCGGGGCCACCGCCCGGCGGGCTGGGCACGACCAGCCGCACCGGCTTCGATGGAAAGGTCTGAGCTTGCGCGCCGCGCTGGATCAGCAGCGGCCATGCGGCCAGCGAACCGAGCAGCCGTCGGCGCCCGGGCGAGCGGCTCGGCGCGGACGACGGCGGCGCGCCACCGGCCCGGTCGGATCCCTGCCGCGCGAACCCTCGCCATTCGAAATGGCCCCGTTCGAAGCCGTCTCGTTCGGAATCGTTCACCGTGTCTCCTCCTGTGATCCGATCAGGTGCTGGGCGAACAGTTCGGCCGACCGCAGCGATACCTCGCGGCTCAGATCGCCGAACGCGAGCCGGGCGACGAAGTAGCTGAGGCCGGCCGCCGACGACTGCTCGCGCACCCAGTCGCGCACCGTCGCGGCATCGCCGGCGATCGCATAGCCGGCGCGGTGAGCATCGTCGAAATTGTCCGGGTACGCGATGTAGTTCGGGCGCGCGCCGTGGCGGTCCCACAGGTGCATCAGCCGCGCGTACCACAGCGCATAGGCCGGCCGCGCGGCGGCCAGCGCCTGCGCCTCGGTGTCGGCCACCACGACGTGGCGGCTCACGCCGAGCAGCGGCTGGCGTTCGGCCGGCTTGCCCTGCGCCGCCCAGTGCTCGCGATAGGCGTCGGTGATCCGGCGCACCGCCGGTGCCGGTCCGCTCATGATCACGTTCATGTCGTTCTTCGCCGTCCACTCGGTGCCCTCGGGCGTCGCCACGCCGTACCAGAACGGCGGATGAGGCTGCTGCAAGGGCTGCAGCTCCACCGGCGCGCCGGCGAAGCGGAAGAACTCGCCGTGATGGTCGACCTGTCCGCCGCGGAAATAGGCGCGCACCACCTCCAGCGCCTCGGCATAGATCGGCTGCGCCTTCGCAGGATCGACGCCGTAGTAGCCGACCTCGAACTGCGAGATGCCGCGCCCCACGCCGACCTCCAGCCGCCCGCCGCTCAACTGGTCGAGCATGCAGATCTCCTCGGCCAGCCGCAGCGGGTGGTACATGCTCATCGTGTAGACCATCGGCCCGAAGCGCAGCCGGCGGGTGCGCTGGCTGATCGCCGCCATCATCAGGCCCGGCGACGGCGCCATGCCTAGCGGCGTGCAGTGATGCTCGGCCAGGTGATACGAGCGGAACCCCAGGCGGTCATACGCCTCGGCCAGCGCCAGCCGGTCCTGGTACTGCCGCGCCAGCGGCTCGGTGCCGCGGTCCATGTGATCGAAAACGCCGTATCGCATCGGATCTCCTGCATGTGGTGGGAACAGGCCTTCGTCAGTTCCGCTCTGGCGGCGCATCAGCGGCCGGCCGCGCGTATCGCCGCCACCGCGGCGGCCGCCAGCATCACGCCGGCGAACTCGCTGCGGGTCAACCGTGTGACGGCCATCGCGATGACCAGCCCCGCCCATTGGGCCGGCCCCCCGCCTATGGCCGCAGGGCCCAGGATCGCGCCCATCAGCGCCATCGGAATCGCACCGAGCCAGCGTTCGACCGGCGGCGTGATCGCGACCCAGCGCATCATCAGGAAGCCGGCGGCGCGGCAACTGTACGACGCCAGTCCCATCAGCACGATCGCGACGAAGGCGTCAGCCGGCATCGCGGGGCTCCGGCAGCATCAGCACCAGCAGGCTGCCCACCGCCGCTCCGATCAGCAGATACCACGGCCCGGCGAGCTGACGCTGCACGACGATCGCCACGACTGCGCCGAACACGAACGGCACGAGGCTCGCCGGCCGACGGTAGAAGCTCACCGTCATCGCAGCGAAGAACGCCATCAGCATGAAATCCAGACCGTACCGTTCCGGGTTGCCGACGGTGCGGCCGAACGCATGGCCTGCGACGGTGGCGAGCACCCAGCACAGCCACATCGCGACGCCGCTTCCGGCGAGGAAGGCGCCATCGTGACGGCCCGCCGCGAACTCGCGCATCGTCAGCGCCCAGTTCCCGTCTCCCAGCACGAACAGCGACGGATACACCTGCCGAGCCGGCAGGTCGCCCATCACCGGCCGCAGCGCAGCGCCGAGCAGCAGGTAGCGGGAGTTCATCGCCCAGGTGGTCAGCACCACGGCCAGCACCGGCACCGGCTCGCTCCAGGCCTGCAGCGACGCCATCTGCGCACCCCCCGCATTGACCCAGGCGCTGAACAGCAGCGACTGCAGCGCCGACAGCGACGATGCACCGGCCAGCACGCCGAAGGCGACGCCGTACAAGGCCACCGTCGGCGCGATGACGATCGACTGCCGGAAGCCGGCGACGAACCCGGCCCGGGTGAAGCGCACGCCCGGCGTCATCAATCGTTCGCAGGGGATGGCGGCAGCGGCTCGCGAATGGCCACGAAGGCGCGGGTCAGGTACGGGAAGTCGACGATCGCATCGCCGCGCAGTCGTGCATCGCCATCGATCAGCGCCTGCAACCGCCGTTGCACGTCGGCCTGGCCGGCCGCCGGCAGCGCAGCGATGAAGCTGACCGACATGAACCGGTCGATGATCACCTCGCGTGCCGGACCGGTATGACGATGGGCGAACGTGGTCTCGACCAGCGGCGTGAAGCCGCCGTGCGCGAACGGCCGCTGCCAGTCGCCCTTGTGGAAGCGCGGCGCTTCGCCTTCGTAGGGCGTGATCAGATCGGTGATCGCCTGCACCCAGTCCACCGACTCGTCGCGCACGTTCCATACCAGGCCCAGGCGCCCGCCGGGCCCGAGCACGCGATGAAAGCTGCGCAGCGCATCGACGGTCGCGAACCAGTGGAACGCCTGCGCGCAGACGATCGCATCGAGGCTGCCGTCGGCGAACGGCAACGATTGCGCCGGTGCGTCGACCGTCGTCACCTGCGGCAGCGCGGCGGCGAGCTGCGACCGCATCGCCGCGACCGGTTCGACCGCGAGCACCCGGGCACCGGTGGCCTGCAGCAGCCGCGTGAACTTGCCGGTGCCGGCGCCGACGTCGGCCACCGTGGTGCCCGGCCCGAGCCCCAGCGCTTCGCGCAGCCAGCCGGTCAGCGCTTCGGGATACTCCGGCCGTCCGCGTGCGTAGCGGTCGGCTTCGCGCGCGAAGCCGGTGGCAGCGGCATGATGAACGGGGTCGGGGGGCGGATTCACCCGGCGATTATTCCAGATCGTGATGACCGCCGCCGGGCGCCGGCACCCGTTCACGTATGCTTCGGCCGGTGACCACCGCCCCCGATCATCGATGCCCGCGTCGGCGCTGAGCCTGGTCATTCTCGCGGGCCTGATCCACGCCTGCTGGAACATCGCCGCGAAGAAGGCGGGCGGCGACGCGCGCTTCGCGTTCTTCACCGGCGTGTTCCTGATGCTGGTGTGGGCACCGCTGGGGCTGCTGCTGACCTGGCAGCAGGTGCCCGCCTGGGGCTGGCGCGAGTGGGCGCTGATCGTCGTCAGCGGTACCCTGCACCTGATCTACTACCTGGTGCTGCTGCGCGGCTACCGGAATGCCGATCTGACCGTCGTCTATCCGCTGGCGCGCGGCAGCGGCCCGCTGCTGTCGTCGCTGGTGGCGATCGTGCTGCTGGGCGAGACGCCGTCGGCCTTCGGTGCGCTGGGCATCGTCGCGGTGGTGGGCGGCGTGTTCCTGATCGCCGGCGGCCCCGGGCTGTTTCGCGCAGCTCACGATCCGGCGCGGCGCGAACGCGTGCGCGCAGGGCTCTTCTACGGCGTGGCCACCGGCGTGTTCATCGCCGGCTACACAGTGGTCGACGGCTGGGGCGTCAAGGTGCTGGGCATGTCGCCGATCCTGATCGACTATCTCGGCAACTTCGTGCGCCTGGCGCTGCTGCTGCCACTGGTGCTGCCCGAGCGGGGCTCGTTGAAGACGGTGTTCCGCGGCCAGTGGAAGATGGCGCTGTTCGTCGGCACCGTGAGCCCGGTCTCGTACGTGCTGGTGCTGTACGCGATGCAGGTGGCGCCGATGTCGCACGTCGCGCCGGCGCGCGAGGTGTCGATGCTGTTCGCCGCGCTGATCGGCGGCCAGCTTCTCGCCGAAGGCGATCGCGGGCCGCGGATCCTCGGCGCCGCGTGCATCGCGATCGGCGTGATGGCGCTGGCGATGGGCTGATCGCCGCGCCCGTGGGCAGGTCGGCGCGGTGCGCACGAAGCCGTCGTGCCCGCGCCGTCAGCCGCGCTCCGCTGCGCGGCAAAGCAGGCCGGCGCGGCGGGCAGAGCTCGTGGCGTCTCGAACGCCGGTCAGGCGGCCTGCGCGATCCGCGCCGGCGACTGCGCTTCGCCGCCGGCCCGCCCCATCGCCTGTGCCTCGGCGATCCGCTTGTGCAGATGCGCGAGCGCCTCCTCGACCTGATCGACCAGCACCAGGCACAGGTCGCCCGGCTTCAGCCGCGACAACGCCAGGTCGATCGCCCGGAACTCGCCGTGGATCTCCTCGATCATTCGGGTCCGTGAGGCCCCCTTGAGGCCCTCGCGCAGCAGCGCGATGACCTCGCCGTCGGAGCGGCCGCGCTGGCACTGGTCCTCGTACAGCAGCACGTCGTCGAACGCATGGCCGAGGATGCGCGACTGCTGGCGGATGTCGTCGTCGCGCCGGTCGCCGGCGCCGCTGATGACGACCGAGCGCCGTTTGGCCGGCATCGAATCGACCGCCTTGACCAGTGCGCTGATCGCATCCGGATTGTGGCCGTAGTCGGCGATCAGGGTCGCGCCCTTGTACTCGAGCACGTTGAACCGCCCGGGCGCGTTCGACGTGTCGGCGACGAAGCTGGCCAGCCCCGACTCGATCGTCGCCCAGGGCATGCCCAGCGCCCAGGCGGCACCCACCGCCGCCATCGCATTCTCGAGCTGGAAGCCGATGCTGCCTCCCCGGGTGAACGGGATCGAGCCGAACGGGATCCGGTGCTCGTCGTCGCCGCAGGCGGCCACCAGCGCGTCGCCGTCGGGATAGACCACCCGCTTGCCCTGCGCCCGGTGCGTCACCAGTCGGGGATGCGCCGGGTCGGCGCCGAAGAAGGTCACCGATCCGGGGCAGTGGTCGGCCATCGCCGCCACCGTCGGGTCGCAGGCGTTCAGCACCGCGGTGCCGGTCGGCGACACGTTCTGCACGACCACGCGCTTCAGCATCGCCAGGTCCTCGACCGTGGTGATGAAGTTCATGCCCAGGTGATCGCCGGCGCCGACGTTGGTCACCACCGCGACGTCGCAGCGGTCGAACCCGAGCCCTTCGCGCAGCAGCCCGCCGCGCGCGGTCTCGAACACCGCGGCATCGACCTCCGGATGCATCAGCACGCTGCGCGCGCTGCGCGGGCCGCTGCAGTCGCCGGTGTCGATGCGCCGGCCGCTCACGTAGATGCCGTCGGTGTTGGTCATGCCGACCCGATGGCCGGCGGTGTCGAGCAGGTGCGCCGTGAGCCGCACCGTCGTGGTCTTGCCGTTGGTGCCGGTCACCGCCACCACCGGGATGCGGCCGTCGTCACCGTCGCCGAACAGCTCGCCGATGATCGCCTCGCCGACCGGCCGGCCCTTGCCGAACGACGGCTGCAGATGCATGCGCAGGCCGGGCGCCGCATTGACCTCGACGACCGCGCCGCCCTGCTGCTCGAGCGGCCGCACGACGGTCTCGCAGACCACGTCGATGCCGGCGACGTCGAGCCCCACCGTCAGCGCCGCCTCGACCGCCCGGGCCGCCAGTTCCGGATGGACGGTGTCGGTCACGTCGGTCGCGGTGCCGCCGGTGCTCAGGTTCGCGTTGTTGCGCAGGATCACGCGGGCACCCTTGGGCGGCACCGAGTCGGCGGTATAGCCCTGCATCTGCAGCCGCGCCAGCGCGATGTCGTCGAAGCGGATGCGGGTCAGCGGCGTCGCATGGCCGTCGCCGCGCCGCGGATCGGCGTTGACCGCGTCGACGAGCTGACGGACCGTGTGCACGCCGTCGCCGATCACCTGCGGCGGATCGCGGCGCGCCGCCGCGACCAGCTTGCGCCCGACCACCAGCAGCCGGAAATCATGGCCCGGAATGAATCGCTCGACCATCACCGACGAGCTGACCTCGCGCGCCGCCGCATAGGCGAGCTCCAGATGTGCACGGGTCTCGACGTTGACGCCGACGCCTTTGCCCTGGTTGCCGTCCTGGGGTTTGACCACCACGGGGCCGGCGATCTCCTGCATCGCGGCCCATGCGTCCTCGAGGTCGCGCACCGGCCGGCCGGTCGGCACCGGCACGCCGGAGGCATGCAGCAGGTCCTTGGTGAGCTGCTTGTCCTGCGCGATCGATTCGGCGATCGCGCTGGTCGCATCGATCTCGGCGGCCTGGATGCGCCGCTGCCGGCTGCCCCAGCCGAACTGCACGATGCTGCCTTCGGTGAGCCGGCGGTGCGGGATGCCGCGCGCCAGCGCCGCATTGACCACCGAACCGGTGCTCGGGCCCAGCCGCAGATCCTCGTCGAGCTCGCGCAGCTTCGCCAGCACCGCCGTCAGATCGAAGCCGTTGTCGATCTCGGCCGCGTGGCACAGATGCTGCGCATGCTCGAGCGCCAGCCGGCCGACCTTTTCCTCCGAATACTCGAACACGATCTGGTACTGGCCCGGTTCCCGGGTCGGCGCGGTGCGGCCGAACGTGACCGGACAGCCGGCCTGCGCCTGCAGGCCCAGCGCCGCGAGCTGCAGCACCCGCGCCATCGACACCCGCTCGGTGGAGCCGGTGGCGCGCAGCACGCCGATCTGCGGAAAGCGCGCCCGCAGCCGCTGCTCGAAACCCTCGACCCGGTCGATCGCGTCCTCGGCCGGCGTGCATTGCACGACCGCCTCGATCGCGGTGCGTTTGCTCCACAGGTTCGGGCCCCGGAGGGCGCGGATTCTAGAAATGTCCATACGGTTGACCTTTTGATTCGTTCCGGTCGGCAGCTTTGCCGCGCGGCGGGGCCGGCGCCGACTCAACGCGGCAGCGGCCCGCTTCGCCGACCTCGGATGGCTCAGGCGTGCGCCAGTACCTCGGCCGGCAGCACCGGCTCGAAGTGCGCGAGCCCGGCGCGGATCAGCGCGATCGGCACGCCCAGCGCCATCGCCGATGCCAGCGCCGCCAGCACGCTGCTGCGGGTGAAGCGGGCCGGGTCCATCCGCACCGCGGCCATCGCATCGAAGCGGCCGGCGGCTTCCTCGGCATCGCCCCGCGCGGTGAACAGCAGCCCCTGGCGCATGAACGCCACCCGCCCGCCCTTGGCGCGATGCGCCTGCAGCGCCTCGTTGTCTTCGCGGATCGCGTAGAGGATCACCTCCCCATCGGAGTACTGCGCCATCTCCACGACCTTCGGATCGTCGGCGTTCAGCACCGCGGCGCCGTCGGCCAGCACCAGATCGACCTGCGTGCGCACGGTGTTGAACAGATGATCCTCGGTGATCACGTGCGCCTCGGGAATCCGCATCCGCGGATCGAAGCCGGTGACGACCCCGATCGCGCAGCGGTCATACGCCAGCCCTTCGGTGGCGATCGCCTGCTCGCCGTTCTCGAACACCGCCGCATCGACCAGGCGGTTCACCAGCATCCGGTGGGCGCTGGCCCAGTTCGCGCCGTCGGTGTGCTCGAGCCGGCGCGGATGCAGATAGACCCCGTCGCGGCAGGCCAGGCCCACCCGCAGGCCCTTGAGGTCGAGCAGGTGCGCGATCAGCCAGGCCACCGCGGTGTTGCTGCCGCTGCCGGTGATGCCGATCACCGGGATCCAGCCGTTGTCACCAGCCTGGCCACCCTGGCCGTCCGGGAACAGATGATCGACGATCGCGCGGCCCACCGGCTGGCGGTTGCCGCCGGCCGGCGTCAGGTGCAGCGCCAGGCCGGGGCCGGCGTTCACCTCGACGATCGCGCCGCCCTGTTCGGCCAGCGGCCGCGAGATGTCCTGCGCGACCAGGTCGATGCCGGCGATGTCCAGCCCGACGATGCGGGCGGCCAGCGCGACGATCCGCGCGGTGTCCGGATGGACCTGCTCGGTGACGTCGAACGCGACGTTGCCGTTGCGCTGGATCAGCACCGACTGGCCGACCGCCGGCACCGAGTCGGCGGTCAGCCCCTGCGCCTTCAGCTCCAGCCGCGCCGACGAGTCGATCCGCACCAGGTTCAGCGGACTGCTTTCATGGGTACCGCGCAGCGGGTCGCTGTTCAACTGCATGTCGATGAGCTGCTGCACCGTCGAACGGCCATCGCCGACCACCGACGCCGAATCGCCGCGGGCGGCCGCCGCCAGCTTGCCGCCGACCACCAGCAGCCGGTGCTCGTTGCCCGGCACCAGCCGCTCGACGATGACGCCGCTGCCCTCGTGCCGCGCCACGTCGTAGGCGGCGGCGATGTCATCGCGCTGGCTCAGATTGATGAACACGCCCCGGCCGTGGTTGCCGTCCAGCGGCTTGACCACCACCGGCACGCCGATCTCCTCAGCGGCCGCCCAGGCGTCGTCGGCGCTGGCCACCTCCCGGCCCTCGGGCACCGGCACGCCGCACTGGCGCAGCAGCGACTTGGTCAGATCCTTGTCCCGCGAGATGCCTTCGGCGATGGCGCTGGTCCGATCGGTCTCGGCTGTCCAGATCCGCCGCTGCCGGGCGCCGTAGCCGAGCTGCACCAGGTTGCCGTCGTTCAGCCGCATGAACGGGATCTTGCGCCGGTCGGCTGCCGACACGATCTCGTTCGTGCTCGGGCCCAGGCAGTGGTCGTCGACCAGCGCCTTCAGCGTGTCGACCGCCGCGGCGATGTCGAACGGCCTGTCCTCGATCGCCGCCATCACGAGCTGCCGGCTCAGTTCCAGCGCGGCCCGGGTGACCGGCTCCTCCCACATCGAGATCACCAGTATATATACGCCGCGCTCGTCGAGCTCGCGGGCCCGGCCGAAGCCGTCCGGGAAGCCGGCCAGCGACTGCAGCTCCAAGGTCACGTGCTCCATGATGTGCACCGGCCAGGTGCCTTCATCGAGCCGGCGCAGGAAGCCGCCGCGTTCACCGTAGCTGCAGCGGTGCTCGACCAGACCGGGCAGCCAGGCCTTCAGGCGTTCCGGAAAACCCGGAATCTTGTTCGACGGAAAATCTTCCAGCTCGCCGATGTCCACGACCGCCTGCAGCGCCGGCTGGTAGGTCCAGCGGCTGGGGCCTCGCAAAACGGTGATTTCGCGGATGATGATGTTCTTCATAAGTGACGCAGTTGTCCCCGTTGTTCCGTCAATTCGCGGCGATCGGCGCCCAAAAGCCATTCACGGGCGCTGACGATCGGGTCGGAACATCCCGTCGCCGCCGGCCCCGGCACGGTGCCTGTTGCACCGCAAAGGGCCCCTTCGCATAAACTTCGAGCCCTATCAACGCAATACCCCCTCGAACCGTTCACGCATTCATGCACGAAGATCCGCAAATACCTGGGGCCTGGCGAAACCGGGTCCGGCAGGTTCTGGCGGCGGACGAACCGGTGCTGGCGTGGTTCGAGCCCGACCTGGATGCCCGGCTGTTCTTCACTCGTGGTCTGGTAGTACTTACTGACCGGCGATTGCTCGAATGGACCGCCGCGCAGCCCGAATCGGAATCGGCGCCGGCGCGTCAGTGGCCGTTCCGCACCGACCTGAGCCTGCAGCACACCGACCATGCCGGCGTCGGCCAGCTCGAGCTGCACGACGCCACCTCGCGGCTGGCGAGCTGGCGGTACACGCTGGCCCATCAGGCGTCGGTGAATCTGCTGACCACCGAGTTCGCCCGCCAGCAGGGGGCCTACCTGGCCGGCCAGCGGCTCGCGCCGCGCGAGCTCGCCGGCTGCCCGGTCTGCGGCCGGCCGCTGCTGGCCGGTCAGGAGAGCTGCACCTACTGCGGCGACGAAAGCCCGGAGGCGCCTTCGTCCTGGACCTTGCTCAGACTGTGGCGGTTCGCGCGGCCGTATCGCGGCAAGCTGCTGATCGGCCTGGTGCTGACGCTGGCCTCGACCGCCGCGACCCTGGTGCCGCCGTACCTGACGCTGCCGCTGATGGACAGGGTGCTGGTGCCGTTCCAGAACGGCGCGCCGCTCGATTGGGACCTGGTCCGCTGGCTGCTGGGCGGGCTGCTGGCGGCGGCGCTGCTGGCCTGGACGCTCGGCTGGGCGCGCACCTTCATACTGGCCAAGGTCAGCGAGCGCATCGGCGCCGACCTGCGCACCACCACCTACGACCACCTGCTGCGGCTGTCGCTCGAGTACTTCGGCGGCAAGCGCACCGGCGATCTGATGGCCCGGGTCGGCGCGGAGACCGACCGGATCTGTCTGTTCCTGTCGCTGCACCTGCTGGACTTCGTCACCGACGTGCTGATGATCGTGATGACCGCCGCGGTGCTGGTGTCGATCGATCCGTGGCTGGCGATGGTGACCCTGCTGCCGCTGCCGTTCATCGCCTGGCTGATCCACCAGGTGCGCGACCGGCTGCGGGTCGGCTTCGAGAAGGTCGACCGGATCTGGTCCGAGGTCACCAACGTGCTGGCCGACACGATCCCCGGCATCCGCGTGGTCAAGGCGTTCGCGCAGGAGAACCGCGAATCGCAGCGCTTTCGCGATGCCAACCAGCACAACCTGATGGTCAACGACCGGGTCAACAAGGTGTGGTCGATGTTCTCTCCGACCGTCACCTTGCTGACCGAGGTCGGGCTGCTGGTGGTGTGGGCGTTCGGCATCTGGCTGGTGTCGCGCAAGCAGATCACCGTCGGCGTGATGACCGCGTTCCTCGCCTACATCGGCCGCTTCTACACCCGGCTCGACTCGATGAGCCGCATCGTGTCGTTCACGCAGAAGGCGGCGGCCGGCGCCAAGCGGATCTTCGACATCCTCGATCACGTGTCGTCGGTGCCGGAGCCGGCGAATCCGGTGCATTTCCCGCGGGCCGACGGGCGCATAGACGGTCGCATCGAGATCCGCGACGTCGGCTTCCGCTACGGCAACCGCACGGTGCTGCGCAACGTCGATCTGGACATCGCGCCCGGCGAGATGATCGGCCTGGTCGGTCACAGCGGCTCCGGCAAGAGCACGTTGGTGAACCTCATCTGCCGCTTCTACGACGTGTCTTCCGGCGCGATCCTGGTCGACGGCATCGACCTGCGCGCGCTGCCGGTCGCGGAGTTCCGCCGCAACGTCGGGCTGGTGCTGCAGGAGCCGTTCCTGTTCTTCGGCACGATCGCCGACAACATCGCCTACGGCAAGCCCGGTGCGACCCGCGAGGAGGTGATCGCGGCGGCCCGTGCCGCGCATGCGCACGAGTTCATCCTGCGGCTGCCGCACGGCTACGACTCGCTGGTCGGCGAACGCGGCCAGGCGCTGTCGGGCGGCGAGCGGCAGCGGATCTCGATCGCCCGCGCGCTGCTGATCGACCCGCGGGTGCTGATCCTCGACGAAGCCACGTCGTCGGTGGACACCACCACCGAGAAGGAGATCCAGAAGGCGCTCGACAACCTGGTGAAGGGCCGCACGACGATCGCGATCGCGCATCGGCTGAGCACCTTGCGCAAGGCCGATCGGCTGGTCGTGCTCGACAAGGGGCAGGTGGTCGAGGTCGGCCATCACGAAGAGCTGATGGCGCGCGAAGGCGCCTACTGGCGGCTCTACCAGGCGCAGGCGCGCCAGGCCGATGCCGACGAAGGCAGCGGATCACCGGCGCCGGCGGCGTTGCCGTCGCTGGCCCATACCTCCAGAGATACCGATGGCTGAGCCCGCCCCGAGCGCTGCCGGCCTCGGCTGGCAGCTCAGCCGCAACCGCTTCGGCCGGCTGGTGATGGTGACGGCCGATGGCCAGACCCACGAGGGCGTGGTGCCGGTGCGCGCGTTCCCGATCGCCGCCCCGGACTCATCGATCGCGATCGTCGATGCCGAAGGGCACGAGCTCGCGTGGATCGACCGGCTCGACGGCCTGCCCCCGCCGCTGCGCGCGATCATCGACGAGGAGCTCGGCAGCCGCGAGTTCACGCCGGTGATCCGCCGGATCCGCAGCGTCTCGAGCTTCGCGGTGCCCAGCGAATGGGACATCGAGACCGACCGCGGTGATACCCGGCTGGTGCTGAAGGGCGAGGAATTCATCCGCCGGCTGGGCGGCGGCACCCTGCTGATCGCCGACGCCGGCGGCGTGCAGTTCCTGATCCGCGATCTGCATGCGCTCGACCGGCCCAGCCGCAAGCTGCTGGACCGGTTCCTGTAGGACCCCCGGGTTTACTTACGAGCCCTCGATCCGGAACCCCACCTTCAGCGTGACCTGAAAGTGCGCGACGCGCCCATCGGTGACATGGCCGCGCGTCGAGATGACCTCGAACCAGTCGATGCGGCGCAGCGTCTTCGCCGCGGTTTCGATCGCGTTGCGGATCGCATCGTCGGTGCTGGTCGCCGATGAGCCCACCAGCTCGACGAGCTTGTACACATGATCCGACATCACAGGCTCCTGCAGTGGACGGCCCCTTGGACCGGAACGATCAGCGTACACCCGCCCTTCACGGACGCCCTCAAAGGCCCGGCGAGCAGGTCGGCGCAAGCCGTTCTCGGCGGATAGGTCGCTGATAAGCCGCATTGCGCCGGTTGTGCCGGGTTTCGGCCGCAGAGCGCGGCCGGGTGTCGCCCGGCTACCGCCCGCCGCGCAGGTTGCGGTCGAACAGCGCGAACAGCCGCTCCCAATGCCGCTCGGCGCTCGGCTTGTCATAGATCCCTTGGCGCAGCGGAAACGCGAAGCCGTGCTCGGCCCCCGGATACCACTCGATCCGGTGCTTCGTGCCGGCGGCTTTCAGGTGCGCGGCCAGCGCCTCGATCTGCTCCGGCGGCGCGTACTTGTCGATGCCGGCGCAGGCGAAGTACATCTCGCCGCGGATCGCCGCGGCGGTCAGATGCGGCGAGTCGGGCCGGTCGGTCAGCAGCCCGGCGCCGTAGATCGATGCGGCGCAGGCCACCCGGTCGGGGAACTTCGCCGCCGCGGCGAACACGAACGGCCCGCTCATGCAGTAGCCGACCAGCCCCAGTCGGCCCGCATCGGCCAGCGGCTGCGCATCGACGTAGGCCAGCATCGCCTCGGTGTCGCGCATCACCTTGTCGATCGACAGATGCCCCATCATCTCGAACATCCGGGCGAAGCCCGCCTCGTCGCGGACCATCGTGAACTCGCGCGTGCGACGGTAGTACAGATTCGGCAGCACGACGAAGTAGCCGGCCGTCGCCAGCCGCCGCGCCATGTCGTGCAGCTCCTCGCGCTTGCCGGGCGCATCCATGTAGAACAGCACGACCGGGAACGGCCCCCCTTCCTCCGGATGCGTGACGAAGGTGTTCATCGCGCCGTCGGCGGTGGGCAGGTCCAGATGGTGTTCGATCATCGTTCGTCTCCTCTTGTCGATTGGCAGGTTCGCTCGTTCGGACCCGACCGGGCCGCAGATAGAGCCGCGCGGCCGACCTGCGTGGGCTGCTCCGCAGTACCCGATCGGCCTTCGATCAGTCCGGCGGCCCCGCGTCGGGCACGCGCTGCAGATCCGCCAGCCACGCCGCCGCCTCGCTGTCGCTGGGCGCCCGCCAGTCGCCGCGCGGCGACAGCGACCCGCCCGAACCGACCTTCGGCGCATTGGCGATGCAGCTTCGCTTGTACTGGCTCAACTGGAAGAAGCGCCTGAGGAACACCGCGAGCCAGCGCTTGATCTGCGGCAGGTCGAAAGCCATCTGCGGCTGACCCTCTGGCCAGCTTCCGGCCTGCGCGTCGCGCCATACGTGCCAGCCGAGGAACGCGATCTTCGACGGCAGATAGCCGAAGCGCAGCGTGTAGTACAGGTGGAAGTCCTGCAGCGGGTAGGGGCCGATGACCGATTCCGACCCGCCGGCCGAACCCTGATCGGCGCCTGCCGGCACCAGCTCGGGCGAGATCTCGGTGGCCAGCACGTCGCGCAGCGCCTGCGACAGCTCCGCGCCGAACTCGCCGCTGTCGGCGGCCCAGCGCACCAGGTGCTGGATCAATGTCTTGGGCACGCTGGCATTCACGTGGTAGTGCGCCATGTGATCGCCGACGCCGTAGGTGCACCAGCCCAGCGCCATCTCAGACAGGTCGCTGGTGCCGACCACCAGCGCGTTGTGCATGCCCGCGAGCCTGAACAGGTGATTGGTGCGCTCGCCGGCCTGCACGTTCTCGAACGTCAGGTCGTACACCGGTTCGCCGTCGGCATAGGGATGGCCGATCGCCTTCAGCATCTGCAGGCAGGCCGGGCGGATGTCGATCTCGCGCGCGGTCGCGCCGGTGGCCGCCATCAGCCGGCGCGCCTGATCGAGCGTCCGTTCGCCGGTCGCGAAGCCCGGCATCGTGTAGGCGAGCAGGTTCGCGCGCGGCAGCGAAAGCCCGTCGAGCGCGCGCGCGCACACCAGCAGCGCATGGGTCGAGTCGAGACCGCCCGACACGCCGATCACCAGCTTGTCGATCTTCGCGCTGGTCATCCGCTTCATCAGCCCTTGCGCCTGGATCGCCAGGATCTCCTCGCAGCGCTCGCGACGGCGCAGTGCGTCGCTCGGCACGTACGGGAACCGCTCGTAGCGGCGGACGAGCGGCAGCACCTCGTCACCCGGCAGCTCCAGGTCGACGTCGACGGTGCGAAAGCTCTTCAGCACCTCGCGATGCTGTGCGACCGAATCGCCGAAGCTCGTGAGCCGCATCCGGTCCTGATGCAGCCGGTCCAGGTCGACGTCGGCGACCAGCAACTGCTGCTGCATCGAGAAGCGCTGCGTTTCGCCGAGCAGGCTGCCGTTCTCGCTGATCAGTCCATGGCCGTCCCAGGCCAGGTCGGTCGTCGACTCGCCGAAGCCGGCGGCGCTGTACGCATAGGCGGCGACGCAGCGCGCCGCCTGGTTCACGACCAGCTCGCGGCGATAGTCGGCCTTGCCGGTGGTGACGTTGGAGGCCGACAGGTTCAGCAGCACCGTCGCGCCGGCCAGCGCCGCATACGACGACGGCGGGATCGGCGACCACAGGTCTTCGCAGATCTCGGCATGGAAGGTCAGCAGCGGCTGGCTGCGCGCGCGGAACAGCAGGTGGCTGCCGAACGGGATGTCGTGCTGGCCGGCCAGCGACACCGTGTCGCGCACCGCCACGCCGCCCGGCGTGAACTGCCGCCGCTCGTAGAACTCGCGATAGTTCGGCAGATAGGTTTTCGGCAGCACGCCGACGATGCGGCCGCGATGCAGCACCACCGCGCAGTTGTACAGCAGCCCGTCGAGCCGCAGCGGCACGCCGACCACCGCGATCGAGCGCAGCGACTGCGACGCCTGCAGCAGCTCGGCCAGCGCCTGCTGACAGGCATCGAGCAGCGCCTGCTGGTGGAACAGGTCATCGCAGCTATAGGCCGACAGGCCCAGCTCCGGGAACACCGTCAGCACCACCCGCTGCGCATCGGCCTCGCGCCACATCGCCAGCGTCTGCGCGGTGTTGAAGACCGGATCGGCGACCCGCAACTGCGGCACCGCTGCGGCGATCCGCACGAAGTGATGGTGGTACAGGTTGAAGAACGACATGGTGTTCGGATCGTATGTCGCCGGCAGCGGCCCCGGACTCACAGGCCGCTCACGGCTGATAGCCGGAGCGCCCGACCACCGGCGCCCACTGCGCGCGGAACGCCGCCAGCATCGCGCGCGTCTGCTCGCGGGTGCTGACCACCGGGGTCATCTTCGCCTCACGGAATCTGCGCACGGTATCGGGATCCTGCATCACCTCGCGGATGGCCTTCGAATACTGCTCGACGCGTTCGGCCGGCATGCTGGCCGGCGCGAAGAACGCATTCCAGCCGGTCGCCACCAGATCCAGTCCGGCTTCGCGGAACGTCGGCACCGAACGCGCGAACGGCGAGCGCTGCGCGCCCGAGATCGCCAGGATACGCAGCTTGCCCGCATCGTGCTGGGGCAGCACCGTGTCGAAGGTGTCGAACGCCACCGGCACCTGCCCGCCCATCAGGTCGGTCAGCAGCGGCGCCGAGCCCCGATAGCCGCCCACCTCGGCGCGCACGCCGGCCTTCTCGCCGGTCATCAGCGCGAAGAAATGCGGCAGGCTGCCGGTGGCCGGCACGCCGAACGTCGCCTGGTCGGGGTTCGCGCGCAGCCAGGCGAGCAGGTGCGACAGCTCGCGCACCGGCACCGCCTGCGCCACCGCCAGCACGAACTCGTAGTCGTTGACGTGCGAGACCGGCACGAAGTCGCGGTCCGCGTCGTAGCCGTTGTCCTTGAACACCAGCGGCGCGATCGTCATCACCGCCGGATTGGCCAGCATCAGCGTCGGCTGGCCGGCGGGTGCGGTGCGCACCTGCTGCGCGGCCAGCCGGCCGCCGGCGCCCGTCTTGTTCTCGACGACGACCGTCATGCCGAGCTTCGCCTGC
>DAISWF010000029.1:19933-31212 GCA_036826495.1 Burkholderiaceae bacterium
AGCCGACGACGATGCGCAGGGTCCGGTCGGCCGGCTGGGCGCGCAGCGGCCCCGCCGCAAGCGCGGCCAGGCTGGCGTGGAGCAGATGTCTTCTTTTCATCGGGTGCTCGGGGTCTGGATGGCTGGATACTGCCAGAAGTTGCCCACGGCATTGACCTTCCCATCATGGCAAGGTTTAACCTGTGCTCATGATCCGAATCTGGAAGCAGTCATGAACGCCCCGATCGAGACCCCCTACCGCGCCACCGGCACGATCAGCCTGCCGATCGAAGGCATGAGCTGCGCCTCCTGCGTCGGCCGGGTCGAGGCGGCGCTGGCCAAGGTCGACGGGGTCGGCAGCGTCGCCGTCAATCTCGCCACCGAGCGGGCGGACATCCGCCCCGATGGCCCCGTCGACCGGATGGCGCTGATCCGCGCCGTCGAGCAGGTCGGCTACGAGGTGCCCGCCCGCACCATCGAGCTGGCGATCGAGGGCATGACCTGCGCGTCCTGCGTGGCGCGGGTCGAGCGTGCGCTGGCGGCGGTGCCCGGCGTCCAGCAGGCCGTCGTGAACCTGGCGACCGAGCGCGCCACCGTGCGCGGCGTCGCCGACCCCGACCAGTTGATCGCCGCGATCGACAAGGTCGGCTACGACGCGAGGCTCGTTCAGGCGGCGGGTTCGGCGGCCGACGAGGACGCGATCGGCAGAAAGGACGCCGAGCGCCGCTCGCTGCGGCGCGATCTGCTGATCGCCGCCGCGCTGACCTTGCCGGTGTTCGTGCTGGAGATGGGTTCGCACCTGGTACCGGCCATGCACCACTGGGTGTCGCACACCCTCGGCATGCAGACGAGCTGGTATCTGCAGTTCGCGCTGACCACCCTGGTGCTGCTGTTTCCCGGGCGGCGCTTCTACGTGGCCGGCGTGCCGGCGCTGCTGCGGCTGGCGCCGGACATGAACTCGCTGGTCGCGGTGGGCACTGCGGCCGCCTATGCCTTCTCGGTGGTCGCCACGTTCGCGCCCGGCCTGCTGCCCGAGGGCACCGTGCACGTCTACTACGAGGCGGCGGCGGTGATCGTCACCTTGATCCTGTTCGGGCGTTTCCTGGAGGCACGGGCCAAGGGGCGCACGTCGGAGGCCATCCAGCGCCTGGTGGGCCTGCAGGCCAAGGTCGCCCATGTGGTGCGCGAGGGCCGCACGGCCGACATCCCGGTCGGCGAGGTCAGGGCGGGCGACGTGGTCGAGGTGCGCCCCGGCGAGCGCGTGCCGGTGGACGGCGCGGTCATCGAGGGGCACAGCTATATCGACGAATCGATGATCACCGGCGAACCGATCCCGGTCGAGAAGCAGGCGGGCAGCGAAGTGGTCGGCGGCACCGTCAACCAGCAGGGCGCATTCACCTTGCGCGCGACCGCCGTCGGCGGACAGACCGTGCTCGCGCAGATCATCCGGCTGGTGGAGCAGGCGCAAGGCTCCAAGCTGCCGATCCAGGCGGTGGTCGACAAGGTGACCTTGTGGTTCGTGCCGGCGGTGATGGCGGCGGCGCTGCTGACGTTCCTGGTCTGGCTGATCTTCGGCCCGGCGCCGGCGCTGACCTTCGCGCTGGTCAACGCGGTGGCGGTGCTGATCATCGCCTGCCCGTGCGCGATGGGGCTGGCCACGCCGACCTCGATCATGGTCGGCACCGGCCGCGGCGCGGAACTCGGCGTGCTGTTCCGCAAGGGCGAGGCGCTGCAGATGCTGAAGGATGCCAAGGTGGTGGCGGTCGACAAGACCGGCACGCTCACCGAAGGCCGCCCTGCACTGACCGACCTGGAAGTGGCGCAGGGCTTCGAACGGGCGCAGGTGCTGCCGCTGATCGCGGCCGTCGAGTCGCGCTCCGAACATCCGATCGCCCGTGCGATCGTGCAGGCCGCGCAGCAGGAAGGCGGCGCACTGCCGGCAGCGGACGAGTTCACGTCCGTCACCGGCATGGGCGTGCGGGCCCGCGTCGACGGCCTGCGCGTGGAGGTGGGCGCGGACCGCTTCATGCGTTCGCTGGGGCTGGATGTCGATGCGTTCGCGCACACAGCCGAGCGTCTGGGCCGTGAGGGCAAGTCGCCGCTCTATGCGGCGATCGATGGACGCCTGGCGGCGATCGTCGCGGTGGCCGACCCGATCAAGCCGAGCACGCCAGCCGCGATCGATGCCTTGCACCGGCTGGGCCTGAAGGTGACGATGATCACCGGCGACAATGCGCGTACGGCGAAGGCGATCGCGGAGCGTCTGGGCATCGACGAAGTGGTGGCCGAAGTGCTGCCCGAGGGCAAGGTCGAAGCGGTACGGCGGCTGAAGGCGTCCGCCGGGCGCCTGGCGTTCGTCGGCGACGGCATCAACGATGCGCCGGCGCTGGCCGAAGCCGACGTCGGCCTGGCCATCGGCACCGGCACCGACGTGGCGATGGAAGCCGCCGACGTCGTGCTGATGTCCGGCAACCTGCAGGGCGTAACCAACGCGATTGCGCTGTCGAAGGCGACGATCGGCAACATCCGCCAGAATCTGTTCTGGGCCTTCGCCTACAACACGGCGCTGATTCCGGTCGCCGCCGGCCTGCTGTACCCGTCGCATGGCGTGCTGCTGTCGCCGATCTTCGCGGCCGGCGCGATGGCGCTGTCCAGCGTGTTCGTGCTCGGCAACGCGCTGCGCCTGCGGCGCTTCCGGCCGCCGCTGGCCGCCGCGAACGCGACGAACGCCGCAAACGCCACGGAGACCGCCAACACCGCCAACACCGCGGCATCGTGAAGCTGGAGGACCGCCGATGAACATCAGCGATGCGGCCGAGGCCTCGGGCGTCTCGGCCAAGATGATCCGCTACTACGAGCAGGTCGGCCTGATCCCGCCGGTCGGCCGCACCGCATCGGGCTATCGGGCCTATTCCGACGCGGATGTCCACATGCTGCGCTTCATCCGCCGCGCGCGCGATCTGGGCTTCCCGGTGGCGGAGATCAACGAGCTGCTGGGGCTGTGGCGCGATCGCTCGCGCAGGAGCGCCGACGTCAAGCGCATCGCACAGGTGCACATCGCCGACCTGCAGCGCCGGATCGACGACCTGCGGCAGATGGCCGATACCTTGCAGACGCTGGTGGCCTGCTGCGCCGGCGACGACCGGCCCGACTGCCCGATCCTCGCGGACCTGGAAAGGCCCGCCGGCACCGCCACCGCCGCGCAGCGGAAGCGCCGCCCGGCGTCCACGCTGGTGAAGTAGCCGGTCCGTCAGGCCGCGCGCGGCGGAAAACCGGCTTCCCGAAGCGCCGACTCGAGCTGCTCGCGGGAGGCGGACGTTTCGATCTCCACCCGGCGATTGGGCGGATCGGCAACGACCTTGGCGTTGGCGTCGACCGACTGGACCGCCTTCGTCACGCTGCGCGCGCAGCCGCCGCAGACCATGTTGTCGATTTGGAACTGCTGCATGAGAAGAACCTCGTTCGGTGTTGTGTGCAATGTAGCAGCGTAGCGCTTCCCATCGTTGGAAGGTCAAGCGGGATGGCAGCGACGACAGGCCGACCGCCAGCCGGCGATGGTATAGACGAGGATGGCCGAGCCGATCAGCCCCAGGACGAACACCAGCGCGATCAGGAACCAGTCCGCCGGCCCGCCCGCATCGGTGAATCCCGATGACGACACCTTGGCCATCAGCACCAGCGCGAGGGCGCCGCCCAGCACGCCGGCCGCCTGCGAGCGCACCAGCCTGCGCGACACCACCGCCCGCTCACGGACGAGCAGGACCACGAAGGCCAGCGTGCCGGTCAGGACGAGCGCCAGCAACACCCACAGCAGCGGGCCGAGCATCTCCTGGAACACCGCCAGGAAGACGAGGGGATCGAGTTCTTTCATCGTGGCTTCTCTCGGGTTATCAGGCGTGGCCGCGCAGCATGCTGATGTAGGTGGGCTTCAGGGCCATCGTCTTCATGACCCAGCTTACCCAGAGTTCTTCCAGGGGCGCGATGACGCCCGGAAACGACGGAACCAGGTTGTTCTGGTAGTCGAACTCGATCAGCATGGCCCGGCCCAGTCTCGTGATCAGCGGGCACGAGGTATAGCCGGTGTAGAGCTCGCTCGACGTCCGGCCCGCGATCTCGGCCACCAGGTGATCGACGGCGACCGGCACCTGCCATTTCACGCTGGCCGCCGTCTTGCCCTTGGGCACGCCCGCGATGTCGCCCAATCCGAACACGTTGCGATAGCGCAGGTGGCGCAGCGTTCCCTTGTCCACCTCCAGCCAGCCCTCGGCCGCCCATGGGCCGGTCCGCCATGGCAGCGGACTGTTGCGCACGGCCGCGGGCGCCCGCATCGGCGGGATCACGTGGATGAAATCGTAGCTCTGCTCTTCCGTCCCGTCGGGCGTGCCGAACGTGGCGATGCGCCGCCCCGGATCGATGGCCTTGAGCACGCGTTCGTAGTTGACCTGGATGCCCCGCTCCTGGAACAGCATGCGCACCTTCTCCGACACGATCGGCACGCTGAACAGGGCCTTGCTGTTGGAGTTGTAGACGACCTCGGCCTTGCCCCGGTTGCCGCGCCGGGTCAGATGGTCGTCGGTGATGAAGGTGTATTTCAGCGGGGCGCCGGCGCACTTCATCTCGGTGGCCGGCCGCATGAAGACCCCTCTCCCGCCCATGTCGGCGAACGCCGACATGGCCTGCCAGGTGGCCTGCGCGCCCGCCGGGCTGTGATAGATGCTGCCGATGCCCTCCTTGCCGATGAGGCTGGCGTCCATCCCTTCGATCAGGCCGTATTCGAGCTGCATGCCGGTGGCGACGATCAGGAAGTCATACGGATGGGATTGGCCGGCCTCCGTCACCACCTTGTTCCCCTCCGGGTCGAACTCGGCGACACGCTGTGGCACCAGCTCGACATTCCTCGGCACGTACTCGGCGGTGGTGGAGACGACGTAGTCCGAAGGCTTGATTCCGCCGCCCACCAAGGTGAAGCCCGGCTGGTAGAAGTGCTCCTTGCGCGCATCGATCAGCGTGATCTTCGCGCCATCCAGCAGCCCCGCGAGACGCGAAGCGGCAGCCAGGCCCGCGGCGCCCGCGCCGGCGATGACGATGCGCGCCCGAGTGCGCGTCGCGTCCGCTGCCCGCGCCGGGCGTGGCCGCGCGACGACGCCCGCGGCACCCGCCGCGCCGAGCATCAGCAGCGCGCGGCGCTGATTCGGCGGCAGCGTCGAGATCTCGTCGCCGGTGTCGATGTGGTCGCGTTTCATGAATCCCCCTCTGTCAGTCCGCAGCGCAGTAGATGTCCCGAAGCGTGCGCATGATCCGCACCACCTCGTCGCTGGCCAGCTTGTAGTAGACGTACTTGCCCTCTTTCTCCGTCTCGACCAGTCCCTCCTGCCGCAGCACGCTCAGTTGCTGCGACAGGGTGGGCTGGCGGATGCCCGTGGCCGTCTCCAGCTCTCCGACGTTCAGCCGCACCGCCGCCAGATGGCACAGCAGCATCAGCCGGTCCTCGTTGGCCAGCACCTTCAACAGTGCGCAGGCTTGGCCGACGTGCTGCCGCAACTGCTCCGGCGTCATCGGGGATTGCGTTTTCGAAGAGGCCATGACGACGAACAGGGCCTTAGTATTTATATACTGAAAAATATATCATAAAATTATGAATTGTTAGCCGCGGCCGAGAATCCGCCCCATCCGCTGCCGGCACGCACCGGCGCCCTCAGCGCCGTTTCATTGATAGGCCGCGGTCTCGGCCAGCAGCCACTCGCGAAAGCGCGCCACCTTCGCGAGGTTGCGCTCGTGCTGGCGGTACAGCAGATGGTACGAGCCGGCGCTCGCGACCTTGTCCGCGAATGGGGCGACCAGCCGGCCGGTGGCCAGGTCGTTCTCGGCGAGCACGCTCGGCACGCAGGCCACGCCCTTGCCTTCGGCCGCTGCCTGCAGCGCCATGAAGAAATGCCCGAAGCTCGGCCCGACCGAGGGCGGAACGTTCTGCACGCCCGCCGCTTTCAGCCAGTCTGCCCACGCATGCGGCCGCGTGGCGTTGTGCAGCAGCGTATGCCGCTTCAGGTCGGCAGGGGTCGAGAGCCCGCGCTGCTGAAGCAGGCGGGGACTGCACACCGGCACCAGCAGGTCCGGCATCAGCACATCGGACGCGATGCCGGTCCAGTCGTCGGTCATCACGAGATCGATGCGCGCGCCGGCGGCGGTCGGCGTGCGCGTGCCCACGCGGATCGCCAGGTCGATCTCGGTGCGGAAGTCGGCGGGCAGGATCGAGGTGACCATGCGGATCTCGATGCCGGGGTGCAGCGCGTTGAACGCGGTCAGCCGCGGAATGAACCAGGTCATGGCCAGCGTCGGCAGCACGCTCAGCGTGAGGATCTGCTCCTGCTTCTGGCTGAACAGCCGGCGCGTCGCGTGTTCCATCATGTCGAGCGCGTCGCGCAGCGGCGGATAGTAGCCGGCGCCCTCGGGCGTCAGCTCCAGCGCGCGTGGCAGCCGGCGAAAGAGCGCCACGTGGAACTGCTCTTCCAGCGCCTTGATGTGGCGGCTGATCGCGCCCTGGGTCACGTTGAGCTCGGCGGCCGCCTCGGTGAAGCTCAGGTGGCGAGCCGCCGCCTCGAAGGCGCGCAGCGCGATCAGCGAGGGGAGGCGTCTGGCCATGGGGTCTTGCGGGGAGGGATGTACGCATGAGTCTAGCTCATGGATGGCGGAGAACAAATAGTTTGTCCGAAGCGGCCCGCGTCACTAGCATCGTCCCGACATCACTGCACTGCAGGGGGCCTGATGAACGATGCGAGCCGCCGCTCGCCGGGCGAGCGCGAGCAGATCCGCCAGCGCTATCTTGCGGTCGACACCTCGAACGTGGCCGACGTGCTGGACACGATGGGTCTGCACGATCAGGGCCTGGCGTCGCAGTTCGGCCCTTACCCGGCGACCGCCGGCCGGATGGCCGGCTGGGCTTACACGATCCGGGGGCAGATGACGCCCTACGAATCGAACGGCGACCCCGACAAGATGGCGGCCTGCCAGGCGCTCTCGCCGGGCGAGATCAGCGTCTGGAGCGGTGACGGCGAAGGCATCTGCTACTTCGGCGAACTGATCGCCATCGGGATGAGGGAGCGCGGCTGTGTCGGTGCGCTGGTCGACGGCGGCGTGCGCGACGTGAAGTGGATCGGCGCACTGGGATTTCCGGTCTACGCCCGCTATCGCACGCCGGTGCAGTCGATCGGCCGCTGGAAGGTGAACGCCTGCCAGGTGCCGGTGTATCTGCGCGGCGCGGGTTCGGGGCTGGTGGCCGTGCGGCCCGCCGACTTCATCCTGGCCGACGAGGACGGCGCGATCGTGATCCCCGAGGCGATCGTCGCGGAGGTGCTGCAGCAGTCGGAGGCGTTGACGCGCAAGGAGGTCTCGATCCGCGGCGAGCTCGGCAAGGGGCTGACGCTCGCGCAGGCGCTCGAGAAATTCGGGCATGTATGAGTTTTGATCGAATCCTGACGACAGGAAGGCAGATTCCCCGATGAGAGTCCATTTCACGAACGTCGCCGGCGTCCCGACCCGCTACTTCAGGGCGGGCGAGGGGCATCCGGTCCTGCTGCTGCACGGGGTCGGCATGACGTCCGATTCGTGGTGCTGCACGATGCCCGCGCTGGCGCGGCGCTTCGATGTGATCGCGCCGGACATGCTGGACAACGGCTTCACCGGGTCCGGAAGCTACCAGGGCGGGCCGCCGCATGGTCCGATGCTCGATCACCTCGCCGCACTGCTCGATGCCCTGGGCATCAGGCAGGCCCACGTGGTCGGCAGCTCGTTCGGCGCGACGCTCGCGGTGCTGATGCGCGTGCGCCATCCGGAGCGCACGGGTCGCGTCGTGATCACCAGCAGCGGTTCCGTCTTCAAGAAGGCGGAGGACCTGGCGCGGATGTACCGCAACGCGTACGAGAACGGCGCCGCGGCGCTGCGCGATCCGACCTACGACGACTGCCGCAGGCGGCTGGCCAATCTGTTCCACGACCCCTCGAAGATCCCGCATGAGCTCGTGCTGCTGCAACTGACGCCGTTCGCCCTGCCGAACGCCCTGGCGTCGTTCGAGCGCCGGCTCAAGGGAATGATGGACGTGGAGGCGATGCGTCAGTACGAGGTCGGTCATCTGCTCGAGACCATCGACACGCCGATGCTCGCGGTCTGGGGCAGGCAGGATCAGCGCGGCGAGCACGCCCTTGCGGAGAAGGTGTTCGCGCGCCTGCCCAGCGTGCGTTTCGAAACCTTCGACGGCTGCGGCCACCTGCCGCACCTCGAGTGCGTGGACCGTTTCAACGAGACGGTCGCGGACTTCCTGTCGAAGTGAGGCGCGCGAGATGCAGCAGAACATGACCACATCGGACCCGGCCACGCGGTCAGGCGGCTACTTCGCGCCGCGGCGTCTCGGACATGTGAACCTGGTGGTGGGAGACGTCGACCGGTCGATGGATTTCTACCAGTCGATCGTAGGCATCGCGCCGTCCTACGTGCAGCCGCTCAACCGCGCGGGCTTCCTGAGCAACGGCAACACGCACCACGACATCGGCATGGTAGAGGGCTCCGGACCGCTCGGCCGCGGGCGGGCGCCGGGGTTGAACCACTGCGCATTCGAGCTCGAGAACGAGGTCGACCTGGTGCGCGGTTTCGAACGCGCGCTTGCCGGTGGCATCGAGTTCGCGCGCACGCAGGACCATGACATCGCGCACTCCGTGTACGGCCGCGATCCGGACGGCAACACCTACGAGGTCTATGCCGACGTCATTCGCGACTGGCGCTCGGCCCGCAGCGGCGTCGTCACCAAGCCGAAGCCCGACTGGCGTCCCGGCCAGACGCCGCCGCATGCCGAGCGCAACTACGACCCCGCGCCCCGCCTGGCCCGCGTCGACGACGCCGTCTTCCATCCTCGCAGGACCACGCACGCGGCCCTGGTCGTTTCGCATTTCGAGCGGACGGTCGACTACTACCTGCAGGTGGTCGGGCTCGAGGTGCTCATCGGCGGGCGGGAAGCGCCCTGGGCGGTTCTTTCCGGCACCTGCGGTGAGCACAGCCTTTCGCTGTTCCGCGCAGCGCCCGGCCGGATGAACGGCCTGCATCACATCGGCATGGAGCTCTGGGACGAGGAAGATCTCGAGCACTCGCTGGCCCGGGCGAAACGCAATCCCCGGGTATCGGTGGTGGCGGATGTCGACCACGCCGTCCGCCGCGCGGTCCTCGTCGAGGATCCGGACGGCATCCTGGTCCAGCTCTACGTCGACCGCAACCGGTCGCTCGCGGACTGGGCCCATCTCAACCCTGACGTTGCCGTGTTTCTTGCATGAACCTCCTCAGCGAACAACGATCGATCGAAGGCCAGCCCGGGAGACAGGGCGGCCCGCAACCCACGCTGACCGTCGGCATCGCCGGCTTCGGCGCCATCGGCAAGAAGGTGGCGCAAGCGCTCGACGGCGGGGTGCCCGGCCTGCGGCTCGTCGCCGTATCGGCGCGCGACATGGCGCGGGCCGAGGCGGCTGTACGCGGCTTCCGCGTGCCGGTGCCCCTCGTGCCCGTCGAGAGCCTGGGGGAGATGGCCGACGTGGTGGTCGAATGCGCGCCGGCCGAGATCTTCATGCGGATCGCCGAGCCGACGCTGCGGCGCGGGCGCACGCTGGTCGTCGTCAGCGTGGGTGCGGTGCTGCAGAACCCTCAGATCGAAGCGCTGGCGCGCGAGCACGGCGGACGCGTTCTCGTCGCCACCGGCGCGCTGCTCGCGCTCGATGCGATGCAGGCGGCGCGCGAGGGCGAGATCCACTCGGTGCGCATGGTCACGCGCAAGCCTCCGGCCGGCCTCGCCGGCGCGCCGTATCTCGTCGCGAACGGGATCGACCTGACGGATCTGCGCGCGCCGTTGAAGGTGTTCGAAGGCTCGGCCCGCAAAGCGGTGCAGGGCTTTCCGGCCAACGTCAACGTGGCCGCGGCGCTCGGCCTGGCCGGTATCGGCGTCGACCGGACGACGATCGAGATCTGGGCCGATCCGGGCGTGGACCGCAACATGCACGTGATCCACGTCGAGGCCGACAGTGCCTCGTTCTCGATGTCGATCGCCAACGTGCCCAGCGAGAACCCGAAGACGGGTCGGATCACGCCGCTGAGCGTGATCGCCACGCTGCGCAAGATGGGCAGCCCGCTGCAGATCGGCACCTGAGGGGCCCCTCACCGAATCCCGAACCGCAAGGATGCACCCGCCATGCTGAGTCGCGAAGACAACGAGCTCCTGATGCGCACGAACGCCGGCACACCGATGGGCGAG
Source organism: Burkholderiaceae bacterium (assembly GCA_036826495.1). Taxonomy (GTDB): domain Bacteria; phylum Pseudomonadota; class Gammaproteobacteria; order Burkholderiales; family Burkholderiaceae_E; genus DAISWF01. The sequence goes on from DAISWF010000029.1 coordinate 30,195, forward strand.
CTCATGAGGCGTTTCTGGATTCCCTTCATGATGAGCCGCGAGCTGCCGGAGTCCGACGGTGCGCCGCAACGCGTGAGGCTGCTCGGCGAGCAGCTGCTCGCCTTCCGGGACACGTTGGGCCGGGTCGGCCTGGTGGACGAACTCTGCCCGCACCGGCGCGCCAGCCTGTTCTACGGCCGCAACGAGGAGGGCGGCATCCGCTGCACCTATCACGGACGCAAGTTCGATGTCACGGGCACCTGCGTCGACAGTCCCACCACGGCACACCTGGGCCTGAAGCGCGAGATGAGCATCAAGGCTTATCCGGTGCGGGAGGCGGGCGGCGTGCTGTGGGCCTACATGGGCCCCGCCGGAACCGAAGGCGACCTGCCGCCGTTCGAATGGCTCGATCTGCCCGAGAGTCACAGGTACATGTCGCGCAACGTCATGGACTGCAACTACTTCGGCGCGATGGAAGGCGAGATGGACTCGACCCACCTGGGCTTCGCGCACCGGCGCTTCGACAAGGAGCGGCCGGACACCGACAAGTCGGCGATCTACGGCGCCTATGCGATCGGCGACCCTGCGCCGCCGCTGACGTACGAGCGCACGCCCTACGGCCTGGTGATGTCGGCGGCGCGCAAGGCCGACAGCGGCCGGCGCTACTGGCGCATCAACCACTTCCTGATCCCGTTCTTCACGATGATCACCGGCCCGATCGGCGGCCCCTCGCTGATGCGCCTGTGGGCGCCGCTGGACGACGAGCACGTGAGCGTGATCCACATCAGCTACCGCCATGATCAGCCGCTGACGCAGACCGATCTCGAGCAGTTCCGCAGCGGGGAAGTCGGGCACCCGATCCTGATTCCCGGCACGCTGCGGGCGACCGCGAACCGGGACAACGACTACCTGATCGACCGTGGCCTGCAGAAGACCGCGATCTACACCGGCATCGTGGGCGTGCGCGCGCAGGACTCGGCGCTGACGGAGAGCGCGGGCGCGCCGATCACGCGGCCGGGAGCGAAATGCGCCAGGGCCC
>DAISWF010000030.1:0-29649 GCA_036826495.1 Burkholderiaceae bacterium
AGATCACGTCGGTGAAGCGGCGCAGCAGGTGCAGCCGGTGGATCGATGCGATCACGCAGGCGTCGGCACGGCCGGCGAACAGCCGGTCGAACACCGTCGCCTCGCTGCCCGGGTCAAGGCTGCTGGTAACCTCATCGAGCAGCAGCAGCGACGCCTGCCGGGCGGCGACCAGCCCGCGCGCCAGCGCGATGCGCTGGCGCTGGCCGCCGGACAGATTGCCGCCGCGCTCGGTCAGCTCGGTCGCGAGCCCGGCGGGCAGCGCCGCGACCAGCCCTTCGAGCGCCGCCACCTCGATGACCTCGCGCAGGGCCGCCGGATCGACGGCGGCGGCGGCCATCGTCAGATTGCGCTCGAGCGTGGTCTCGAACACCTCGGCATCCTGCGGGATCAAGGTGGCCAGGCCGGCGGTCGCCGCCCGTGGCGCCTCGCGGCCGTCGATCGCGAGCCGGCCCGCCTGCGCGTCGTACAGCCCCGCCAGCACGCGCAGCAGGCTGCTCTTGCCGGAGCCGCTCTCGCCGACCAGCGCGATGCGCCGGCCGCGCCCCAACGTCAACGACAGGTGGTCCAGGGTCGGTCGTTCGCCGCGCTGCCGCGGGTGGGTGAACGTCAGGTCGGTCAGCTCGATCAGCCGCCAGTCCTGAGCCACCGCCGGTTGGCCGACGGTGCCCGCGTCGAGGGCCACCGCGGCCTCGACGATCGGCTCGGCGCTCGCGAAATCGGCCCGATGACGAGCGAACGACTGATAGTGGGCGGCGATCGCGGTGACCACGCCGCCCGCCTGCTGGGTGTACTGATGGACCATGAACAGGCCGCCGAGCAGCAGCGCGCCGCCGGCTTCCTCGGCCTGCCGCTGCGCGAGCCAGACATAGAGCGCGACCAGCGAGCACCACATCGCGGTGTTCAGCAGGTCGACGCTGCACCACTTCGCCTCGTTCAGCACGATCGCGCGGCGCAGCGGGCCGAAGATCGCCACCAGCCGCGCGCGCAGCTCGTCGCGCGCGAACGCCTGCAGCCGCAACGCGAGGATCGACACGATGTTGCCCAGCGAGTCGACCTGCGCGGCCTGCAGTCGCCGTTCGGCGGCGTTCTCCTGCTGCGCGAGCCGCATCATCGTCCGGTCGAAGCGCACGATGAGCAGCATGATCAGCCCGTAGCCGACGATCGCGGCGGCGCCGGTCTGGCGCGAGATCAGCACCAGCGCCAGCAGCGGCCCGACCAGGTTCACGACGTTCTGCAGGTAGATGAACTGGCTCTGTGCGAAGTCGTACAGCGCATGGGTGCTCTGGTTCAGCCGGTGCACCGATTCGCCGGAATGGTGCTGTTCGTGCCAGGCCAGCGGCAGGTGCAGCAGCCGCCCGACCATCGTGTCGGACAGCCGTTCGCGCACCCGCATCGCGACGTTGCGCTCGAGCACGCGGCCCGGCCCGTGCAGCATCCAGCCGACGACGCTGGCCACGAAGATCAGCACCGCCCAGCCGGCCGCCGGCCGCACGCCCTGCAGGCCGCGGGTCTGCAGTGCATTGATCGCCTGCGCGGCCAGCCATGGAACGGACAGCTTGATGCTCTCGGCGGCGATCAGCAGCAGCCCCGACGCGAAGATCAGATGCCGCTTGCCCTCGGCATTGCGCCACAGTGCGCGATAGAGATCCGGACCACTGACCATCGAGATGCTCCGAGGAATCGATTGCATACGGCGGCGTACGGCACCGGCCGACCAGGGTGTGTCCACGCCGGCTCATGCCGGCACGAACATCGTGTGAACGCCCCGCGCCGCGGGCCGGCCTACAATCGGTTGTGCCCCACTTCCGCCGCAAGGTTTCGTCGACATGCGCGCCGCCCTCCGCGGGCCTCGCGGCGTTCACGCTGATGTCGGCGTTGCTGCTGGCCGCGCCGTGCGGGGCGGCCGAACCGCTGAAGGTGGGGTCCAAGCGCTTCACCGAATCGTATATCGTCGCCGAGATCGTCACGCTGACGGCGGCGCGCGCCGGGCCGGCGCGTCATCTGCCGGGGCTGGGCAGCACCGCGATCCTGTACGCGGCGCTGCGCCAGGGCAGCATCGACCTGTATCCCGAGTATCTGGGCACGATCGCCGCCGAGCTGCTGAAGCTGCCGGCCGCGGCGGCCGGCGACGTCGATGGCCTGAACCGGCTGCTGGCGCCGCAGGGCCTGGGCATCGCGGTGCCGCTGGGGTTCGCCAACGGCTACGCGCTCGCGATGCGCGGTGAGGCCGCCATGGTCGCCCCGCCGCGCACGCTGTCGGCGCTGGCCGCGGCGCCGGCGCTGCGCATCGGCCTGTCGCCGGAATTCATCGGCCGTGCCGACGGCTGGACCGCGCTGCGTGACCGCTATGCGCTGCCGCAGACGCCGGTGGCGCTCGATCACGGGCTGGCCTACGAGGCGCTGCGCAACTCGCAGGTCGACGTGATCGACGTCTACACCACCGATGCGCAGATCACCCGGCTCGGGCTCGCGGTGCTCGATGACGATCGGCAGTTCTTCCCGCGCTACGACGCGGTGCTGCTGTACCGGCTCGATCTGCCGTCGCGTCATCCGGCGGCCTGGCAGGCGCTGCACCGGCTCGCCGGCCGCATCGACGAAGGCATGATGCGGGCGATGAACGCGCGTGCCGAGATCGATCGCGAGCCGTTCGCGCGGATCGCCGCGGGCTTCGTCGAGAGGGGCTCGGCAGGCCCGGCAGGCGGCCCCGCGGGCGGCGCGGCGAGCGGCGCGACGGGTAGCGCGGCGGGTGGCGCGGCGAGCGGCGCGGCGGGTGGCGCGGGCGGCCTTCTGCCGCCGGCATCACCGGCTTCGTTCCTCGACCGGCTGTTCGGCGACGACTTCGCGCGGCTCGCGGGTCAGCATGTCGGGCTGGTGCTGGGATCGGTCGCGCTCGCGACGTTGCTCGGCGTGCCGCTCGGCGTGCTGGCATCGCGGCGGCCGCGGCTGCAGCAGTGGGTGCTGTCGCTGGCCGGCGTCGCGCAGACGATCCCGTCGCTGGCGCTGCTGGCGGTGCTGATCCCGCTGGTCGGCCGCATCGGCACCGTGCCGGCGCTGATCGCGCTGGTCGTCTATGCGCTGCTGCCGATCGTGCGCAACACCTGCGTCGGTCTGGCCGGCGTCGCCGACGGGCTGCGGCAGGCGGCGCTGGCGATCGGCCTGACGCCGCGCCAGCAACTGCGCCACGTGGAGCTGCCGGTGGCCGCACCGGTGATCCTGGCCGGCATCAAGACCGCCGCGGTGGTCAGCGTCGGCACCGCGACGATCGCCGCCTTCATCGGCGCCGGCGGGTTCGGCGAACGGATCAGCATCGGCCTGGCGCTCGACGATCATCAGATGCTGCTGGCCGGCGCGTTGCCGTCGGCGGCGCTGGCGCTGCTGACGCAATGGCTGTTCGATCTGATCGAGCGCGTGCTGATCGGCCGGCGTGGGTCGTCGGCCGTCAGTGCCGACTGAAGCATGCAATGCCGCCGCCGGCACGGCCGATCTGTCCACGGTTCTGAACCCGGCGCCGATTGCAGCAGGCGAAACCATCCCGGGCGCAGCTCGATGGATGCTGCCGCAGGCTTGATACACTGGCCCGATCCCGATCGCGGTGCGCGATTCACACCGCGAAATCGATGCCGACAGTGCAGGGTGGATGGAGCGCAGCGATGGATCTGAACTACAGCGAGGAGCAGACGCTGCTTCGCCACAGCGTCGAGCGGTTCGTCGCCGAACGCTACGACTTCGCGACGCGGCGGCGCATCGCCGCGCTGCCGAACCGGTTCGACGAACCGACGTGGCGGGCGATGGCCGAATTCGGCTGGTTGGCACTGCCGCTGCCGCAGGCTCACGGCGGGCTGGACGGCAGCGCGGTCGATGTCGGCATCGTGGCCGAGGGGCTGGGGCGCGGGCTCGTGCTGGAGCCGTTCGTATCGTCGGTGGTGCTGGGCGGCGGGCTGCTCGCTCGGCTGGGCGGCGAGGCGCAGCGCGCCCGCTGGCTGCCGCAGCTCGCGGCCGGTCGCTGGCGGCCGGTGTTCGCGCATCTGGAACCCGGGCAACCGGCCGGCGCGGTACCGGCATTGCGCGCAACCGTTGCCGGCAGCGGCTGGCGGCTCGACGGCCGCAAGGCGATGGCATTCGATGCGCCGTCGGCCGACGCGTTCCTGGTGTCGGCGCGGCTGGGTGACGATGATGCCGGTCGCGAGGGCGCCCGCGGCTCGGCACGCATCGCGGTCTTCGTCGTGCCGCGCGGCACCGCCGGCATCGCCGAGCAGCGCTTCGAGCTGGTCGACGGCCGCTGCGCGTCGCAGCTCGAGTTCGCCGGCTGCGAGCTGCCGGCCGATGCGCTGCTCGACGGGCCTTCGGCGGCCGATGCCGGCGCGGCGATCGACGAGGCGCTGGATCATGCGACCGCGGCGATGTGCGCCGAGGCGGTCGGCTGCATGACGGTGCTGCTCGATGCGACGGTGGCCTACACCAAGACCCGCGTGCAGTTCGGCCAGCCGATCGCCGCCAATCAGGTGCTCAAGCACCGGATGGTCGACATGGCCACCCATTGCGAGGAGTCGCGCGCGATCGCGCTGCGCGCGGCTCTGCGCTGCGACATGCCGGGCCTGCCGGCCGCCGAGCGTGCCCGCGCGGTGTCGGGGGCGAAGCTGAAGATCGCGCAGGGCGCGCGTTTCGTCGGCGAGAACGCGGTGCAGTTGCACGGCGCGATGGGTGTCACCGACGAGCTCAACGTCGGCGCGTATCTGAAGCGGCTGGTGGCGTTCGAGACGATGTGGGGAACGACCGCGGAACACATGGCGCGCTGCGTCGCGCTGCGGCGCGCGGCCTGAAGGCCCGCAACGAACAGCTCGAGGAACGACCGCATGGACCTGGAACTCACCGCCGACGAACAAGCATTCCGCGCCGAGGTGCGCGCCTTCATCCGCGAGCACCTGCCGCCCGACGATGTGCGCAAGCAGGCGCGCACCACCAGCGTGTTCTCCGAGCCCGACGTGCCCCGCCGCTGGCAGAAGGCACTGCATGCGCGCGGCTGGGTCGCGCCGTCCTGGCCCGGGGAATACGGCGGCACCGGCTGGACGCCGGCGCAGCGGTACATCTTCGAGAACGAAGTGGCGGCCGCCGGTGCGCCGTCGTTGAGCCCGATGGGGCTGAAGATGGTCGGTCCGCTGATCATCGGCTTCGGCACGCCCGAGCAGAAGGCGCACTACCTGCCGCGCATCCTGTCGGGCGAGGACTACTGGTGCCAGGGCTACTCGGAACCCGGCTCGGGATCCGATCTGGCATCGCTGAAGACGCGCGCAGTGCGCGACGGCGATCACTACCTGATCAACGGCACCAAGATCTGGACCACCCACGCCCACCATGCGAACCGGATGTTCGCGCTGGTGCGCACCGACGACAGCGGCCGCAAGCAGGACGGCATCACGTTCCTGCTGATCGACATGAAGAGCCCGGGCATCACGATCCGGCCGATCCACACGATCGGCGGCGAGCACGAGGTCAATCAGGTGTTCTTCGACGACGTGCGGGTGCCGGTGGCCGACCGGATCGGCGACGAAGGCAAGGGCTGGACCTACGGCAAGTATCTGCTCGAGTTCGAGCGCGGCGGCGGGCTGGCGGCCGCGCGGATGCGGCGCGAGCTGGCGAAGATCGAGGCCGCGGCCGCCGACGTCGGCGCGGTCGGCCCGCGCCTCGCGCTCGACGACCCGGCGCTGCAGGCGGAGTTCGTCGCGATCGAGAACGATCTCGACACGCTCGAGATGATCGAGCTGAAGGTCATGTCGGCGCTGCAGACCGGGCAGAATCCCGGCGCGGTGTCGTCGCTGCTGAAACTGCGGGCGAGCGAGATCAAGCAGGCCATCACCCGGCTGGGCATCCGCGTCGCCGGCGTCGAAGGGCTGGTGTGGGAACCTCGCCGGCCGTTCTACGATCTGGACGATGACACGGCGTCGCCGGCGGCCGGCGGTCTGCCGATTTCCGAACGGGTGCTGCCGCTGATGTCGACCTACCTGAACTCGCGGGCGAACACGATCTTCGGCGGCTCGTCGGAGATCCAGCGCGACATCATCGCCAAGCTGATGCTCGGGCTGTGAGCACCTGAGCCCGCCCGGGCCGCCGTGTGCGGGCGTCGTGCGCGGCGGGTTGGGGCTCGGGGTCTGTCGCCCGGGCGGGCCGACGCGGCCGCGCTCAGCTCTGTTCGCGGCCGCGCGTGCGGATCGCCTCGCGGCGCGCTTCGATGGCATCTGCGTCCACCGACCGATTGGCGGCGCCCGCCCGCGCGAGCTCCAGCGCGCGGGCCTCGCCGTACGGCAACGCCAGGCCGTCGTCGATCAGCTTCTTGTAGGCGACCAGCATGTCGGGCGCGGCCGACAGCATGTCCAGCGCCAGGCGCCGCGCGGCCGGCAGCAGCTCCTGCGGTTCGACGACGCGGTTCACCAGTCCCCAGTCGAGCGCCTGCTGCGCCGACAGGAAGTTGCCGGTCAGCGACAGCTCCTTCGCCCGGTAACGGCCGATCGTGCGGCTCAGGATCTGCGACAGCCCCCAGCCCGGCATCACGCCTACCCGCGCATGGGTGTCGGCGAACCGGGCCGCGGTCGACGCGAGCAGCACGTCGCAGGCCAGCGCGAGCTCGAAGCCGCCGGTGATGGCCGCGCCGTTGATCGCCGCGATGATCGGGCCGGCGAAGCGGCCGAGCGCCTGCACCGGGTCGGGCACCTTGCCGCCCAGCAGCTCACGGCCGCCGCCGGCGCCGCCGAGCTCCTTCAGATCCAGGCCGGCGGTGAACGCGCGGCCGGCGCCGGTCAGGATCATCACGCGGATCGTCGGGTCGGCCGCCAGCTCGTCGATCGCGCCGGCCAGCTCGGTGCGCAGCGCGACCGACAGCGCATTCATCGCCGACGGCCGGTTCAACGTCACCACCGCATAGCCCTGCGGATCGCGTTCGACCAGTACCAGGGGTTCCTTCATCGGATCGGTCTCCTCGTGGATGTCGGTGTCGCTCGGATGTGGCTCGAATGTCGCGCGGATGTCGCGCGGGGCGGATCGATGCATGACGCGCCGTCAGCCGCCGCCGGCCGCGGCCGGGAACGCGACCACGTGATCGACGGCCAGCCGGATGCCGATCGCTTCGCCTATCGTGTGGTCGTGATGCGAGGGCACCAGCGACAGCACCTCGACGCCTGACGGCAGCCGCAGCGTGTACAAGAACTCGGCGCCGCGGAACGTCCTGCTGATCACCCGCGCGCGCACCGGCGAGGCGTCGTCGTGGACCACGTCGTCGGGCCGCAGCAGCACGTCCAGCAGCGGCCCCTGCGGCGACCCGTCGGTGTGCAGACGGCCCAGCTCGACGTCCACGGTGCCCGGCGCATCGACGCGGCCCGGCACGAACACGCCCTGGCCGACGAAGTCCGCGACCCGCCGGGTCGCCGGTCGATGGTACAGATCGTAGGGCCGCGCCCACTGCTCGATGCGGCCGGCATGCATGACGCCGGCGACGTCGGCCACCGCGAACGCCTCGTTCTGATCGTGGGTCACCAGGATCGCGGTGATGCCGGTGTGCCGCAGGATGTCGCGGACCTCGATCGACAGCCGCTCGCGCAGCTCGACGTCGAGGTTGGAGAACGGTTCGTCGAGCAGCATCAGCCGCGGTCTGGGCGCCAGCGCACGGGCCAGCGCGACGCGCTGCTGCTGCCCGCCCGACAGCTCGTGCGGATAGCGCCCGCCCGCACCGGGCAGGCCGACCAGCTCCAGCAGCTCGCCGATGCGACCGCGCCGTTCACGGTCGTCGACATCGCGCAACCCGAAGCCGATGTTGGCGGCGACGTCCAGGTGCGGGAACAGCGCATAGTCCTGGAACACCATGCCGATCCGGCGGCGTTCGGGCGGCACCTGGCGCCGCGGCGTCGCGATCAGTTCGTTCTGCAGCCGGATCTCGCCGGCGGTGGGAGTCTCGAACCCGGCGATCAGCCGCAGCACCGTGGTCTTGCCGCAGCCCGATGCGCCGAGCAGGCAACCCACGGTGCCGGCCGGCAGCGACAGCGACAGCGACGACACCACCGGATGGGTGCCATAGGCGTGGCTGACGTCGGCGAGCTCTAGCAAGGCCATGGGCCGGCAATGATAATCTGCATGGCCGTCGGCAGGATCTCCCTTGCGCCGCTCATCCGCTTCCACCGTCGTCATCGCCTGCCTGATCGCGTTCGCGGTGGCGCTTCCGGTGCTGTCCGTCGCGGTCAACCTGTTCACGCCGGGCACCTCGCGCACCTGGGCACATCTGCTGTCGACGGTGCTGCCGGAGTACCTGCTCAATTCGCTGTGGCTGTGCGCCGGTGTCGGCATCGGCGTCGCGGCGATCGGCACCGGCGCCGCCTGGCTGGTGGCGCTGCACGATTTCCCGGGCCGCCGCCACTTCGAATGGGCGCTGCTGCTGCCGCTGGCGATGCCCGGCTACGTGCTGGCCTACACCTACACCGATGCGCTGCAGTTCGTCGGCCCGCTGCAGAGCTGGCTGCGCGGCGTGACCGGCTGGCAGAAGGGCGACTACTGGTTCCCCGAGGTGCGCAGCCTGGGCGGCGCGATCGCGATGTTCTGCTGCATCCTCTATCCGTACGTGTATCTGCTCGCGCGCACCGCCTTTCTCGAACGCGGCGCCACGCTGATCGAGGCGGCGCGGGTGCTGGGACGCAGCCGCACGCGGGCGTTCTTCGAGGTGTCGCTGCCGCTGGCGCGGCCGGCGATCGTCGTCGGCGTCGCGCAGGCATTGATGGAGACGCTGGCCGATTACGGCACCGTGGCCTATTTCGCGGTGCCGACCTTCACCACCGGTATCTATCGCGCATGGTTCTCGCTCGGCGACCGGGTCGCTGCCGCGCAGCTTGCCGCCTGCCTGATGGGCTTCGTGCTGCTGCTGATCGGCATGGAGTTCGCAAGCCGCGGCCGTGCCGCCTTCCATCAGCCGGGCGGGCGGCCGGCGCCGCAGCGGCACCGGCTGCGCGGGCTGCGCGGCTGGCTGGCCACGCTGGGCTGCCTGTTTCCACTGATGATCGGCTTCGTCGTGCCGGCGCTGCTGCTGCTGCAGATGGCGTTCGCCGACGGCGATCCGCAGTTCGGCGCACGCTACTGGATGCTGGCGCGCAACAGCCTGCTGCTGGCCACGCTGGCGGCGCTGCTGGCGGCGGCGCTGGCGCTGCTGCTGGCCTATGGCGGCCGCCAGGCACGGACGGCACAGCCCGTCCGCGCCGGCTTCGGCCGCTTCGTGCGGCTGCTGCCGCGGCTGGCCAATCGTGTCGTCAGTCTCGGCTATGCGATTCCCGGCTCGGTGATCGCGGTCGGCGTGCTGATCCCGGTCACCCGGCTCGACCACTGGCTGGGCGGATTGTGGCAGCAGGCGTTCGGCGTCCATCCGGGGCTGCTGCTGACCGGAGGCATCAGCGCGCTGATGTATGCGTATCTGGCGCGCTTCCTGTCGATCGGCCTGCAGACCGTCGACGCCGGCCTCACGAGGGTCACGCCGACGATGGACGCGGCGGCGCGCAGCCTGGGCAGCGCGCCGGCCGAGGTGCTGCGGCGGGTGCACTGGCCGCTGGTACGCACCAGCGTGCTGGCCGCCGCGCTGCTGGTGTTCGTCGACGTGATGAAGGAGCTGCCGGCGACGATGGTGATGAGGCCGTTCAACTTCGACACGCTGGCCACCCAGACCTTCCGGCTGGCGTCCGACGAGCGGCTGAGCGAAGCCGCGACCGCCGCGCTGATGATCGTGGCGGTCGGGCTGCTGCCGATCGTGCTGCTGGCGCGGCAGATCGCCGCGCGGATTCATTTCCAGCCGACGCGGTCGTAGATCTTCTGCGCGGCGGCGGTGTTCTTCGCCAGCGTCGATACCGGCAGCGTGTCGGCCTTGAACTTGCCGAGCGACTCCAGTGCCGGGTTCTTCGTCGCGACGGTGGGCACCGCCGGCCATTCGTTGTTGCCGGCGGCGAAGTAGCTCTGCGCCTCGTCGGACGCGAGGTACTCGAGGAACTTGCGCGCGGCCTCCTTGTGCGGCGCGTTCTTCAGCATGCCGCCGCCGGAGACGTTGACGTGCGTGCCGCTGCCGGTCTGATTCGGCCAGATGACGCCGATCTTCGAGACGACGTCCTTGTCGGCCGGCGCGTCGGAACGCATCAGCCGCACCAGGTAGTAGGAGTTCGAGATCGCGACACCGCATTCGCCGGCGGCCACCGCCTTGATCTGGTCGGTGTCACCGCCCTTGGGGGCACGCGCGAAGTTGGCGGCTGCGCCGCGCGCCCATTCCTCGGCCTTGGCTTCGCCCTGGTGGGCGATGATCGACGACAGCAGCGACACGTTGTACGGATGCGAGCCGGAGCGCGAGCAGAACTTGCCCTTCAGCCGCGGGTTCGCCAGATCGTCGTAGGTCTGCACCTCGGCCGGATTGACGCTGGCCTTGTTGTAGACGATCACCCGCGCGCGGACCGAGAACGCGGCCCAGTCCGGCGTGCGCAGGTGCGCCGGAATCCGTGCATCGATCACCTTGCTGCCGGTCGGCGCGAACAGGCCCATCGAATCGGCGATGCTGAGCCGCGCTGCATCGACGGTGATGAACACGTCGGCCGGGCTGCTCGCGCCCTCGTTGCGGATCCGCTCCAGCAGTTCCTCCTCGCGGCCCTCGATCCGGTTGATCCGGATGCCGGTCTGCTTGGTGAAGTTGGCGTACAGCGCCTCGTCGGTCTGGTAGTGGCGGGCCGAGTACAGGTTCAGCACGTTGTCCTGAGCCTGGGCGGCGGGTGTCAGCGCCGACAGCGCCAACGCCAGCAGGCCGGTGACCACGGCGGTACCGCGCGGATCGATCATGGTGAGCCCCTGTCTGAATGAGTCGAAGGATTATAGTGATAACGATTCTCATTGATTCGATGACCCCGGTCGGCGGTGATCCGGGGAAACCCCACCTTCGGCCGGTCGCCGGCTGCCAGCGGTCGCAGCGGTCATCGGTCGGCCATCCCGGCACGCCACAATGGCGCCCGTTGCCGTCGTTCGCTGTGGTGGTGCCATGAAAGGCTGGTCATTCGAAGGATCCTGGTCGTCGCGGCGCGCGGCCGTGCGGGCAGCCGTCGCGTTCACGGCGGCGCTGGTCGCCGGGCCGGCGGCGGCGGCCGGTGCGGCCACCGACTCGGCGATCCCCGCCGACTACGGCACGCAGCTCTGGGTCAACCCCGGCATCCATTCGTTCCACTTCGATCGCGACAAGGGCCTGCGCGAGAACAACTACGGTCTCGGCCTCGAGGCGGTGGTGACGCCCGAGCATGTGCTGGCGGCCGGCCGCTATCGCAACAGCAACGACCGCATGTCCAGCTATGCGGCCTACACCTGGCGGCCGCTGCAGTGGGGCGCGCTGCGGCTGGGCGTGATGCTGGCCGCGTTCGACGGGTATCCGAACATGCGCGACGGCGGCTGGTTCGCCGCGGTGCTGCCGGCAGCCAGCCTGGAGTACGGCCGCCTCGGCGTGAACTTCACGATCGTGCCGACCTATCAGGACAAGCTGAACGGCGCGTTCGCCGTGCAGTTGAAATTGCGGGTCTGGTAGGGCGGATCCGTCAGGCGGATCCGTTGGCCGGCATCCGGCCCGCTCGCGCGCCGGATCCACGAATCCGTGACAAGTTGCGCGGCCGATCGGCCGTTTGTCGGCGACAGTGGTGCGGTCGCGGCGCGTGCTCATCCGCCTGCCTCGACTGTTCGCCGGCCTCTGCATGCCGGCGCCTTTCCTCCACGGTATCCGAGGCGAACCTCCGATGGTACGGCGCAGATCGCAGCGCCCTGTCTGCTGGCGTGAATGGCTCCATCTGATCACCTGCCGGTGCCTGGCGGGTGCGTTGATCGCCGCGGTCGCGGCCTGCGGCGGTGGTGGTGGCGGCGGCGGTAGCGGCGGCGGATCGGCGCCTCCGGTTGCCGGCGAAGCCGGCGGTACTCCGTCGGCCTCGACGCCGTCGCCGGCGGACGAAACGGCCACCGGCACGCCTTCGGGCGGCACGCCGCCGGTCGACGACGGTCGCCCGGCGTCGCTGCCGGCGATCGGTCCGATCAGCGCACCGCCGGTGCAGGCCGGGACCCTCGCGAACTGGGATCCGCAGCTCCGTGGCCGGGGCCTGGAGTTCAGTTGGTCGTTCGGCGATGACACGCCGGATACCGGGTTCGATTCGTCCAGCGCAGCGAGCCACGTCTATGGTCAGCCGGGGATCTACCGGGTCGGACTGACGGTGCGCGCCGCCGATGGCAGCCGGACCTTGAAGACGTTCATGCTGGCCGTCACCGGCATGCCGCTGGCCGGATCACCGCAATCGTCGTCGGCCTTGCTCGTCGAGCCACGGCCGCAGGGCGGCGAGCATGTATGGCTGGTCAACCCGGACAATCATTCGGTCAGCGTGTTCGACGGCATCGGCGGTACGCGGATCAGAGAGATTCCGACCGGTGCGTCGCCTCATGCACTGGCCCGTGCCGGCGACGGCCGGATATGGGTGACCAATCGCGATGACGCGAGCCTGTCGGTCATCGATCCGGACAGGCTGGCCGTGGAACGGACCCTGCCGCTGCCGCGGGCGTCGCAGCCGTTCGGCATCGTGTTCGCGCCCGGCGGAAGCACCGCCTTCGTCGCGCTGCAGGCGACCGGAACGGTCGTCAAGCTGGCATCGGCGAATGGCGCGACGCTGGGCAGCGTCGCGGTCGGCGAGCATCCCCGTCACCTGGCGCTGACCGCCGATGGCGGGCTGCTGCTGGTGTCGCGCTTCATCTCGCCGCCGATGCCCGGCGAAGGGACGGCGATGGTGTCGACGGTGCGCCCCGACGGGGGGACCGCCGGCGGCAAGGTGGTCGCGATCGACGCGGCGACGATGTCGGTGCGCTCGTCGATCGTGCTGCGCCACAGCGACCGCAGCGACAACTCGATCCAGGGAGCGGGGTTGCCGAACTATCTGGGGGCGGCGGTGATCGCGCCGGACGGCCGGCAGGCCTGGGTGCCTTCCAAGCAGGACAACGTGCGTCGCGGCACCTTGCGCAACGGGCAGAACCTGAACTTCCAGAATACCGTGCGGGCAATCAGCTCCTGGGTCGATCTGTCGACCTTGTCCGAGGATCCGGCGCGGCGGGTCGATCACGACAATGCCGGCATCCCCCGCGCGGCGGCGTTCGATCGCAGCGGCGCCTACCTTTTCGTCGCGCTGGAGACGTCGCGCGAAATCGCGGTGATCGATGCGCGGCGCGGCACCGCGCTGACGAGGATCGAGGTCGGCCTGGCGCCGCAGGGTGTCGCGGTGTCCGCCGACAATCTGCGCCTGTACGTGCACAACTTCATGTCGCGCTCGCTGTCGATCATCGACCTCTCGCCGATCATCCGCAACGGCGAGACGTCGATGCGAACGCCGGCAACGGTGCCGGCGGTCGATGCCGACCGGCTCCCGCCCGACGTGCTGCTCGGCAAGCAGCTCTTCTACGACGCACGCGATCCGCGACTGGCCCGCGACGGGTACCTGAGCTGCGCGAGCTGCCACCATGACGGCAGCCACGACGGACGCACCTGGGATCTGACCGGCTTCGGCGAGGGCTTGCGCAACACCATCTCGCTGCGCGGCCGCGCCGGCATGGGGCAGGGCTTCCTGCACTGGAGCGGCAACGCCGACGAAGTGCAGGACTTCGAAGGACAGATCCGGTCGCTGGCAGGCGGCAGGGGATTGATCGCCGATGCGGATCTGGCGATCGGCACGCGCAGCCAGCCGCTCGGCGATCGCAAGGCGGGGCTCAGTGCCGATCTCGATGCGCTGGCTGCCTATGTCGGCTCGCTGAACGCGTTCGCCCCGAGTCCGTACCGCAATGCCGATGGTTCGATGACGGCTGCCGCATCGGCCGGCAAGGCGGTGTTCGATGCGAAGAACTGCGCGTCCTGTCATGCCGGAACGGCGATGACCTCCAGCGCCGACGCCGCTGCGCTCAGGGACGTCGGCACGATCAGGCCGGCCAGCGGCATGCGGCTGGGCGCGCTGCTGACCGGAATCGACGTTCCGACATTGCGCGATCTGTGGTCGAGCGCTCCCTATCTGCACGACGGATCGGCGGCGACGCTGGCCGATGCGGTCACCGCCCACCGCAGCGGCGCCAACCCGATGTTCACGTTCGTCGCCAGCGAGCTCGACGATCTCGTCGAATATCTGAAGCAGCTCGGCAGCGATCCGCGTTGAATCGGCGGCTGCCCGACCATCGTCGGGTCACCGCACCGATCGATCGCCGCGCGGATCGGCCGGCGCGTCGCCATGCGCACACGAGCCGGCAGATGCCGGCAGATGCCGGCAGGCGGGTACCCCCGACAAGCTTTCCGACCCGCACGGCTTTGTCGCGCTCCGCGTGACAAGTTCCGCATCCGATCGACCGTTCGTCGCCGACATTACCGTCCGACGGACGGTCACCCTGCCGGTGTCCGCCGTCACGCGACGCGTCCGCCCGACGCGATGTGTGCCGAACGGAACCGATGGTCCAAGCTGCCGCGCCGACTCCCTCGACGAACCGGATGCCGGATTCCATGCCGGACACCATGCCGGATACCACGGCGGATCCGTCACCGGACATCTCGCGCGCCGCGCGGCGCACCTCCTGGCGCACCTCCCGGCGCACCTTGCTGCTGGCCGCCGCGCTGACGCCGGCGCTGCTGCGCGCCGCCGAGCAGGAGCCGCCGACCTGGGGCGTGCTCGAGGACACCCGGCTGGTCGATCAGTACAACCGGCCGGTGTCGCGCGCGAGCTTCAACGGCTTCGCGCTGCTGATGAATTTCGTGTTCACGCAGTGCTCGACGGTCTGCCCGGTGCAGACCCGCGAGCTGGCCGAGGTGATCGGCTCGCTGCCGCCCGACGTGCGCAGGCGCGTGCGGTTCCTGTCGATCTCGCTCGATCCGCTGACCGATACGCCGGCGACCTTGCGCGCATTCGCGCAGCGTCACCAGGCGCTGCTGCCCGGATGGACCTTCGCGACCGGGCCGGCAAACGACATCGAGCGCGTGACCGGGCGGCTGCGGGCGCTGCCGACCGGTGATGCGCCGACGCGTGTCGTCAACCACACCGCGCATCTGTACCTGTTCGACGGCCAGGGCCTGCTGAAGCAGCGCTATGGCGGTCTGCCGGTCGACCAGCCGAGGCTGGCCGACGACATCACCCGGCTGGTGCGCTCGGATGCGATCGCCGCGCGGGTCGCACTCCGATGAAGGCGGCGGGCATGATCATCAGGATGGCGGGCAAGACCTGGCGGCTGCGACTGTCGGGCATCGCCGCACTGTGCGGCGCATTGGCTGCCTGCGGCGGCGGCGACGGCAGCGATGCATCGGCCGTCGGCGACGGCGCTGCGGCTGCCGCGGCACACGGCGGGTCCGACACCGGCGCGACCGCGGGCAGCGCCGCCGTCGCCAAGGCGGTCACGCCGCTGCCGATCACCTTGCCGGTCACCGCCGATCCGCTGATCGACAACCTGGCCTCGATTCCCGCCGACGCGCCGACCCGCGGCATGTGGTCGACCACGCAGCCGTGGCCGATGGTGGCGATCCACATGGCGCTGCTGCCCAACGGCCGGGTGCTGACCTACGGTACGCCGGCCGGCGACGGCAACACCCAGGACGGCCGGACGATCGACGTCTGGGATCCGTCGCTGGGGCTGGCCGGCGGCAGCCATCTGACGACCTTCGATGCCAACCGCCTCAACAGCTTCTGCGGCACCGGCACCTTGCTGGCCGACGGCCGGCTGATGATGACCGGCGGCAACAATCCGCTGCAGAGCCGGATGTACTCCGCGGCGAACGGCAGCACCGTCACCGATTCGTTCCAGCTCGCCGACCAGCGCTGGTACGCAACGATGATCCGGCTGCCCGACGGACGCAACCTGATGGTCGGCGGGATGGACCCGTACAGCGAGGGCATGGAGAACAATCCGGTGGCGGCGATCAACGCCGGCACCGTGTCGATGACGCCGGAGCTGTACACGGTGGGCGCCGGCTGGCGCTCGCTGTTCGGCGCACAGAGCCGCGATGCGTTCGGCCCGGACTATCTGCGCGCGTCGTATCCGCGCGCCTGGGTCGCCCCCGACGGCCGGGTGTTCGGCATCTCAGCCGAGACGATGTGGTACCTCGATGCCGACGGCAACGGCGGCAATGGTGCGCTGCAGGTCATCGGCCGCTTCAAGACCGCGCCGAGCAACAGCACCCGGCCGAACGTCGGCGCGACGTCGACCGCGGTGATGTTCGCGCCCGGCCGCATTCTGCAGGTCGGCGGCAACGGCGGCTTCAACGGCGACGGCCGGCCGGCTAGCCGGCTGGCGACGGTGGTCGACATCAACGGCGCGAGCCCGGTGCTGACCGAGACCTCGCCGATGACCTTCGCGCGGCGGATGGCCAACTCGGTGGTGCTGCCCGACGGCAAGGTGCTGGTGACCGGGGGCACGCAACTCGGCAACAACGGCGGCAGCGACGCGGTGTTCGAGGCCGAGCTGTGGAATCCGGTCACCGGCAACTGGACGGTCGGCGCGCGGGCCGCGCAGGTGCGCGTCTATCACTCGTCGACCCTGCTGCTGCCCAATGGCGCGGTGCTGTCGGCCGGCGGCGGCGCGCCCGGGCCGGTCAACAACCTCAATGCCGAGATCTACTATCCGCCGTACCTGTTCCGCACCGTCTCCGGCAGCGCGCGGCTGGCGCCGCGGCCGACGATGACCGCGATCAGCGCGAGCCGCTTCGCGCCCGGCGACACGCTGGCGGTCGACATGGCCGACGGCTCGGCGATCGGCCGTCTGGTGCTGATCGCCAACGGCATCGTCACGCATGCGTTCAACAACGGCCAGCGGCTGCACGAGCTGAGCTTCACGCAGGACGGCGGCCGGCTGACCGCGACGTTGCCGACGAGCGTGAACCTGCTGCCGCCCGGCTACTATCAGCTTTTCGCGGTCGATGCCGCCGGCGTGCCGTCGCGTGCGACGACGGTGGCGATCGGCGTCAACGCGCCGCAGCGGCAGGGCCTGGTGCGCAACGGCGGCTTCGAGGAATCGCCGCGTGCGCCGGTCAACGGCTTCACGAACTTCGCCAACGGCACCTCGCTGGGCGGCTGGACCGTCGGCAGCGGCAGCGTCGACGTGCAGGACAACGGCCATCAGTCGGCCGGTGCCGGCGGCGCCGGCGGCCTGCAGCACGTCGATCTGAACGGCAGCGCGTTCGGCAGCATCACGCAGACGATCTCGGGGCTGAAGCCGGGCACGCGTTATCAGCTCACGGTGCGCTACGCGGTGCATCCGCAGGCGGCGAGCGCCAGTGCGTCGGTCACCATCGCCGACCTGAACACGACGTTGACCGCGACCAATCGCGGCAACGTGCAGTGGAACCGCGCGACCTGGACGTTCACCGCGTCCGCCGCCGCGCATGCGTTGCGGCTGGCCGGCACCGGCGGCGCGGCGAACCTCGGCGTGCTGGTCGACGACGTGGCGATCGCTGCCGAGCTGCCGCGGCTGCAGCCGCTGCTGTTGCGCAGCGTCGCGATCCCGGCGGCCGCGGTCGCGGTCGATCAGGCAGGGCTGGCGGTGCTGCGCGCGCTGGCGCTGGAGCCGCAGGGCGCGGCGCTGGTCGGTGCGCGCTACACCGCACGCAACGGGCTGGCCGACTCCGCCTGCGTGTCGTTCGAAGCCAGCGACACGCCGGGACGCTGGCTGCGCCATGCGAACTACCGGCTGCAGCTCGCCGCCGACGACGGCTCGGCGCTGCTGCGCAACGATGCGACGTTCTGTCCTGAACCAGGACTGGCCGGCGTCGGTACGACGTTGCGTTCGAAGAACCTGCCGGGATACGTGCTGCGCCAGCGCGACGGGCAGATCTGGCTCGATGCCGAAGCGCGCGACGCGGCGTTCGCTGCCGATGCCAGCTTCGAGCCGCAGGCGGCACCCGAGCCGGTCGCGCTGCCGGTGATCGGTCCGGTCGAGGCGCCGCCGGCCATGGCCGGCAACGGCATCACCTGGCGGCCGCAGCTCGACCGCGCAGGGCTGCAGTTCAGTTGGAGCTTCGGCGACGGCAGCGCCGACACGCCGTTCGCCGTCGCCAGCACCGCCTCGCACACCTATGCCGCGCCCGGCATGTACCTGGTGACCCTGACGGTGCGCACCACCGAGGGCGCGACCGCGAACCACAGCTTCGTGCAGGCGGTATACGGCACGCCCACCGTCGGCACGCCGCGGGCATCGTCGGCGATGCTGATCGAACCGCGCACGAGCGGTGCCGAACGGATCTGGGTCGTCAATCCCGACAACGATTCGGTCAGCGTGTTCGACAGCGCCACCCGCACGCGCCTGAAGGAGATCGCCACCGGAGCGGCCCCGCGCACCCTGGCGCGCGCCGGCGACGGCACGATCTGGGTCGTCAATCGCGATGCGGCCAGCCTGTCGGTGATCGATCCCAATGCGCTGACGGTCAGCCGCACCGTCGCGCTGCCGCCGGCCTCGCAGCCGTTCGGCATCGTGTTCGCCGCCGACGGCACCACCGCCTACCTGACCCTGCAGGCACAGGGCCGGGTGGCCAGGTTGATCTCGGCCAGCGGCGTGCTGCAGGCGAGCGTCGCGGTCGGCGACCATCCCCGCCACCTGTCGCTGAGCGCCGACGGCAGCCTGCTGCTGGTGCCGCGCTTCATCACGCCGCCGCAGCCGGGCGAGGGGACCGCGACGGTGACCACCACGCGGCCCGGCGGATCGCCGGCCGGCGGCGAGGTCATCGCGCTGACGCCGGCGACGATGAGCCTGCGCCCGACGATCGTTCTCTCGCACAGCGACCGCACCGACAACGAGATCCAAGGTGCCGGCGTGCCGAACTATCTCGGCGCCGCCGTGATCTCGCCCGATGGCCGCCAGGCCTGGGTGCCGTCCAAGCAGGACAATGTGCGGCGCGGCATGCTGCGCAACGGCCGCGCGCTGGACTTCCAGAACACGGTGCGTGCGGTCAGCTCGCGGATCGACCTGGCGAGCCTGACCGAGGACCCGGCGCGGCGCATCGATCACGACAATGCCAGCGTCGCCAGCGCGGCCGTGTTCGACCGCACCGGCGCCTATCTGTTCGTCGCGCTGGAGACCGCGCGGCAGGTGGCGGTGGTCAATGCGGCGAGCGGCGGCGAGCTGTTCCGCATCGAGACCGGCCTGGCGCCGCAGGCGGTGGTGCCGTCGACCGACAACGGCCGGCTGTACGTCCACAACTTCATGGACCGGTCGCTGTCGATCGTCGATATCACGCCGCTGACCCGCAACGGCGAATTCCGCGCGACCACGGTAGGCACCGTCGGCAGCGTCGGCACCGAGAAGCTCGCGGCGGCGGTGCTGCGCGGCAAGCAGCTCTTCTACGATGCCCGCGATCCACGGCTGGCGCGCGACAGCTACATGAGCTGCGCGAGCTGTCACAACGACGGCGGCCACGACGGCCGGACCTGGGACCTGACCGGTTTCGGCGAGGGGCTGCGCAACACGATCGATCTGCGCGGCCGCGCCGGCATGGGGCAGGGCTTCCTGCACTGGACCGCCAACTTCGACGAGGTGCAGGACTTCGAAGGACAGATCCGGGCGCTGGCCGGCGGCACCGGCCTGCTGTCCGACGCGGCGCTGGCGATCGGCACGCGCAGCCAGCCGTTGGGCGACCGCAAGGCGGGGCTCAGCACCGACCTCGATGCGCTGGCCGCCTATGTCGGCTCGCTGTCCGCGTTTCCGGCGAATCCGAACCGCAATGCCGACAACACGTTGACCGCCTCGGCGGTGGCCGGCCGCAGCGTGTTCCAGGCGCAGTGCGCGTCGTGCCATGCCGGCACCGCGATGACCGCGAGCGGCGACGCGTCGGCGATGAAGGACGTCGGCACGATCAAGCCGGCGAGCGGCAAGCGGCTCGGCGCGGCGCTGACCGCGCTGGACGTGCCGACGTTGAAGGACGTCTGGTCGACCGCGCCGTATCTGCACGACGGCTCGGCCGCGACGGTTGCCGATGCGGTGGCCGCGCACCGCCGGGGCGGCGCGCCGATGTTCACGTTGTCGGCCGCCGACAATGCGAACCTGCTGGCTTACCTGATGCAGGGCGGCGACGACAGCCCGGTGGCACCTCCCCCCGGGCCGCCGGCCGATGCGATCGCCTGCGGCTGGGAAGGGGGCACCTGCTCGATACCGGCCGGCGCGATCGCCACCGTCTACTACGGTGCCGAGGGGCGGTTCGCGTCGAAGACCGGGGTCACCGCGCCGATCGGCTGCAACAACACGGTGTTCGGCGATCCGAACGTCGGCGTCTACAAGGCGTGCTCGTACCGGGTCACCGGCGGCAATGCGCCGCCGCCCGACGTGCCGCCGGCCGGCGCGCTGAGCTGTGCGGTCGAAGGCGGAAGCTGCGTGCTGCCGGCCGGCGTGACCGCGACCGTCTATTACGGTGCCGGTCAGTCGTATGCGAAGCAGAGCGGCGTGACGGGTACGCTGGTCTGCGGCAACGTGGTGTTCGGCGATCCGAACTACGGCGTGTTCAAGAGCTGTTCGTACGTGGTGACCAGCGGCAATGCGCCGACGCAGGATGTGCCGCCGGCCGCGGCGGTGCTGTGCGCGGTGGAGACCGGCACCTGTTCGCTGCCCGCCGGGGTCACGGCGACGGTCTGGTACGGCGCCGGCACCTCGTTCGCGAAACGCACCGCGCAGACCGGCGCGGTCGGTTGCAGCAACGGCGTGTTCGGCGATCCGTACATCGGCTTTCCCAAGGCCTGCTACTACCTGCAGTGAGGGCTGACGGCTGACGGCTGGGGCGGTCGACCGGCCGCCGCGGCCGTCAGCCCGGCACGGCCAGCCCGCGCGCGAGCAGCAGCCGCCAGATGTCGTCGGCATCCTCGGCGAACTCGAACAGCGTCAGATCGTGCGGCTCGACCATGCCGGCATCGGTCAGCGCATCGAAATCGATGATCCGGGTCCAGTAGTCGCGATCGAACAGCACGATCGGGATCGGCGGCATCTTGCGCGTCTGGCACAGGGTCAGCACCTCGAACAGTTCGTCGAGCGTGCCGAAGCCGCCCGGGAACACCACCAGCGCCCGCGCACGCATCGCGAAGTGCAGCTTGCGCATCGCGAAGTAGTGGAAGCGGAAGGTCAGGTCGGGCGTGCTCCAGCCGTTGGGCTGCTGCTCGTGGGGCAGCGTGATGTTGAAGCCGATCGACGGCGCGCCGGCCTCCTGCGCGCCGCGGTTGGCGGCCTCCATGATGCCGGGGCCGCCGCCGGTGGCGATGACGTTGTCGCGCAGCCCTCCATTGGCGCGCAGCGCGCCGCCGGCGCGCGAGGCGATCGCCGCGAAGCGCCGCGCCTCGCGATACCAGCGTTCGTGACGTGCGCGCAGTGCGGCGCCGCCCGCGGGGTCGAGCGCCTGCTGCTCGGGGCTGGCGACCCGGGCGCTGCCGAACACGACGATCGTCGAGCGCACGCCCCATTGGCGCAGCCGCAGCTCGGCCTTCGCATACTCCAGCATCAGCCGGGTGCCGCGCTGGCTGTCGTCGAGCAGGAAGTCCGGATCGAGCGCCGGCAGACGGTAGGACGGAGATTCGCGCTGGGCGCGGTTGTCGGGCAGTCGGTTGGTCATCGTCGAAGGATCGTCGGGGATGCAT
Organism: Burkholderiaceae bacterium; assembly: GCA_036826495.1. Lineage (GTDB taxonomy): Bacteria > Pseudomonadota > Gammaproteobacteria > Burkholderiales > Burkholderiaceae_E > DAISWF01. Next base: position 21,636 of record DAISWF010000030.1, read on the forward strand.
GTCGGTCGGGCGATTGTGGCATCGCCCGGCGGTCCGGCGCAGCAGCCGGATCCGATGCCGGGCGTCGCGATGTGGGCGAGCTAGAATGGCGCTCCTCCCTGGCTGCCGGAGAACGCCGATGCTGCGCTGGTTCATGATGATCGTGGGGCTCGCTTGACGATCGTTCGATGAACGTCGCCGCGCTCAGCGTCGTCTCGGCCGGCGTGGCGGCCGCGCTGCATGCGGGCAAGCTGCCTCCGGCGATGCCGCTGCTGCGCGAGCAGCTCGGCATGTCGCTGGTGCAGGTGAGCCTGATGGTGTCGCTGTTCCAGGTGTTCGGCATGTGCCTGGGTATCGTCGGCGGCATGTTCGCCGACCGGTTCGGCGCCCGCCGCATGATGACCTTCGGGCTCACGGTGCTGGGGTTGTCCAGCCTCGCGGCCACCGCCAGCAGCGGCCCGGCGATGCTGCTGGCGTCGCGGCTCTTCGAAGGCATGGGGTTCGTGCTCGCGGTGCTGCCCGGCACGGTGCTGCTGCGCCGCCAGGTTCCGCCCGCGGCGCTGGCGCAGTGGCTCGGCCTGTGGGGCGCGTACATGCCGATCGGCATGGCGATCGCGCTGCTCGCCGGGCCCTGGCTGCTGTCGGTGAGCGGCTGGCGGGGCCTGTGGATCGCCGTCGGCGTGGCCACGCTGCTGGTGGCGGCGCTGGTGCGGGTGCAGGCTGCGCCCGACGAACGCGGGGCGCGCGGCCGGGCCGACATGCGCTCGCTGATCGTCGGCACGCTGCGGGTCCCCGGGCCCTGGGTGCTGGCGCTCGGTTTCGGCTGCTATGCGGCGCAGTGGATGAGCGTGTTCAGCTTCCTGCCGTCGATCTACCAGGCAGCCGGCATCGCGCCTGCGCTGGCCGGGCTGCTGACCGCGCTGGCGGTCGCGATCAACCTGTGCGGCAACATCGCCAGCGGCTGGCTGGTGTCGCGCCGGGTGCCGCCGCCGTGGCTGCTGGCCGGGGCCGGTGTCGCGATGGCGCTGTCGGCCTGGGTGGCGTTCGGCTCGGGGGCTCCGTTCGGCGTGCAGTATGCGGCGGTGCTGGCGCTGTCGGTGCTGGGCGGCATCATTCCGGGCACCTCGTTCGTCGTCGCCCCGCGGACGGCGCCCGATCCCGGCGCGGTATCGACGACGGTGGGGCTGATGCAGCAGGGCTCGATGCTCGGACAGTTCATCGCGCCGCCGGTGCTGGCGATGATCGCCTCCGGGCCGCAAGGCTGGTCGGCGGTGTGGCAGGCCACCGCGCTGTTCGCGGCCGGCAACGTCGTGGGCGGACTGCTGATGTGGCGGCTGATGCGGCGCTCGCAACTCGGGCTCGGGATCAGTCGCGCCTGAGGATTCAGCCTCGGCCGCGCCTGAGCGTGCGGCCGCTTCTGCAGCTTCGCCGCGCGATCGGCGCCGGCGTCCCGGGCGACCGCAGCGCTTCGGTACGGCGATCGGCCGCCGATCGGCTCAGGCCGGAGTAGCGACAGGCAGATCCGTGCCCGGCGCGTCGAGGGTCACTGCTACCGCGTCGTCTCCGCTGCGCCATGCCCGCAGCGCCGCCAGCATCGCCGGTATGTCGCGCTCGGGGCGCGGCCGGCTGAACAGGTAGCCCTGTGCCTGCGTGCAGCGCTCGTGATCGAGCAGCTCGAGCTGCTCGCCGGTCTCCACGCCTTCGGCGGTGCTCGGGATGCCGAGGCTGTTGCACAGGCCGGTGACCGCGCGCACGATGGCCATCGAATCGGCTTGGCGGCCGAGCCCGTTGACGAACGAGCGGTCGATCTTCACCTTGTCGAACGGGAAGCTGCGCAGGTAGGCGAGCGACGAATAGCCGGTGCCGAAATCGTCCATGACGATCGCCGCGCCGAGCTCGCGCAGCCCGTGCAGCGTCTCGAGCACGCTGCTGTCGTTGTTCATCAGCACCGTCTCGGTGATCTCCAGCTCGAGCCGGCGGGCCGGCAGTCCCGCCGCCTGCAGCGCGGCCTTGACCGAGCGCACCAGCGATCCGCTCTTGAACTGCTGCGCGGACACGTTGACGGCGACCTTGATGTCGTCCGGCCAGGCTGCGGCCGCGCGGCAGGCCTCGCGCAGCACCCAGTTGCCGATCTGCACGATGAGCCCCAGCTCCTCGGCCAGCGGAATGAAGACATCGGGCGGGACCTGGCCGCGCGACGGACAGTTCCAGCGCAGCAGGGCCTCGAAGCCGCAGACGGTGCGCGCATCGACCGCCACCACCGGCTGGAAGTACAGCTCGAGCTGGTCCTCGCTCAATGCGCGGCGCAGGTCGACCTCCAGCGCCAGCCGGCTCTGCGCATGCACGTCCATCGCCGGCTCGAAGAACTCGTAGCGGCTGCGGCCGGAGCGCTTGGCGTGATAGAGCGCGAGGTCGGCGCGCTTGATCAGCATCTCGGGATCGCGGCCGTCGAGCGGCACCAGCGCGATGCCGATGCTGACGCCGATGACGACCGTGTTGCCGCCGATGTCGTACGGCCGGCTGACCGCGCGCAGCAGGCGCGCGGCCAGCACCGCCGCCTGTTCGCGGTCGACGACGTCGACCATCACCAGCGCGAACTCGTCGCCGCCCAGCCGCGCGACGGTGTCGCCGCTGCGGATCTGTTCGCGCAGCCGCAGGCTGACCGCCTTCAGCAACTGGTCGCCGGCCGCATGACCGAGCGCGTCGTTGACCGGCTTGAAGCGATCGAGGTCCAGGCACAGCACCGCGCATTCGCGCGGGCTGTCCGCCGCCGTCAGCAGTGTCTCCAGCCGCTGGCGCAGCAGCCGCCGGTTCGGCAGATCGGTCAGCGTGTCGTGGGTCGCCAGATGGACGATGCGCGCCTGGGCATTCTGTCGTTCGGTGATGTCCTCGAACGTCTGCACGAAGCCGCCGTCGGCCAGCGGTTCGTGGGCGATCAGCAGGATCCGGCCATCGGGCAGCGGCAGGTCCAGGATCGCATGCTCGTCATGCCCGGCGAGGTCGATGTACTTGCGCGCGCAGCCCAGCGCCTCGTCGCTGGCCTCGGCGAACGGCGCGGCGTTCGCGACGAAGTCGGCCAACGTCAGGTCCTCGAGCGCCGACGGCGCGGGCAGCCCCAGCATCCGCGTCAGCCGCTCGTTGCAGACGACGATGCGGCGGTTCGCGCCGAACATGCACAGGCCCTGGCTCATGTTGTCGAGCGCGGCCTCGAAGCGGCGGTTCTGGATGCGCAGCGCCTCGGCGCTGCGCGTCAGGCGTTCGTAGGCTTCCGAGAGTTCGCTGCTCATCAGCCGGTTCGCGCGGTCGGAGCGCTCGCGGTCGCGATCGAATTCCTCGTAGGTGCTGGCCACCAGGCCGGCCAGCAGCTCGATGTCGACCGCACCCGAAGGGTCGCGGGCGCGCGCGAGCTGCCGGCGGATCAGACGCTGCATGTTCGACGATCTCCGCTCAGAGTGCTCAGACCGTCTCAGACCGCTGCTTCGGCGATCAGCGTGACCGTCATCGTCTGATTGTGCAGGTCGCACTTGCGCTGGCGTTCGCGCGGCGCGATCTCACCGTACGAGTAGAAGCCGATCTGCGCCACGTCGGCGCCCAGCGCCTCGGCGACCGCTTCGACCTCGTCGGCGGTGCGCTGCCCCATCAGCAGCCGGCGGCCGACGCAGCTTATCAGCAGCGCCAGCGCCGGCACTTCGGCGTCGGCGCCGAGGCTGTCGAGCGCGTGAGCCGCCGCGTCGCCGGCGCCGCGGATCAGCCGGGCATGCGTGCCGCGCATCAACTGGGCCGACCAGCCCTGCGGCAGATCGCCGGCGAAGGTCATCGATCCGACATCGTGGTCGATCGACAGCACGGTGCGCACCGCGGTGTCCTCGGGATGCGCCGGATCCCAGATCTGCAGCGGATACAGCAGCGCGGTGCCGGGCAGGCCGGTCGCCTCGTCGCCGAGGTAGCGCTCGTACAGATCGAGCGCCGGGCTGCCGTCGAGCTCGAACAGCACGTTGTTGCTGGAGCGCGTGATGCGGCGCGGCGGGCCGAATGCGTCCCAGCCGCCGACGGCCGCCTGGCCGATCCGCAGCGATGCGCCGTAGAAACCGATCGCGACGACGCGCGCGCCCGCCGGCGGCTCGTCCAGTCCGACCAGCGTCCGTTCGAAGCGCGCGCCGTCACCCGCCAGTCCGCCGGAGATCGGCATCGTTTCGCCGAGCACCGAGACCAGCCCTTCGAGCAGGTGCGTGCCGTTGACCGACAAGCCGTCCGACAGCACCAGCACGCCGGCCAGATCGGGCCCTTGCGGGCCGGACCTATGCAGACCGGGCCCTTGCAGGCCGGGCCCCAGCAGCCTGGTCGCCAGCCGCACGCCGCAGCCATGCGATTCGCCGATCGCGGTGATCGGTTCGCTGAACGCGCGCACCCGGGTGCCGGCGAAGCGGATCGCCACCGCGACGACCAGGTCGTCGTCGATGTCGGCGTCGACGATCTGGCTGCCGGCGCTGCAGCCGGCGATCGGCGCATCGCGGAAGCGTTCGCGCAGGTCGCGATACGGCGCGCCGTCGGTCAACCGGTCGGTCGCGCCGAAGTACAGCACCAGGTCGGCGGGGGGGAGGGTGGCGGATGAGCTGGCCGGATCGCCGGACCAGCCGCGATCGGGCTGCCAGCGAAGGATTTCGAGATTCATCGTCGTCGTCGTTTCGGCAGAGCCGTCGGTGCGCCACCCGCGCACAGGGAATCGATGATCGTTCGATCGGCCGCGTGGGGGCGGGCTGCAGGGGCGGTGCGACCGGCGGTCGTGGGCCGGCGATCGGCGGCGGATGGCTGCGTCCGGCTGCGTCCGGCCAACGCCTGCCGGCCACACGCTGGACTGCCCGGACTGCCCGGACTGCCCGGACTGCCCGGACTGCCCGGACCGGCGCGGCCTGAAGCCTCAGATCTTCGGAATCCGCAAGGTCTTGCTGATCATCAGCGAGCCGGACAGCACGAACAGCAGCGCCAGCGGATGCAGCTCCCACGGACCCAGCGACCAGACGCCGCCGGGCAGCGCGTCGCCGATCCGGCCGAGCCAGGCCGCGAGCGCCAGCACCAGCGCCAGCAGCACGCTGGTCGGAATCGGCGTGCCTTCGAAGTAGGCCACCTTGTCGGATCCTTCGGACAGCGATTCGGCGGTGACGTTGTAGCGGGCCAGCCGGCTCACGCCGCAGCAGACGAAGTAGATCAGCGCCAGCGCGTCCCAGCCGCCCTGCATGCCCGCGGCAAATGCGAGCACCGCCGGCGCGGCGCCGAACGAGATCACGTCGGCCAGCGAGTCGAGCTCGCGGCCCAGCGCCGAATGCTGCTGGCGCCAGCGCGCGACCCGGCCATCGAAGACGTCGAACACCAGCGCGGCCGGCAGCATCGCGGCGGCGAGCATGAAGTGCCCGATGTCGCCGCCGGCGGCAAAGAGCAGCGCGAGGAACACCGACGCCATGCCGCAGGCGGCGTTGCCCAGGGTCAGGAAGTCGGCCAGATGGAAGCCGCGCAGCATCGAGAAGTGCCGCGGGGCGGGCTTGGGAGACTCGCTCATCGTCCTGAACGCTGGCATGGCCCGGTGGCAGCAGCAAGCCCGATGCCCGGTGTCCGCTCGACGGCGGGCACGTTGCTCAGGGCTCCTCGTCGAGCAGCCGGCGGGCGGCCGCCAGGTCCGGAGAATCGCCCGGCCGCCCAGCGGTGCCCGGGTTCGATGCCACGGTACCCGCCGGGCCGGAGCCGGCGGCGCCATTCGCCGAAGCGGGCCCGCGCGCCGGGCGGCGCGACATCAGCCACCAGACCGACAGACCGACCGCCAGCAGCGCGAACGGACCGAACCACAGCAGCGTCGTGTTGCTCTGCACCGGCGGCTTGTACAGCACGAAGTCACCGTAGCGCTGCACCAGATAGCTCTTGATCTCCTGGTCGCTCTTGCCCTGCTCGATCTGGTCGCGCACCTGGTTGCGCAGATCGACCGCCAATTCCGCATTGGAATCGGCCAGCGACTGGTTCTGGCACACCAGGCAGCGCAGCTCTTCCGAAAGCTGCTTGAGCCGCGTTTCCTGCGCCGGGTCGCGCACCGAATCGGCCGAGCGGGCCGGCCCGCCGGGTTGCGACTGGGTCTGGGCCGGCGCCTGGCCCAGGCACAGCGCACCGAGCAGCACGGCCAGCATCAAGGCGGTCGATGTCTTCATCCCTTCCCGGCCTGCAGTTCGCGCACGAGCGGCAGCAGCTTGCGCTCGAGCACTTCGGGTGTAACGGGGCCGACCTGCTTGAAGCGGATCAGGCCGGTCTGATCGATCAGGAAAGTCTCCGGCGCGCCGTAGACGCCGTAGTCGATCGCGACCTTGCCGGCGAAGTCGCTGATCACCACCGCATACGGATCGCCGAAACGCTTGAGCCAGGCCTGCGAGCTGTTCGGCATGTCCTTCCACGCCAGGCCCACGATCGGCAGCGTGCCGGCCTTGGCCAGATCCATCAGCAGCGGATGCTCGATCTGGCAGGCGGCACACCACGATCCCCAGACGTTCAGCAGCCACACCTTGCCGCGCATCGCCTGCGGCGACCAGCTCGTCTGCGGATCGGCCAGGGTCGGCAGGCTGAACGCCGGCGCGGGCTTGCCGATCAGCGGCGACGGCAGCTCGCGCGGATCGCGCGACAGCGCCTGCCAGGCGAACCAGGCGATGCCGGCGAACACCGCCAGAGGAATCAGGAACTTCAGGATGCGCACGGCCGTCCCCGGCGATCAGGAACGGGTGGGCGCCGCATCGCCGGCGGCCCCCGTCGCGGGCGCGGCGGCGGGCAGCGCGGCACGGCCGCGCCGATAGCGGCGGTCGGCGATCGCGACGAAGCCGCCGAGCGCCATCACCACGCAGCCCAGCCAGATCCAGGCGATGTACGGCTTGACCTGCAGCCGCACCGCCCAGGCGTCGCCGGGCAGCGGCTCGCCCATCGACAGGTAGACGTCGCGGGTGAGCCCATGGTCGATGGCCGCCTCGGTCATCGGCTGGCCGGTCGCGCGGTAGACGCGTTTCTCGGGCTGCAGCAGGCCGATCGCGCGGCCGTCGCGGGTCAGCGTGAAGCGGCCGCGGACGCCGTCGTAGTTCGGGCCGGTGACCTCCTCGATCCGCTCGAAGCGCACCGCGTAGTCGCCGACCTGCAGCGTCTGGCCGACCGTCATCCGCGCATCCTGCTCGATCTCGTAGCTCTTGACCAGCGTGACGCCGATGACGAACACCGCGATGCCGATGTGGGCCGCATGCATGCCCCAGGTGCTGGCGGCGATCAGCCGTGCCCGGCCGGCCTGCAGGCGGCCGTCGCGGTCGCGCAGCGCCTGCACGATCATCGTCAGGCTCGCGAACGTGATCCACAGGCCGAACAGCAGCCCGAGGCTGGTCAGCGGCCGGAAGCCGCCCATCGTCAGCGGCAGCAGCAGTGCGCAGGCCACCGCGCAGCCGAATGCCCATTTGAGCCGCTGCGCCACCGCCGGCAGCGATTCCTCGCGCCAGCGGGCGATCGGGCCGATGCCCAGCAGGAACAGCGCCGGCGCCATCAGCGGATAGAACACCGATTCGAAGTACGGCGGGCCGACCGAGATCTTGCCGAGCTCCAGCGTGTCCAGCACCAGCGGGTACAGCGTGCCGAGCAGCACCGCGGCCATCGCCACCAGCAGCAGCACGTTGTTGGCCAGCAGCATCGATTCGCGCGACAGCAGCGAGAAGCCGGGGCCGGTGCCGATGCGCGGTGCGCGCCAGGCGAACAGCGCGAGCGACCCGCCGACGACGATCGCCAGGAACGCCAGGATGAACGCACCGCGCGCCGGGTCGGTGGCGAACGCATGGACCGAGGTCAGCACGCCCGAGCGGACCAGGAAGGTGCCGAGCAGGCTCAGGCTGAACGCGATGATCGCCAGCAGCACGGTCCAGCTTCGGAAGGTTCCGCGTTTCTCGGTCACCGCCAGCGAATGGATCAGCGCGGTGCCGACCAGCCACGGCATGAACGACGCGTTCTCGACCGGATCCCAGAACCACCAGCCGCC
>DAISWF010000031.1:0-3744 GCA_036826495.1 Burkholderiaceae bacterium
AGACGTCGCAGCGATGAATGCGATCACCAGGGCGGCAGCGGCCGTCGAGTCGGGCTCGGGCTTCGAGTTCGTGACGCAAGAGCAGCGGATGATCCGCGAAACCGCGCTGCGCCTCGGCCGCGAGGTCATCGCGCCGACCGCCGCCGCTCGCGACCGCGACGCGCTGTGGCCGCGTGACGAGCTGCGTGCGCTCGCCGGGGCCGGCTTCATGGGCATGATGGTCCCCGAGGAGCACGGCGGCGCCGGCGCCGGCTTCACCGCCTACTGCCTGGCGCTGGAAGCGCTGTCGGGCGCCGACTGCGGCGTCGGCACGATCTTCCACGTGCACAACATGTTCTACTACACCGTCGCGCGCCACGGCACGCCCGAGCAGAAGCGCCGCTGGCTGCCGCCCGGCGCGAGCGGCGATCGCATCGGCGCGTGGCTGCTGACCGAGCCGCACTTCGGTTCCGACACCGCCAGCCTGAAGACGACGGCGCGCCGCGACGGCGACGGTTACGTGCTCGACGGCACCAAGCAGTTCATCTCCAACGGCAGCGAGGCCGGCGCCGCGGTCGCCATGGCGATCACCGATCCGGCGGCCGGCCGGCGCGGCATCTCGGCGTTCCTGCTCGATCCGGCGACGCCGGGCTACACCGTCACGCGCGTCGAGCACAAGATGGGGCAGCGCACCGCCCACGTCGCGCAGATCCGCCTCGACGGCGTGCGCGTGCCGGCGGACAGCCTGCTCGGCGAGGCCGGCGCCGGCTACCGGATCGCGATGTCGGGGCTGGCCGACGGCCGCATCGCGGTGGCCGCGCAGGCGGTCGGCGTCGCCCAGGCGGCGCTCGACGCGGCGGTGCGCTACGCGAAGGAGCGCGAGGCCTACGGCCGGCCGATCTTCGAGCTGCAGGCGGTGTCGTTCCGCCTCGCCGAGATGGCGACCTCGATCGCCGTGGCGCGCCAGTTCTACCTGCACGCGGCGCGGCTGCTCGAGGCCGGCCTGCCGTGCTCGCGCGAGGCGGCGATGGCCAAGCTGTACGCGACCGAGATGGCCGAGCGGGTCTGCTCCGACGCGCTGCAGACCTTCGGCGGATACGGCTATCTGCAGGACTTCCCGGTCGAGCGCTATTGTCGCGACGTGCGCGTCTGCAAGATCTACGAAGGCACCAGCGACATCCAGAAGCTGATCGTCTCGCGCAGCCTCTGACTTCCGCGAAACGCAACCGCCGCACACCCACGAAAGGGGGCATTGCCGTGACCACGACGAGCCCGGGCCGCAGCCGCAAGGCGGCGCCCCCCGCGACGCGCAAGGCAGCGAGCGCCGGGACGCGCAAGTCCGCAGCGCGCGGCCGCAACGGCAACGCCTGGAGCAACGTCGTCACCAGCCAGGACGAGCAGTACCGGCTCAAGCGCAATGCGGTGCTGCGCGAGGCGGCGCGCGCGTTCAACGCGCGCGGCTTCGCCAACACCTCGCTCGACGACGTCGCGGCCGCGCTCGGCGTGACCAAGGCGGCGCTGTACTACTACGTGCGCGGCAAGCAGGAGATCCTCTTCGAGTGCCACATGATGACCTATGACCTCGGCGATCAGGCACTCGCCTACGCGCGCGCCAACGGGCGCAACGGCCTGGAGCGTGCGGCGCTGACCGGCCGGCGCTTCATCGAGCTGTTCACCGGCGAGATGGGCAACTTCGCGGTGCTGCGCGAGCACGATGCGCTGGAGCCCGGGCAGCGCGCCGAGGTGCAGCGGCGGCGCGACGCGTTCGACCACGCGCTGCGCGCCTTCGTCGACGAAGGCGTCGCCGACGGCAGCGTGCGGACGCTCGATCCCAAGCTCGTCGTGCTGTTCTTCATGGGCGCGGTCAACTGGATGTGCGCACGCTGGTTCCGGCCCGACGGGCCGATGAGCTCGGAGGAGATCGCCGCCGGCTTCGAGGACCTGCTGGTGGCGGCGATCCGCGCGCAGCCCGGCCCGCAGGGCCGGCGCACGACGCGCACCGCGCGGCGCTGAGCGGGCCGGCTTGCATAAGTTCTACTGACCGGTCAATAATCCGAACGCAGAATCAGACGAGACGCGGCTTCGCGCGCGACGCGCGCCGAGGCCGCCACCTCGGAGGGGAGGCGGAAGTGCACACCGATCGACGGACGGGGAGGCATTGATGTCGGCGCACGCGCAGCAGCACGGTGCGCCGGTCTCCACTGCGGGCGCGGCGCATCCGCGCGGCGGCGACGTGATCGTCGCCGACGGCATCCGCATGCGCTTCGGCGGCGTCGTCGCGCTGAGCGACGTGTCGGTCACGGTGCGCGACGACGAGCTGCTCGCGGTGATCGGCCCCAACGGCGCCGGCAAGACCTCGCTGATGAACTGCCTGAGCGGCTTCTACCGGCCGCAGCAGGGCCGCATCCGGTTCCTCGGGCGCGACATCGCGTCGATGCCGGTGCACGAGATCGCCCGCGCCGGGCTGGCGCGCACCTTCCAGGGCACCCACATCTTCTCGGGCATGACCGTGATCGAGAACATCATGGTCGGCCGTCACCTGCACATGCGCAGCTCGGTCGCGCAGTCGTTCCTGTACTTTCCGTGGACGCAGCGCGAGGAGGTGCGGCACCGCGAGTTCGTCGAGGAGATCATCGAGTTCCTCGAGATCGAGTCGATCCGCCACCGGCCGGTCGGCAGCCTCGGCTACGGACTGCGCAAGCGCGTCGACCTCGGCCGCGCGCTCGCGCAGGAGCCGCGCGTGCTGCTGATGGACGAGCCGATGGCCGGCATGAACACCGAGGAGAAGGAGGACCTGGCGCGCTTCATCCTCGACGTGCGCGAGGCGCGGCGGCTGCCGATCGTGCTGGTCGAGCACGACATGGGCGTCGTGATGGATCTCGCCGACCGCGTCGTCGTGCTCGACTTCGGCAAGCGCATCGCGGTCGGCACGCCCGCCGAGGTGCAGGCCGACCCGGCCGTCATCGCCGCCTATCTCGGCGGCGACAAGGCCGCCCGCGCCGAAGGGAGGCACGCATGACCGTGCCGATGCGCACGCTGCCGCAGCACCTGCTCGCGCGCGCCAAGGCCGAACCGTCGCGCATCGCCGAGCGGCACAAATACCGCGGCATCTGGCGCGAGTACACGTTCGACGAGGTGCTGCGCAACGTGCGCGACTTCGCGCTCGGGCTGCGCGCCGCCGGCGTGCAGCGCGGCGAGACGGTGGCGATCATCGGCGAGAACGAGCCCGAGCACTTCTGGGCCGAGTACGCGGCGCAGGCGATCGGCGCCAAGGTCGTGTCGATGTACCCCGACCTGACCGCCGACGAGGTGCAGTATCTGGTCGACGACAGCGAGGCCGTCTACCTGGTCGCGCAGGACCAGGAGCAGGTCGACAAGGGGCTGGCGATCCTGCCGCGCTCACCCCGGCTGCGCGCGATCGTGTACTGGGACGCCACCGGCATGTGGTCGTACCGCCACGACGCGCTGCGCTCGTTCACCGCGGTGCAGGACGTCGGTCGCGCGGCACACGACAACGACGCGCAGGCGTTCGAGCGGCTCGTCGACGATGGCGGCGTCGACGACATCGCCGTGCTGTCGTACACCTCGGGCACCACCGGCAAGCCCAAGGGCGTGATCCTCACGCACCGCTATCTGAACGACAGCGTCCACCGGCTCACCAGCAGCCTGGGGGACCACCTGGTGCCGGGCATGGAATACCTGACCTACATCGCACCGGCCTGGGCGACGGAGCAGATGATGGGCCTGACCCTGGGCCTCACGCTG
>DAISWF010000031.1:3754-29645 GCA_036826495.1 Burkholderiaceae bacterium
TATGGCGGGCACGCCCTGTTCGGCTTCACGGTGAACTTCCCCGAAGGCCCGGAGCAGGTGCTGGAGAACATCCGCGAGCTGGCCGTCGAGGTGATGGTGTTCGCGCCGCGCCAGTGGGAAAGCCTGGCCGCCACGCTGCAGGCGCGGATGCTCGACGCGGGCGCCTGGCGCCGCCGGATCTACGAGTGGGGGTTGCGGACCGGTCACCAGGTCCACGTGAACACGCTCGAGGGCCGCCCGGCGCCGGCCGGCGCACGCGCGCTGCTGCCGCTCGCCGAGGCGCTGGTGCTGCGGCCGTTGCGCGACCAGCTCGGCCTGACGCGGCTGAAGGTCGCGATGTGCGGCGGCTCGACGATGGCGCCCGACGTGTTCCGGCTGTTCCACGCGATCGGCGTGCCGTTGCGCAACTTCTACGGCGCGACCGAGTTCGGGCTGATGACCGCCCACCAGGGCGAGCGCTACGACCTCGAGACGGTCGGCCAGTGGCTGCAGGCGCACCCCGAGGCCGGGCCGCGGCTCGAATGGAGGATCGCCGAAGACGGCGAGCTGCTGGTGCGCGGCGGGTCGTTCTTCCAGGGCTACTGGCGGCGCGAGGACAAGACGGCCGAGCGGCTGCTCGACGGCTGGTACCGCACCGGCGACGCCGTGTCGACGAGCCGGCAGGGCGAGCTGGTGTTCCTCGAACGCGTCGACGACATGCGCAAGCTGCGCAGCGGCGAGAGCTTTCCGCCGCAGTTCATCGAGACGCGGCTGCGCTTCAGCCCGTTCATCAAGGACATCATGATCCTGGGCGACGAGCGGCGCGACTACATCGGCGCGCTGATCAACATCGACATGGGCGTCGTGTCGCGCTGGGCCGAGGAGCGCAACATCGGCTTCTCCACGTTCGCCGACCTGTCGCAGAAAGACGAGGTGGCGAAGCTGATCCGCCGCGAGATCGCGCGCGTCAACCTGTTCCTGCCGGAACACTCGCGGGTGCACCGCTTCGCGAACTTTCCCAAGGAGCTCGACCCGGACGAGGGCGAGCTCACGCGCACCCGCAAGCTGCGTCGCGAGTTCCTCGAGGAACGCTATGCGGCGCTGATCGAGGGCCTGTACGAAGGCCGTCCGGAGGTTCGCATCGAGATCCCGGTGACCTACCAGGACGGCCGCAAAGGCAGGCTGGCCGCCACGGTCCGGCTGCACGACGCCGACGACCGGGCCGGCGGCCAGGCCGCAGACCAGGCCGGCCGCGGGCACGGCGCACAACGAGGTGTCACATGCTGATCGACTTCGTCAACTACGTGATCAACGGCGCGCTGATCGGCCTGCTCTACGCGCTGATCGCGATGGGCTTCGCCGTCATCTACCGCGCCTCGAAGGTGTTCAACTTCGCGCAGGGCGAGCTGGTGGTGTTCGGCGGCTTCGTCGTCTGGTGGCTGGTCGTCAGCTTCGGCCTGCCGCTGTACATCGGCCTGCCGCTCGCCTTCGTCATCGCCGCGGCGTTCGGGCTGCTGATCGAGCGGATATTCTTCTCCCGGCTGGTCGGCGAATCGGTGTTCGCGATGGTGATGGTCACGATCGGCCTGCTGATCCTGATCCGCGGCGTGGTGCTGCTGCTGTTCGGCCCGCAGGTGAGGCCGTTCCCGATCGTCTTCGACCTCGCGCCGATCATGCTGGGCGACATCTTCATCCCGCGCTCGCTGCTGTACGGCGGCATCGTCACCGTGGTCATCGGCTTCGGGCTGTCGTGGTTCTTCGACCGTACCCGCCTCGGGCTGAAGATGACCGCGGTTGCCGAGGATCACCAGGTCGCGCTGTCGCTGGGCATCTCGGTGCGTGCCTCGATCGCGTTCGCGTGGATCCTGGGGGCGGTGCTGTCGACCGTCGGCGCGGTGATCTACCTGAGCGGCAAGTCGCTGAACTTCCTCGCGTCCGACATCGGCCTCACCGCGCTGCCGGTCGCGCTGCTGGCGGGTCTGGAGTCGGTGTCCGGCCTGCTGCTGGCCGGCATCATCGTCGGCATCGTCCAGGGGCTCGCGGTCGCCTACCTCGATCCCTGGATCGGCGGCGCGGTCGGCTCGATCCTGCCCTTCGTGATCATGCTGGGCATCCTCTTCATCCGGCCGACCGGCATGTTCGGCTGGCGGACCATCGAAAGGGTCTGAGGCATCTACCATGGACCCCGCAGGCGTATTCGCGACCCGCTACGAGCGCGACCAGGCGCTGATCCGCACGCGCGGCCAGGCGCTGGCGCTGCTGGCATTCCTGGTCGCGCTGCTGCTGGTCCCGCAGTTCCTCAGCCCTCGCCTCGTGTCGATCGGCAGCGTGATGCTGATCTCGGCGGTCGTCGTCGTCGGGTTGCAGATCAACACCGGCTACGCCGGCCAGGTGAACCTCGGGCAGGCGGCGTTCATGGGCGTCGGCGCCTACGTGACCGCGGTGTGCGCGTCGAAGGCCGGCCTGCCCTTCTGGCTGTCGATTCCGGTCGGCGGGCTGGCGGCCGCGCTGTTCGGCTTCGTGTTCGGCCTGTCGGCGGTGCGGATCAAGGGCTTCTACCTCGCGCTCACGACGATCGCCGCGCAGTTCCTGTTCCACTTCTTCGTGCTCAACCTGCCGATGAGCTGGCTCGGCGGCTCGAACGGCCTGAGCATCGATCCGGCGACGTTCTTCGGCATCCGGCTGGCCAGCGACGGTGCGATCTACTACCTGTGCCTCGCGATCGCGACGATCATGATCGCCGGCGCCTACGGCATCGCGCGTAGCCGCCACGGCCGTGCGTTCGTCGCGGTGCGCGACGACGACGTCGCCTCCGGCATGATGGGCATCGACGTCGTGCGCACCAAGGCCACCGCGTTCCTGCTCGGTGCGTTCTATGCGGGCATCGGCGGCGGGCTGTGGGCGTATTTCGTGCGCTTCGTCGCGGTCGACCAGTTCACGCTGCTGCACTCGATCTGGTTCATCGCGATGATCATCGTCGGCGGGATGGGTTCGATCACCGGCGCGCTGATCGGCGTGTTCGTCATCAAGGTGGTGCAGGAAGGGCTGACATCGCTCGGGCCGACGATCGTCGAGAAGCTGCCGTTCCTGGGCGGCGACGTCGTGTTCTCGGTGATGAACGTGTTCCTGGGCGGCGTGATCGCGGCCTTCCTGATCTTCGAGCCGCGCGGGCTGATGCACCGCTGGAACATCCTGAAGAGAACCTATCGCCTGTGGCCGTTCCCGTACTGACGGCGGGCCGGGGCGCGTGGAAAGCAGCCGGCCTCCGGCCGGCACCGTTCGCAAGAGGAGAAAGCAAGATGAGCATCTCGAGAAGGAACACGCTGGGCGCCCTGGCGGCGGGCGCGCTGGCGGCGGCCGGTGCGGGGGTTCCCCTGCCCGCGATGGCGCAGGCCACCTACAACGTCGCCGGCATGGCCGACTTCACCGGCCCCTACGCGGACATCATGAAGTCGCTGATCGCCGGCCGCTGGGCGGTGCTCAACTGGTGGAACGAGGAGGTCGGCAAGGGCCTCGGCGTCCGCATCAACATGAAGGACTACGACACCCGCTACGACACCGCGCAGACCTCGAGCCTGTGGCCCGGCATCAAGTCCGAGCTCAAGCCGATCGCCGCGCTCGGTCTGGGCGGACCCGATTCGGCCGCGCTGCAGCAGCGCCTGCCGGACGACAAGATCCCGCTGATG
This sequence comes from Burkholderiaceae bacterium, assembly GCA_036826495.1. GTDB lineage: Bacteria > Pseudomonadota > Gammaproteobacteria > Burkholderiales > Burkholderiaceae_E > DAISWF01. Next base: position 7,420 of record DAISWF010000031.1, read on the forward strand.
ATGGCCACGGCCGCCTACGGCTACGCCTGGCGTCCCGACCCCTGGGTGTTCAATCCGCGCGGCACCTACACGCACGAGTCGGGCGCGTTCTATCTCTGGTACCGCCAGCAGAAGGGCATCACCGGTCCGCTGAAGATCGGCATCATCTCCTCGGAAGCCGCGCCGGCGTACGTCGACATCCACAAGGGGCTCGTGAAGTTCGCGGCCGACAACAAGGACAAGCTCGAAGTCGTCGAGACGGTGTTCACCGAGGTGCAGCCCAGCGACCTGACCACGCAGGTGAACCGGCTGGTGCGCAAGGGCGCCCAGGTCATCAACATCCAGACCAATACCGCGGCGGTGGTCGCGACCAAGCGAGCGCTGCAGGCGCTGAACCGCAAGGACATTCCGATCATGATGAGCTCGCACAACGGGCTGCCCGCCTCCGGCAAGGCCGCCGGCGGCATCGGGCAGCTCGAGGGCGACTACGAGGTCTACGGGATGGCGATCCCGAGCGGCGACGCGAGCGAGACCCGGGCCTTCTACGACATGCTGGTCGCGAAGTACAAGCTGACCGGCGGCTGGGACGTGATGACCTTGATGGGCATGAACCAGATGCTGTTCACGCTGCGCTCGATCGAGGCGGCGGCCAAGGACGGCGGCGCCGACAAGGTCACCGGCGAGGCGGTGCGCAATGCGATGTTCAAGCACACGATCACCAGCAAGCAGACGTTCGGCGTGCTGCCCGACCTGAAGTTCTCCAAGGAGGCGCCGTTCCCGCTGTCCGGCATGGCGGTGAACATCGGCACCGTCAAGGATGGCAAGTACACGGTCGCTGCGCAGAACGTTCCGGTGCCTACGGTCAACAAATGGTGACCGGGCGGCCGGCGAGGCGCGGCCGGCCCTGCGCCGCCCGCGTCCCGCCGGGCCGCACGCTCGAGTGGAGCGCAACGTGCTGGTACTGAACAACGTCGAGGCGATCTACAGCGACGTCATCCTGGCCGTGAAGGGCATCTCCATGGTGGTGCCCGACGGCAAGTGCGTGGCGCTGCTGGGCGGCAACGGAGCGGGCAAGAGCACCACGCTGAAGTCGATCTCGAACCTGATCCGCACCGAGGACGGCAAGGTCAGCTCCGGCTCGATCGAGCTGGGCGGCACGCGGATCGACGGCGGCGACCCGGCGGACATCATGCGCGCCGGGCTCGTGCACATCATGGAGGGCCGTCGCGTGCTGCGCCACCTGACCGTGGAGCAGAACCTGATCGTCGGCGGCCACATGGAGCCTTCCGGCGCCGAGGTACGGCGGCGCATCGACGAGGTCTACACCCGCATCCCGAGGCTCGCGGCGCTGAAGGCGCGCACCGCCGGCTACCTGTCGGGCGGCGAGCAGCAGATGCTGGTGATCGGCCGCGCGATGATGTCGGCGCCGAAGCTGGTGATGATCGACGAGCCCTCGCTCGGCCTGGCGCCGCTGGTCGTCGACGAGGTGTTCGCGCTGCTCGAGTCGCTCAAGCGCGAGCGCGTGACGCTGCTGATCGTCGAGCAGAACACGCGCGTGGCGCTCGACATCGCCGACTACGGCTACGTGATGGAGAACGGCCGGATCGTCATGGAGGGCCCGGCCGACGAACTGAAGTCGAACGAGGACGTGCGCGAGTTCTACCTGGGCCTGAACCTCGAAGGCGAGCGCAAGAGCTTTCGCGAGGTCAAGCATTACCGGCGCAGGAAGCGCTGGCTCGGCTGAAGGCTGCGCCCTGCCCCCGGCGCGCCGCATGGCCCTTCACGATCGCCCGTACGCCGGCGCCGGCCGCGACCACGCACGCGGCCGGCGCGGCGCGCACGGGTCTCAACGCCCGGAGAATCTCGGCGCCCGCTTCTCCTCGAACGCCGCCAGCCCTTCCCTCATGTCGTGACTGTGCGCGTGCACCTCGCTCGCCAGCAGCTCCAGGCGCAGCGCCGTCTCGGCCGGCTGCTCGAGCCCGTCGTCGACCAGCGCCTTCATCCGGCGCAGCACCAGCGGGCTCTTCGAGCGCAGCTTCGCCACCAGGCGGCCGACCGCGGCAGGCAGGTCGGCATCGTCGACCACCTCGTTGACCAGCCCCGCCTCGACCAGCTTCTCGGCGGGCACGAACTCGCCTGTGTAGAGCAGGTATTTCGCGCGCGTCGGGCCGATCTTGCGCGGCAGCCGCACCGAGCTGCCGCCGCCCGGCAGCAGGCCGTAGTTGGCGTGCGCATCGCCGAGCTTCGCCGAGCGCGCGGCGATCACCAGGTCGCAGCACAGCACCAGCTCCAGGCCGCCGGCGAGCGCCAGTCCGTTGATCGCGGCGATCACCGGCTTGGGGAACTTCTCGAGCCGGTTCATCACCGCCAGCACCGTGTCGAGGAACTCGGCGACCGCGCGCTCGTCGCCCTGCGTGGTGCGGCGCACGTGCTTGAGGTCGGCGCCGGCGCAGAACGCGCGGCCATTGCCCGTCAGCACGACGGCGCACACCGCCGGATCGTTCTCGGCGGCGGCCAGCGCGCGGCCGATGCCGGCGACGACCTCCGGTATCAGCGCGTTCAGCGCGGCCGGCCGGTTCAGCGTCAGCCACAGCGCGCCGTCGCGCGTCTCGGCAAGGATCGGATCGGGTGCGGTCATCGGCGTCTCCTCGTCATTCGCAGCCGCGATCGCGGCAGGATTCTACCCAGCGGTCAATTAAATGAGTGTAAAGTAGAAACACGCGAATCGCAGCTACCCACCGGCAGCGATGCCGACCGGAGGAGACGATGACCGAGCAGACCGCACGCGCGGGCGACGCACCCGCGGCCGACCCGATCCTGATCCGCCGCCGCGACGGCAACGTGCTGACGTTGACGCTGAACCGGCCGCGCGCCGGCAACGCGCTGTCGCTGGCGATGATCGCGGCGCTGCAGGCGGCGCTCGACGAATCGGCCGACGATTCCGGCGTGCACGTGATCGTGCTCGACAGCGCCGGCGATCGCGTGTTCTGCGCCGGGCACGACCTGCGCGAGGTGCTGGAGAAGAACAGCCCGGCATTCAGCAAGGAGATCGCGCAGCGCTGCAGCCGGATGATGCAGGCGATCGTCGCGCACCCGCGGCCGGTGATTGCCAAGGTGCGCGGCGTGGCCACCGCCGCCGGCCTGCAGCTCGTCGCCAGCGCCGATCTCGCCTATGCGGCGCGCAGCGCCCGCTTCGCCACGCCCGGCGTCAACATCGGCCTGTGGTGCCTGACGCCGATGGTGGCGCTCGGCCGTGCGGTGGCGCGCAAGCACGCGATGCAGATGCTGCTGTCCGGCCGCCTGTTCGACGCCGAGCATGCGTTCCGCATCGGGCTGGTCAACGAGGTCGTCGACGACGACGCGCTCGACGCGGCGGTCGCCGACATGGCCGCCGAGATCGCCGGCAAATCGACGTTCACCGTCGCGCTCGGCAAGCAGTCGTTCTACCGGCAGCTCGGCATGGAGCTGCCCGACGCCTACGAATACGCCGGCGAGCTGGTCGTGCGCAACATGCTCGCCGAGGACGCGACCGAAGGCATCGGCGCATTCGTCGAGAAGCGCGCGCCGGTGTGGAAGGGAAGATGAGCGCCGCGGCGGGGCCGCTGTCGGGGCTGCGCATCGTCAGCCTCGCCGAGCAGTATCCGGGGCCGTACGCGACGCTGCTGATGGCCGACCTCGGCGCCGAGGTGATCCTGGTCGAGCGTCCCGGCGCCGGCGACCCGGCCCGGCAGTTCCCGGCGTTCCACGAGGCGTTGAACCGCAACAAGCGCGCCGTCGCGATCGACCTGAAGTCCGACGCGGGCCGCGATGCGCTGCGCGCGCTGCTGCGCTGCGCCGACGTGATGCTCGAGGGCTTCCGTCCGGGCACGATGGCGCGGCTGGGCTTCGGCTACGAGGATGTATCCGCGCTGAATCCGCGCCTCGTCTACGTGTCGATCTCGGGCTTCGGCCAGGACGGCCCGTACCGCGACCGCCCGGCGCACGACCTGTCGTACCAGGCGATCGCCGGGCTGCTGTTCGCGCAGGCGCGCTCGGGCACGGCCGCGCCGGCCGGCGATCTCGCGATCGGCGACCTGTCGTCGGCGATGTTCGCCGTGGTCGGCGCGCTGGCCGCGCTGCAGCAGCGCGGCCGCAGCGGGCGCGGCAGCCACGTCGACGTGTCGATGACCGACGGGCTGGTGTCGTGGATGTCGGTGATGCTCGGGCCGACGATGAACGGCGAACCGCTTGCCGACATCGGCGCCGAGCCGGCCTACGGCACGTTCCGCTGCGGCGACGGGCGGCTGCTGACGCTGTCGATCGCGCACGAGGACTGGTTCTGGCGGCCGCTGTGCGCGCTGCTCGACATGGACGACGCCGCCGGCTTCGGCCGCGCCGAGCGGGTCGCGGACGAAGCGCGGCTGCGCGCGCGGATCGCCGCCGCGCTCGAGCGCGCGCCGCGCGCGGTCTGGGCCGAGCGCCTCGATGCGGCCGGCATCGCCTGGGGGCCGCTGAACGACCTCGACGAGGTCGCGGCCGACCCGCACTTCATCGCCCGCGGGCTGTTCCGCGAGGTGCCCGACGGCCGCGGCGGCATGCGGCGCTGCGTCGCGCAGCCGCTGGTGTTCGACGGCAGCCATCCCGGGCCGGTTCGCGGCACGCCCGCGCCGGGCGAAGGCAACGCCGAGCTGCTCGGCACGAAGGAGACGTGATGGAACAGGTGTACGTCGTCGGCGTCGGCATGACGCCGTTCGGGCGGATGCTGGACACCGGCATCAAGGACATGACGCGGCAGGCGGTCGATGCGGCGCTCGCCGATTCGGGGCTCGCGGCCGACGCGCTGCAGGGCGCGTACTTCGCCAACGCCTCGCAGGGCCACATGGAAGGCCAGCAGATGATCCGCGGCCAGGTCGCGCTGCGCGCGATGGGCATCGGCGGCATCCCGGTGGTCAATGTCGAGAACGCCTGCGCCAGCGGCAGCAGCGCGCTGTCGCTGGCGGTCAACTTCGTGCGCGCCGGCGAAGGCGACGTGGCGCTGGCGGTCGGCGCCGAGAAGATGTACTCGCGCGACCGCGACCGGATGTTCTCGGTGTTCGACAGCGCCTGGGACGTGCACGACGCCGAGGCGATCCGCGACCGCCTGCTCGAGCTCGGCAAGGGCGTCGAGGCACCGCCCGGCAGCACGTCGCCGAAGCCGTACAGCGTGTTCATGGACGTCTATGCGGCGTTCTCGCGGATGCACATGAAGCGCTTCGGCACGACGCAGCGCCAGCTCGCCGCGGTGGCGGCGAAGAATCACCGGCACTCGGTGCACAACCCGCTGTCGCAGTACCGCGACCCGTACACGATCGAGCAGGTGCTGGCCGCGCCGCCGATCACGTATCCGCTGACCCTGCCGATGTGCTCGCCGATCTCCGACGGCGCCGCGGCCGTCGTCGTCTGCGCGGCGTCGGCGCTGAAGCGGCTCGGCGTCGACGCGAAGCGCGCGATCCGCGTGCTCGCCTGCATCGTGCACACCGGCAGCGACCGCGACCCGGCCGACGTCGAGCACCACTGCACGGCGCTGGCCGCCAAACGGGCCTATGCGCGCGCCGGCATCGGGCCGAAGGACGTGTCGGTCGCCGAGGTCCACGATGCCACGGCGATGGGCGAGATCATCCAGATCGAGAACCTCGGCTTCTGCGCGTTCGGCGACGGCGGGCCGGTCAGCGAGCGCGGCGACACCGCGATCGGTGGCCGCATCCCGGTCAACCCGTCGGGCGGGCTCGAGTCCAAGGGCCATCCGGTCGGCGCGACCGGGCTCGCGCAGGTGCACGAGCTGGTCGCGCAGCTTCGCGGCGAAGCCGGCGCACGCCAGGTCCAAGGTGCGCGCATCGCGCTCGCCGAGAATGGCGGCGGGCTGCAGGGCATCGAGGAAGCGGTGGCCACGGTGACGATTCTCGGGCGCTGAGAAGGGAGACCTGCGATGGAGATCGGATCGACGGTGGCGCTGGTGACCGGCGCCGCATCGGGGCTCGGCCGCGCGACCGCGCAGCGCCTTGCCCGGCAGGGCGCGGCGGTGGTCGCCGTGGATCGCGACGAGGCACGGCTGGCGCCACTCGCCGAGTCGATCGCGGCGGGGCGGCTGCTGACGCGTGCCGTCGACGTCGCCGACGCCGGGCAGGTGCAAGCGGCAGTCGATGCGGCGCTCGAGCGCTTCGGCGCCTTGCACGTCGCCGTCAACTGCGCCGGCGTCGCCGACGCCGCCAAGACGGTCGACGCCAAGGGCGAGCCGTTCCCGCTGGCGACCTGGGACAAGGTCATCGCGATCAACCTGACCGGCACCTTCAACGTGATCCGGCTGGCGGCCGTCGCGATGATCCGCAATGCGCCGAACGGCGACGGCGAGCGCGGCGTCATCGTCAACACCTCATCGGGCGCCGCCTGGCAGGGCCAGATGGGACAGGCCGCCTACAGCGCCAGCAAGGCGGCGGTGATGGGGCTGACCTTGCCGGTCGCGCGCGACCTCGCCGGGCACGGCATCCGCGTCGTGTCGATCGCGCCCGGGCTGTTCGACACCAACATGGTCGCCGGCCTGCCCGAGAAGGTGTCGCGCTCGATCATCGACCGGATGATCCTGTTCCCGTCGCGGATGGGCCAGGCCGAGGAGTTCGCGCACCTGGCATGCACGATCGTCGAGAACGCCTACCTGAACGCGACGACGATCAGCCTGGACGCGGGAGCGCGGATGTCGGGGCGCTGACGCGCGGCGTGCCGGCCGGTGCCAGCAGCCCGAACCATTGCAGCGCCTCGAAGCCCGGCCGGCCCGATGCGGTCACGGGTTCGAATGCACCGGCACCCGCTGCGCGGGCACGCGCCCTTCGCGGCCCAGCATCGCGTCGGCGATCCTGAGCGCCGTCGGCAGCGAATCGGTCAGGCCCAGGCGACCGTGCCCGACCGCCAGCCACAGGCCGGGCCGGGCCGGCGCGGGCCCGATGCGGGGCACCGAATCGGGCATGCACGGCCGATGGCCCATCCAGGTTCCGCACGGCAGGTCCCGCAGAGCGGGGAAACTGTCGCGCGCGATCCGTTCGAGAACCGCCGAGCGCCGCGGATCCGGCGGCCGCGCGAGCCCGCCGATCTCCACGGTGCCGCCGGCGCGCAGACCGTCCTCCATCGGCGTCACGAACACCTTGCGGTCGGCCAGCACGACGGTGCGCGACACCACGTCGCGGCCGCCGGCGAACTGCACGTGATAGCCGCGCTGGCTTTCGAGCGCCAGCGGCTCACCCAGCGGATCGAGCAGCGCGCGCGACCAGGCGCCCGCCGCCACCACCACCTGGTCGCAGCGCAGCGCCTGCGCTGCGGCCTGCACGGTCCAGCCGCCATCGGCCGGCCGCAGCGCGGTCACGTCGAGCCGCTGAACGTTGCCGCCGGCCGCGGCGAACGCCCGCGCCATCGCCTCGACATAGCGGCGCGGATTCAGGATCGTCGCGTGATCGGCCAGGTACATGCCGATGCGGTAACGCGGCGGCGCCTGCGGTTCCAGCGCCTCGATGCCGGCGCGGTCCAGCTTCTCGGCGCGGTAGCCGTACTCGGCGCGCAGCCGCCAGCCGGTGCCGTCCTTGGCGAGCGCCGCCTCGTCCGGATACAGATGCAGATGACCGCGCCGCAGGAACAGTTCCGGCACGCCGATCTCGCGCGTCATCCGCTCGTGCAGCTCGATCGCGCCGCGATGGATCGCATCGAGCTGCCGCGCGGCCTCGGTCACCCGGTCGGGCCGCGCCGACGCGACGAAACGCAGCAGCCAGGGCAGCGCGAACGGCAGATAGGTCAGCGGCAGATAGAGCGGGCTCTCGCTGTCCTTCAGCATGCCCGGCACCGACGTCAGCACGCCGGGCAGCGCCAGCGGCGCGACCGACCCGGGGCTCAGCGCACCCGAGTTGCCGGCGCTGCAGCCGCTGCCCGGCGCATCGCGGTCGACCAGCGTGACCTGCGCGCCGCGCCGGCGAAGCTCGAGCGCAATCGCGGTGCCGACCACGCCGGCGCCGATCACCGCGACCTGCAGCGGCGACGATGACGACGACGATGACGATGACGACGACGACATACGCGACGGCGGCGGCATATGCGACGACGACGGCGACGGCGGCGTACTCATCGAGCCGCGCCCGCGGCCCGCCTGTCCGACACGATGCGGCCGTCCTTCAGCACGAGCTGCAGCTTGCGGACGTTGTCGACGTCGTCCAGCGGATTGGCGCCGACGACGATCAGGTCGGCGATCTTGCCGACCTCGACCGTTCCCAGCGACTCGCCGACGCCGCACAACGCCGCGGCGTTGCGGGTGGCCGCCTGGATCGCCTGCCAGGGCGTTGCGCCGTCACGCACCCACAGCCCCAGTTCGAGCAGCGCCGCCTCCTTCAGCGGCCGGATGTCCGACCCGAGCGCCATCTTCACGCCCGCCTTCAGCGCCTTCTGGAACCCTTCGCGATGCACGTCGGAGGCCGCATCGGCGCGGCAGCACAGCGCATGCGCGAGATTGCGCCCCTTGACCCAGCCCCGCTCCCACAGATTGGTCGCCTGATTCGGCGTCAGGTGGCTGATCGCCAACGTCGGCACGTACCAGGTGCCGTGCTCGACGAACAGCTCGATGCACTCGTCGTCGAGGATGTAGCCATGCTCGATCGAATGGGCGCCGAGCCTGATCGCCGCCTTCACCGCGGCGGGGTTGGTCGCATGCGCCATCACCTTGAACTCGCGCAGCTTGCAGATCGCGAACGCCGCCTGGATCTCGTCGTCGAGGAAGAACGAATGCCTGTGCAGGTCCCACGGCGGCCCCATGATGCCGCCCGACAGGTTCAGCTTGATGTGGTCGACGCCGTTCTTGATCTGCTCGCGGATCGCCTTCACGAAGCCATAGGGGCCGTCGCACTCCAGCGCATGACCCGAGGTCAGGAAGTGACCGCCGGTGGTGGTCAGGAAGTGCCCGGCCGCGAACAGCCGCGGACCGAGATGCTGACCCGAATCGAACGCCTTCTTCCACGCGACGTCCATGAAGTGGTGCGCGCCGGCGCTGCGGAAACCGACGATGCCGGACTCCAGCAGCGCCTGCTGCAGCTTGTGGCCGAACAAGGTGACCTGCTCGGTCAGCGGCATGTCGGCCAGCGACGCGAAATAGTCCGGATGCACGTGCACGTCCCACAGGCCCGGCATCAGGAACGCGCCCTTCAGGTCGACCACCTCGGCATCGCCGATCGCGGGCGCCGCGCCCGCTGCGAAGATCTCGCGGATCCGCCCGTCCTCGATCAGCACCGCGACGTCGGCGCGCGGCGCGGGGGTCACGCAATCGATCAGCGTGGCATGGGTCAGCAGGGTTCTCATCGGATGTCCTACTCGGCGACGATGCCCACCTTGGCGGCGAGCTGCTTCCACTTGTCGACCTCGTCGCGGATGAAGCGCGCGAAGTCCTGCGGGCTGTTGCCCGACGGCACGATGCTGCGGTCGGCGTAGATCTTCGACAGCTCGTCCGACGTCAGCAGCGCCACCGTCTCGCGGTTCAGCCGCTCGATCACCGCGGGCGGCGTGCGGGCTGGCGCGAGCAGCCCGAACCAGGTGCCGCCGACGAACCCCGGCAGCCCCGCTTCGGCGAAGGTCGGCACCGCGGGCGCGGTGGCCAGCCGCGCGTTCGCCGCCACCGCCAGCGCGCGCAGCCGGCCGGCGCGCACGTGCTCCATGACCGCCGGCGGCCCGTCCAGCGTGTACTGGACCTGGCCACCGATCAGATCGGTGATCGACGGCCCGCTGCCCTTGTACGGCACATGCGTGGTGTCGATCCGCGCCAGCGACTTCAGCAGCTCGCCGTTCAGGTGATTCGACGTGTTGTTGCCGAACGAGGAATAGTTCAGCTTGCCGGGATTGGCGCGCGCGTAGGCGATGAACTCCTGCAGATTCTGCACCGGCAGTTGCGGATTGACCACCAGCACGAACGGAATCTGCCCGACCAGCGATACCGGCCTCAGGTCGGCCACCGGATCGTAGGCGAGCGCCTTCATCGTCGTCGGCGCGATCGACAGCTCGGGCGAGGCGGCGAACAGCAGCGTGTAGCCGTCGGGCTCGGCGCGCACGACCGAACCGGCGCCGACGGTGCCGCCGGCGCCGGCGCGGTTCTCCACCACCACCTGCTGGCCCAGCACCCGGCTCAGACGCTCGGCCAGCAGCCGCGCGGCCACGTCGGTGCTGCCGCCCGGCGGATAGGCGACCACCATCCGCAGCGGCCGCGCCGGCCAGGTTTGAGCCGATGAAACGAATGGCCCGGCCGCAGCAAGGCCGGCCATGCCGAGGAAGACGCGTCGATGCATCGAACAGACTCCGTGGCGCCATCGGCGCCGCAATGCAGAAAGGCCCTGCCGAACGGAAAGGCCCTGCCGACTCTAACCGCGCCCGGTCGAGGTCCGCAACAGCCGCGTGCGCTCGCACACCTCGCCGCGCATCGCCGCCAGCACCGCGATCGCCTGATCGCGGTCCGCCTCCAGCATCGCCCGCAGCCTGCGCTCGGCCTGCTCGCCGTCGCCGTCCTCGATCGCCTTCAGCACCGCCGCGAGCTGCTTCGCATTGGAACGCCGCGAGGCCGGCGTCAGATAGTCGAGCGGCGTCTTCCAGATCGTCGTCCACACCGTGTGGTTCGCCAGATCGGTCATCACCTCGTTCAGCAGCTCGTTGCCCGATCCGCGCGCGATCGTCCTGACCAGCCGCGTCACGCAGTAGGCGAACTCGCCCGGCGTGGTGCCGGGCGCCTGCGCGAGCCTGTGCAGCTCGGCGACCCGCCGCCGCAACGTGTCGAGATAGCCGGGCGGCCGGATCATCGCCATGTAGCGCGCGGCCATCGAGCTCATCGCCAGCCGGGTGTTGAACAGGTCCGCGATCGAGTTCAGCGACACCTCGCGAACATAGGCGCCACGCCGCGGCAGCAGCTCGATCAGCCGGCGCCGCTCGAGGATGCGCAGGGTCTCGCGGATCGGTCCGCGGCTGACGCCATAGGCCTGCGCCAGATCGGCCTCGACCAGCCGGTCGCCGGTACGGTGCCGCCCGGCGATGATCGCCGCGCCGACCTCGTCGGCGATCTGCTCCGGGATGCTGCGCGGCGTGGTGCGCCGCGCCGGCGCCGGGCGGTCGGCGGCATCTTCGTCCGTCGAGGCGCGCTCGCCGCGAGCCTCGCCAGCGGCCTCGTCACTGCGTCGGTTGAACACAGGTTGCATGTCTCCGCCCGTTTGCGGGGAAGGTTTGACGCCGTAAAACTGGCATCAGTTAATTGTAGACAATCCATGTTATTCTGATTTTCACACGGCGGCCAGCGCACGGGCCGCCTCTGACGAGTCGCCGCATCGCGCCGGTGCGGCTGCCAGCCGGATGCGCGCCGCGGGCCGCAGGTCAGGCGAACCACGAGCCAGGAGACTCCGTGCTGCAGGTACGTGATCTGACGATTTCGTTCCGCTCGGCCGGCGGTCGGGTCGCGGTCACGCGCAAGGTGTCGTTCGATCTGGCGGCCGGCGAACGGCTGGGCGTCGTCGGCGAAAGCGGCTGCGGCAAGACGGTGACCGGCCTGGCGATTCTCGGGCTGCTGCCCGCCCGCACCACCTACGTCGAAGGTCGGATCCTGTTCAACGGCACCGACCTCACCCGGCTGCCGGCGGCGCGGATGCGCGAGATCCGCGGTCGCGACATCGCGATGATCTTCCAGGAGCCGATGACCGCGCTCGACCCGGTGTTCACCGTCGGCGAGCAGATCGGCGAGGCTTATCGCACGCATTTCCCGGCCAGCCGCGCCGAGGCGCGCGAGCGGGCGATCGCCGCGCTCCACCAGGTCGGCATCCCGCTGCCGCAGCGGCGCTGCGACGAGTATCCGCATCAGCTCTCGGGCGGCATGCGCCAGCGGGTGATGATCGCGATGGCGCTGATCTGCGAACCGAAGCTGCTGATCGCCGACGAGCCCACGACCGCGCTGGACGTCACCGTGCAGGCGCAGATCACCGACCTGCTGCGGGAGCTGTCGATGCGGGCCGGCACCGCGCTGATGTTCATCACCCACGACCTGGGCGTCGTCGCCGAGACCTGCACCCGGATGCTGACGATGTATGCCGGCGAGGTGGTCGAGGATGCGCCGGTCGACGATGCGCTGCTGCGGCCGCGCCATCCCTACACCTCCGGTCTGCTGCGCTCGCTGCCGGGGCTGGCGAAGCGGCGCGAGCAGTTGCCGTCGATCCCGGGCCGGGTGCCGCTGCCGGGCCAGATGCCGCCCGGCTGCCGGTTCCAGCAGCGCTGCGGGCATGCTCGGCCGCCTTGCGCCGGCGAGCAGACGCTGGCCGACATAGAGGCGCAGCGCCGGGTACGCTGCATCCGCGCGGCCGAGCTGCATCTGCCTGGAGCGGTTGCATGACGCAGGCCGCCGCCGGCGCATCGCAGCCTGCTTCGGGGCCGGCTTCCGGGCCGGACTCGCAGCCCGCCGCCGCGCCGGCCATGCAGCCCCTCGTCAGCGTGCGCGATCTGGGCATCCGCTTCGCCACCCGCGATCACACCGACACCGTGAAGGCGGTCGACGGCGTCAGCTTCGACGTGATGCCGGGCGAGACCTTCGGCGTCATCGGCGAATCCGGCTCCGGCAAGACGACGCTGGGCCGCGCGCTGGTGTCGCTGCTGAAGCCGTCGAGCGGCCAGGTGCTGCACGACGGCATCGATCTGCATGCGCTGCCGGCCGGCAAGCTGCGCGAGCATCGGCGCCACTACCAGATCGTGTTCCAGGATCCGAACGCCGCGCTGAATCCGCGCCAGACGATCCTGGCCAGCGTGCGCGAGCCGCTGGAGATCGCCGGCGGGCTCGATGCGGCGGCGATCGAGCAGCGCGCGTTCGGGGCGCTGGCCCGGGTCGGCATCGCACCCGAGTACGGCCGCCGCTATCCGCACATGCTGTCGGGCGGTCAGAAGCAGCGGGTCAACATCGCCCGCGTGCTGACCCTGCGGCCGCGGCTGATCGTCTGCGACGAGGTGGTCGCGGCGCTCGACGTGTCGATCCGCGGCGACGTGCTGAATCTGTTCGCCGATCTGCAGCGCGAGTTCGGCCTGACCTACGTGTTCATCACCCACGACCTGTCGGTGGTGTCGCACATCAGCGACCGGGTCGCGGTCACCTACCTGGGCCGCTTCATGGAGCTGGGGCCGACCGAGGCGGTGACCGAGCAGCCGCTGCATCCGTACACCGAGGCGCTGATGTCGGCCGAGCCGGTGCCGCTGCCGTCGACGATGCGCACGCAGCGGCGCATCGTGCTCGAAGGCGAGATCCCCAGTCCGATCGATCCGCCGTCCGGCTGCCGCTTCCGCACCCGCTGCCGCCACGTGCAGCCGCTGTGCGCGCAGCAGGTGCCGGCCTGGCGCGAGCTGCGCCCGGCGCACTGGGTCGCCTGCCATTTCGCGACCGCCGACGGGCCGCCGACGGCGATCACCGTGCATGACGGAGCGGCCGCCCATTGAAGCATCCGCGCGCCGGCGCACCGCCGGCACGCACGAGAAACCTGAAGGAGACCCCGATGACCGACACCCGCCGAGATCCCCCCTGCCCCGCCGCTCTGCAGGCGGCCGACACCGTCGTGCCCGCCGCCGCGCTGACCCGCCGCGACCTGCTGCTGTCGCTGGCCGGCGCCGCGCTGGCTGCAGCCCCCGCTTCGCTGCGCGCGCAGGCCGGCCCCAAGCGCGGTGGCATCCTGCGGATCTCGTCCAACGCGAATCCGTCCAGCCTCGATCCGGCCACCGGCGGCGCCGGCACCGATCACTCGTACCTGTGGACGATCTACGACACGCTGGTCGAGTGGGACTACGACACGCTGAAGCCGAAGCCCGGCATGGCCGAGTGGTCGTACAGCAACCCGACGACGATGGTGCTGAACGTCAAGCCGGGCATCACCTTCCACGACGGCACGCCGTGCGACGCGCAGGCGGTCAAGTTCAACCTCGACCGCGGCCGCGGCGATCAGCGCTCGAACATCAAGGCCGACCTGTCGAGCATCGCGCAGGTCGACGTGAGCGGCCCGCTGCAGGTCACCGTCAAGCTGGCCAAGCCCGACACCGCGCTGCCGGCGATCCTGTCGGACCGCGCCGGCATGATGGTATCGCCGAAGGCGGTGCAGGAGCTCGGCAACGAGCACGACCGCCGGCCGGTGGGCGCCGGCCCGTGGAAGTTCGTGAGCTGGGCCGACAACCAGAAGATCGTCGTGATGCGCGCCGACAAGTACTGGCGCACCGACCGCGGCTTCGTCGACGGCATCGAGTTCTCGATCATCCCCGAGCTGTCGACCGGGCTGCGCTCGGTGGTGGCCGGCCAGAACGACATGGCCTATTCGCTGCCGCCGCGTCTGAAGCCGATCATCGAGAAGGCGAAGAACCTGCAGCTCGTCACCGGCCCGACCTTGTACTGCCTGCAGATCTACATCAACCTGGCCAAGCCGAACCTGAACAACGTCAAGGTGCGGCAGGCGATCAACTACGCGCTCGACCGGCAGGCGTTCATCAAGGGCGCGATGAACGGCATCGGCGAGATCGCGACGATGAACCTGCCGAGCACGCACTGGGCCTACGACAAGTCGGTCGCGTCGCTGTACCCGCACGATCCGGCCAAGGCCCGCGCGCTGCTGGAGGAGGCGGGCCTGAAGAACGGGCTGGAGCTGACGATCGGCGGCTACACCGACCAGGACTCGGTGCGCCGCGGCGAGATCATCATGGACCAGCTCTCCAAGGTCGGCATCAGACTGAAGTTCATCAACGGCACGATCCCCGAGATCAGCGGCCAGTTCTTCGGCAACGAGAAGAAGTTCGACCTGCTGATGTCGGCGTGGACCGGCCGGCCCGATCCGTCGATGACCTACGGCCTGATGTACGCGAAGGATGCCTACTTCAACGCCGGCCGGGTCGAGGTGTCGCCCGAGCTGAGCGGCCTGCTGGTCGAGAGCCGCGCCAGCGAGAACGTCGACACCCGCAAGGCGGTGTTCGCGAAGATCCAGCGGATCGTCATGGAGCAGGCGCTGGTGGCGCCGCTGGCGTTCAACTTCGAGATGGACGGCATCGCGCAGAAGGTCAAGGGGTACAAGCCGAACCTGCTCGGCAAGCCGAAGTACGAGTTCGTATCGCTGGCCTGATGGCGCGCCGGCCGTGCTGAACGCGCAACGCCGCCGGGTGATCCGGCGCCGCCTGCTTCAGGCGGTGCCGGTGCTGGTGCTCGCCACCTTCGTCGTGTTCGGGCTGCTGAAGCTGATGCCCGGCGACATCGCGATCACCCTGGCCGGCGACAACGCGTCCGACGCCCGCATCGCCGAGATCCGCGAGCTGTACGGGCTGAACCGTCCGTTCCTGATCCAGTACGGAAGCTGGCTCGTCAATGCGCTGCAGGGCGACCTGTCGAAGTCGCTGGCCTCCGGCGAACCGGTGGCGGTGTCGATCGCGCGCAGCTTTCCGAACACGCTGCTGATAGTGTTCATGGCGATGACGTTCGCGCTGGCGGTCGGCATCCCGCTGGGCATCCTGGCCGCCAGCCGTCCCGACAGCCTGGTGGACCGCACCGTCACCGCGATCGCGTCGCTGGGCGTGGCGGTGCCGAACTTCTGGCTGGCGATGATCCTGGTCGCCTGGTTCGCGCTGGAGTTCGGCTGGTTTCCGGCCACCGGCTCGGTGCCGCTCGCGCAGGACCCGGCCGCGGCGCTGCGCCATGCATTCCTGCCGGCGCTGGCGCTGGCCTCCGGCGGCATCGCCGAGGTGTCGCGGCAGTTGCGCAGCTCGCTGGTCGAGATCCTGTCGTCGCAGCAGGTGCGCACCCTGCATGCCAAGGGGCTGACGCCGGCGGCGATCCTGTGGAAGCACGGCCTGAAGAACGTCGGCGTGAATCTGCTGACGGTGGCCACCTTGCTGTTCAACCGGATGCTGGCCGCCACCGTCGTCGTCGAGGCGGTGTTCGCGATTCCCGGCATGGGCAATCTGATCGTCAACGCCGCGCTGCATCGCGACCTGCCGGTCGTGCAGGGCGTGGTGTTCGTCATGGTGCTGGTGGTGATCGCCGTGAACCTGCTGGCCGACGTGCTGTACACGGTGCTCGATCCGAGGATAGGCTGATGTCGACGTCCGCAGTTCCGCCGGCACCGGCGCCCTCGGCGCCTCCCTCCGTGCCCTCCTCGACGCCACCTTCCGAGCCACGCCCGACGCCACCCGCGGCCTCGGCCGCGCCGGCCGGCAATCCGCTGTGGCGCTGGCTGCGCGGCGACCTGCGCGCCAGCCTGAGCCTGGGCTTCCTGCTGCTGCTGTTGCTGCTGTCGATCGCGGCACCGGTGATCGCCCCCTACTCGCCGACCGCGCAGGACATCAACAACACGCTGGCCGATCCCGGCCCCGAGCATCTGCTGGGCACCGACAACCTGGGGCGCGACGTGCTGTCCCGGCTGATCCACGGCGCGCCCGCGACCCTCTATGCGAGCTTCCTCGCGGTCGGCATCGCGATCCTGCTCGGCGTGCCGGTGGGCCTGCTGGCCGGTTACCTCGGCGGCTGGGTCGACGACGCGATCAGCCGGGTCATCGATGCGCTGCTGTCGTTCCCGGCGATCGTGCTGGCGATCGCGGTGACCGGCGCGCTGGGCATAGGGCTCACCAACGGCATGATCTCGGTGGGCATCGTGTTCTCGCCGCAGCTCGCGCGGCTGGTGCGCGCGCGCACGCTGGTGGTCAGGCAGGAACTGTACGTCGATGCCGCACGCTGCTTCGGCGCCGGCGTCGGCCGCATTCTGTGGCGCCACGTGCTGCCCAACACGGTGCAGCCGGTCATCGTGCAGGTGACGCTGCTGCTGGCCGCCGCGCTGCTGGCCGAGGCGAGCCTGAGCTTCCTCGGGCTGGGCATCCAGGCGCCGGGCGCGAGCTGGGGCGCGATGCTGGCCCGCGCCTACCAGAACATGGAGATCGCGCCCGGGCAGATGTATCCGCCGGGGCTGGCGATCCTGCTGACCGCGCTGGCCTTCAACACGCTGGGCGAGTCGCTGCGCGCGGCGCTCGACCCGACGATGAAGACCTGACGACCGACGTGCGGCACAGGGCCGGCGCGGCCCGCCGCGTGCCGACGGTGACGGCGAAGTCCGGCGCCCTCGGGCGCGGCCAAATCGCCGGTTCCCCTGTGCCACATCCAGGAGATTCCCGTGTCCGATGTCCCGCCTTCCGAAACCGAATACCTCGCCCGCCTGCACGAGCTGTGGCGCCGCGCCTGGCCTGCCGGCACGCCCACCGGGCCGACCTGGCCGCACGGCGAGATTCCGCTGACCGAATACCTGCGCATCTGGGCCCGCCGGCAGCCGGACAAGCCGGCGGTGATCTACTACGGGCACACGCTGACCTATGCGCAGCTCGACGAGGCCAGCGACCGGATGGCGGCGCTGCTGGCCGCGCACGGCGTCGCGCGCGGCGACCGGGTCGCGGTGTTCCTGCCGAACTCGCCGCAGTTCGTCATCGTCTTCTACGGCATCCTGAAGCTGGGCGCCGTCCATGTGCCGGTGAGCCCGATGTCGCGCGCGTTCGAGCTGGAGTACGAGCTGAACGACACCGGCGCGGTGGCGATCGTCGCGCAGGACCAGTTGATGCCGCTGGTGCGCGAGGTGCGCGCCGCCGGCCAGCAGACGGTGCGCGCGGTGTTCGTCACCAGCCTGGCCGACGTGCTGCCGCCGGAGCTGCTCGAGCCGCCGGAGCCGCTGGAGCCGGCGCAACGGCGGCGACAGTCCCCGCAGCCGCAGCCGCAGCAACAGCGGCGGCAGCCCCTGCTGCCGTTGCACGAATCGCTGCGCGCCGCGCGCATCCCATGCGACGACGGGATCGACCTGCTGCCGGCGCTGGCGGCGCTGCCCGCGCCGCTGCCGCTGCCGCCGGCCGGCCTCGACGACATCGCGGCGCTGAACTACACCGGCGGCACCACCGGCATGCCCAAGGGCTGCGTGCACACCCAGCGCGACATGGTGTACACCGCGGCGGCCAACCACGGCATCGCGCTGAAGCTCACGCCCGACAGCGTGCTGCTGAGCTTCTTCCCCCAGTTCTGGATCGCCGGCGAGAACGCCGGGCTGATCATGCCGTTCTTCGGCGGCGCGACCCTGGTGCTGCTGGCCCGCTGGGATCCGCCCGGCGTGCTGGCCGCGATCGACCGCTGCAAGGTCACGACGATGGTGCTGCCGGTCGATGGCGCGGTCGAGCTGATGGATCATCCGCGCTTCGGCGAGTTCGACCTGTCGTCGCTGAAGCAGGTACGAGTCGTGTCGTTCGTCAAGAAGCTGAATCTCGAGTACCGGCGCCGCTGGTTCGCGCTGACCGGCACGACGCTGGCCGAGTCGTCGTGGGGCATGACC
Organism: Burkholderiaceae bacterium; assembly: GCA_036826495.1. Classification (GTDB taxonomy): domain Bacteria; phylum Pseudomonadota; class Gammaproteobacteria; order Burkholderiales; family Burkholderiaceae_E; genus DAISWF01. The sequence continues at coordinate 25,764 of DAISWF010000031.1, forward strand.
GAGACGCACACCTCCGACACCTTCACGACCGGCTTCCAGCAGGACGACTTCGACCTGCATGCGCAGCCGATCTTCGTCGGCCTGCCGGTGCCCGGCACCGAGTTCAAGATCTGCGACTTCGACACCGGCGAGCTTAAGCCGCTCGGTGTGGAGGGCGAGATCCGGGTGCGCACGCCGTCGCTGCTGAAGGCGTACTGGAACAGGCCCGAGGCCACCGCCGAGGCACTGGTCGACGGCTGGCTGCGCACCGGCGACATCGGCGTGCTCGACGAGGACGGCTTCCTGCACTACCTCGGCCGCCGCAAGGAGATGCTGAAGGTCAAGGGGATGAGCGTGTTTCCGCCCGAGATCGAGGCGGTGCTCGGCCAGCATCCGGCGGTGATCGGTTCGGGCGTCATCGGCCGCCCGGATCCGGCGCGCGGCGAAGTCCCGGTAGCATTCGTCGTGCTGCGCCCGGGCGCCACCGCCACCGCGGACGATCTGGCCGCCTGGTGCCGCAGCCGGCTGGCCGCCTACAAGCAGCCCGAGCTGAGAATCGTCGATCAACTGCCGATGACCGCAACCGGCAAGGTTAAGAAGCAGGACCTGCAACCATGACCTTCAAGAAACTCCTGATCGCCAACCGTGGCGAGATCGCGATCCGCATCGCCCGCGCCGCCGCCGGCCTGGGGCTGCCGACGGTCGCGCTATATCCCGATGACGACCGCGCATCGCTGCACCTGCGGCACGCCGACGAGACCCGTCAGCTCCCGGGCCGCGGCGTCAAGGCGTACCTGGACATCGAGGCGATCATCGCCGCGGCACTGGAAACCGGCTGCGATGCGCTGCATCCCGGCTACGGCTTCCTGTCCGAGAACGCGCAGCTCGCCCGCCGCTGCGCCGAGTCCGGCATCCGCTTCGTCGGCCCCAACCTGCAGGCGCTCGAGCTGTTCGGCGACAAGGTGCAGGCCAAGGCGCTGGCCCGCCAGACGCGGATCCCGATGATCGTCGGCAGCCGCACCTCGGTGTCGCTGGAGGAAGCGCGCGAGTTCCTGCGCTCGCCGGGCTCGGGCGGCGCGATGATGATCAAGGCGGTGGCCGGCGGCGGCGGCCGCGGCATGCGCGCGGTGCGCAGCCTCGCCGAGCTGGACGAAGCGTTCGCCCGCTGCCAGTCCGAGGCGATGGCGGCATTCGGCAACTTCGAGGTCTACGTCGAGCGGCTGATCGACGCGGCGCGGCACATCGAGGTGCAGATCATCGGCGACGCCACCGGCGCGGTGTCGCACCTGTTCGAGCGCGAATGCACGATCCAGCGCCGCCACCAGAAGCTGATCGAGATCGCGCCCAGCCCGACGCTGAGCCCGAAGCTGCGCGCCCGCATACTCGACTCGGCGCTGGCGCTGGCGCGTGCCGCGCAGTACGACAACCTCGGCACCTTCGAGTTCCTGGTCGACGATCGTGCCGCCGAGGACGATCCCAGCGCCTATGCGTTCATCGAGGCCAATCCGCGGCTGCAGGTCGAGCACACGGTGACCGAGGCGGTGCTGGGCGTGGATCTGGTGCAAGCGCAGATCGCGATCGCCGGCGGCGCGACGCTGGCGTCGCTGGGCCTGTCGCGCACCGACATCGGCCGGCCGCGCGGCTTCGCGATGCAGTTGCGCGTGAACATGGAGACGATCGACGAAGCCGGCGTCACCCATCCGGCGGCCGGCACGCTGTCGGCGTTCGATCCGCCGTCGGGCCCCGGCGTGCGCGTCGACACGTTCGGCTATGCCGGCTACACCACCAGCACCTCGTACGACTCGCTGCTGGCCAAGGTCATCGTGCACAACCCTTCGCCGCGCTTCGCCGACACGATCGCCAAGGCGCAGCGTGCGCTGCGCGAATTCCGCATCGAAGGGGTGGCCACCAACCTCGGCTTCCTCGAGGCGCTGCTGGCCCATCCGGCGTTCCAGCAGAACAAGCTGACCACCCGCTTCATCGACGAGCACCTGGCCGAGCTGGTGACGCCGGCCGGCGAGGCGCCGGAGACGGCGCCCCGGCTCTATGTCGACGCCGCGGCCGAGGCGGCCACCGCTGTTTCCGGGCCGCAGACCGGGCCCGGCGACGCGACGACGGCGCCGGCCGGCACCGAAGCGATCGTCGCGCCGATGCAGGGCACCGTCGTGTCGATCGACGTCGAGGTCGGCCGCACGGTGCGCGCCGGCGAACCGGTGGCGGTGCTCGAAGCGATGAAGATGGAGCACCTGGTCAGCGCCGGGCGCGCCGGCATCGTCCGCGCGATCGCGACCCACGAGGGCATCACGCTGATGCCCGGCCAGCCGATCGCGTGGATCGAGCCGGCCGAGGTCGATGGAGGAGAGGTCGTCGAGGACGACGATTTCGATCCCGATCACATCCGTCCGGACCTGGCCGAGCTGCGCGCGCGTCATGCGAACACGCTGGACGAGAACCGGCCGGCGGCGGTCGCCAAGCGCCGCGCGACCGGCCAGCGCACCGCCCGCGAGAACATCGCGCAGTTGTGCGACGAAGGCAGCTTCGTCGAGTACGGGTCGTTGGCGATCGCCGCGCAGCGCCGGCGCCGCCAGCTCGACGACCTGATCATCAACACGCCGGCCGACGGCGTGGTGGCCGGCGTCGCGACGATCAACGCCGACTGGTTCGGCGAGCAGGCCGCCCGCGCGATGGTCGTCGTCTACGACTACACGGTGCTGGCCGGCACGCAGGGCCAGATGAACCACAAGAAGCAGGACCGGATGTTCGGCCTGGCCGAGAAGTGGCGGCTGCCGATCGTGCTGTACGCCGAGGGCGGCGGCGGGCGGCCCGGCGACACCGATCGGCTCGGCATGACCGGGCTGGACGGCCACACGTTCGCGCAGTTCGCGCGGCTGTCGGGCCTGGTGCCGCTGGTCGGCGTGGTGTCGGGCCGCTGCTTCGCCGGCAACGCGGCGCTGCTCGGCTGCTGCGACGTGATCATCGCGACTCGCAACTCGTCGATAGGCATGGGCGGCCCGGCGATGATCGAAGGCGGCGGGCTCGGCGTCTACCACCCCGACGAGGTCGGCCCGGTCAGCTTCATGGCGCCCAACGGCGTCATCGACCTGCTGGTCGACGACGAGGAGCAGGCGACCACGGTCGCCCGCCAGTACCTGTCGTACTTCCAGGGCACCACGCACGAGTGGCAGTGCGCCGACCAGCGGCTGCTGCGCCGCGCGATCCCGGAGAACCGGCTGCGCGTCTACGAGGTCCGCGCGCTGATCGAGCTGCTGGCCGACAGCGGCTCGGTGCTGGAGCTGCGGCGCGACTACGGCGTCGGCATGATCACCGCGCTGATCCGCATCGAAGGCCGGCCGATGGGCCTGATCGCGAACAATCCGAAGCACCTGGGCGGCGCGATCGATGCGCCGGCCGGCGACAAGGCCGCGCGCTTCCTGCAGCTCTGCGACGCGTTCGACCTGCCGGTGCTGTCGCTGTGCGACACCCCGGGGTTCATGGTCGGGCCCGAGGCCGAGAAGACCGCGATCGTCCGGCACGTGAGCCGGATGTTCCTGGCCGGCGCGAGCCTGACGGTGCCGTTCTTCGCCGTCGTCACCCGCAAGGGCTACGGGCTGGGCGCGCAGGCGATGGCCGCCGGCGGCTTCCGCGAGCCGGTCTTCACGATCGCCTGGCCGACCGGCGAGTTCGGCGGCATGGGGCTCGAAGGCTACGTGCGGCTGGGCTTCCGCAAGGAGATGGAGGCGATCGCCGACCCCGAGGAGCGCCAGGCGTACTACGAATCGATGGTCGCCAAGCTGTACGAGAACGGCAAGGCGATCTCGATCGGCTCGGTGCTGGAGATCGACGAGGTCATCGACCCCGAGCAGACCCGCCGCTGGATCATGGCCGGCCTGCGCTCCGTGCCGC
>DAISWF010000032.1:0-16893 GCA_036826495.1 Burkholderiaceae bacterium
AGGCGGCCGACGGGGTGATGCCGGGCCACGTGCCCGGCATCTACGGCTGGCTGCTGGCGGCAGCGCTGAAGATTCCGCTGCTCGACGCCGCCTGTAACGGGCGGGGTCATCCGACCGTCAATATGGGCAGCCTCGGCCTGTCGTCCCGGCCGGAGGTGACGCTGTATCAAAGCGGCGTCGGCGATCAGGTGGCGATCACGGTGCACGGCAACACGTCGGTGACGTCGTTGTTGATGCGGGCTGCGGCCGTTCAGAACGGCGGCCTGCTGATGGCGGCGCGCGGCCTTCTGAATGCCGCGCTGGTGCGCGACGCCGGCGAGATCGGCCCGATCAGCGCGCAGATCGGCCTCCGGCGCGCAGCCGTCGGGCCGGGCCCGCATCGATGCGGCGCTGCATTTCCTGCGCGGCCGGTCGCTGGCGCAGGGCACCGTGGTCGCCAACACCGTGCGCTATCACGGCGGGTTCGACGTCGGCACGCTGACCGTGCGCGACGACGCGAGCGGCCATCAGGTGGCCCTGGCCGTCTGCAACGAATTCATGGCCGCCACCATCGACGGGGAGCGGGTGGCGACCTTCCCGGATCTGCTGGCGGTGATGGATCCCGTCGGCGGCGACGTGGTGGCCATCGGCGAGCTGCCGGTCGGCGCGCCGGCGGCCGTGATCGCCACCAGCAAGCGGCATCTGGCGATGGGCTCGGGCATCTTCGATCCGAGCGTCTATGGCGATGTCGAGCAGGCCATGGGCATCGAGATCGCGCGCTACGCGCTGGATCCGCAAGCCTAGTCAGAAGGAGATCGTGATGCTCACGCTCTACGATAGTCGACTGTCCGGCAACGGCTGGAAGGTCCGGCTGCTGCTGTCGTTCCTGAGGAAGCCCTACCAGCGGCGCGTGCTGAACCTGGCCGAGGGCGCGACCCGCACGCCGGAATTCCTCGAGCTCAATCCATTGGCCCGTGTGCCGGTGCTGGTGCTCGACGACGGGTCGCCGATCATCGAATCGGATGCGATCCTCGTGCATCTGGCGCGCGGCACCCCCTGGCTGCCCGACGATGCGCTGGCGGCGACCCGGGTGCTGCAATGGCTGTTCTTCGAGCAGTACGACCACCTGAAGTACCTCGCGCGGCCGCGCTTCGTGGTCTCGATTGCGCGCACGGCCGACCAGTTCGCCGACGAACTGGCCTATCTGCGGCCGTTCGGTCGGAAAGCGCTGCAGGCGCTGAACGACCAACTGCAGCGCACGCCGTTTCTGACCGGCGACTCGTGCACGATCGCCGACATCGCGCTGTATCCGTACACCAGCATGGCCGAGATGGGCGGCTACGACCTGGGCGCGCTGCCGGCCGTTCAGCGGTGGCTGCAGCGCTTCAGCGATCAGCCCGATTTCGTCCCATTGATTCCCCAGTGAGCGACCTGCGTCGCACCGGAGTTCCTCGATGAAACCGATTCGTGTCCTGACCTTGGTGTCGCTGGTCGTCTCGATCGCCTTGGCCGCGTTGCAGCCCACTGCGGCGTCGGCGCAGACGGCTGCCGACGCGGCGGCGTATCCGAATCCGAACCGGCCGATCCGGCTGGTGGTGCCGTTCCCGCCGGGCGGCGCGGTCGACACGCTTGCGCGCAAGATCTCCGAGGAGCTGCGCAAGCGGCTCAACGGCCAGGTGATCGTCGAGAATCGACCCGGCGCCGGTACGATCATCGGTACCGAAGCCGTGGCGAAGTCGCCGCCCGACGGGTACACGCTGCTGCTGAATGCGCCCGGCGGCATCGTGCAGTTGCCTTGGCTGCAGAAGCTGCCGTACGACCCGATCAAGGAGCTGCAGCCCGTCAGCGTCGCCGCGCTGGTGCCGGTGGCATTGATCGTGCCGACGACGCTGCAGGTCGGCACCTATGCGCAATTCGTGTCGTACGCGGCCGCCCACAAGAACAAGATGAGCTATGCGAGCCTGGGCAACGGCAGCACCGCCCACATCTTCGGCGAATCGCTGAGCTCGAAGCTCGGCGCCGGGGCCGCCCATACGCCGTACAAGGGCGATGCGCCGGCGATGCTCGACCTGGTGGCGGGGCGCATCGACTACATGTTCAACAACGTCGCCTCGGCGATCAAGTTTGCCGACCGGGGGGATGTGAAGATCCTGGCCGTCACCGGCGACAAGCGGATCGCGGCGCTGCGCGATGCGCCGACGCTGGCCGAGCTGGGGGTTCGCGATTTCGAGCTGGTCGGCTGGTTCTCGATCTTCGCACCGGCGGCCACGCCGCGGCCGATCCTCGACAAGCTCAACGGGGCGCTCAACGAGACCTACCAGACCAGGGAGTACCTCGAATACCTGGCGTCGTCGGGTCTGACGGCCGGCGGCGGCGGCATCGATCAGTTCACCCGCCAGGTCCGTGACGACCATGCGAAGTGGGGCGCGCTGATCAACGCGAACCAGATCAAGGTGGACTGAGCGCGGCGCCTCGCTGGGGCGTTCAGAGCGTCCATGACCCGCTATACGTCGTCGCACTGGGGGATCCACGAGATCGCCGAGGGCCCCGACGGGATGGCGCTCAGGCCGTTTCGCGGCGATCCGAATCCGTCGGCGATCGGCGCGGCGATGCTGCGGGACTGCACGTCCGCGCAACGGGTGCGCCGGCCGGCGGTGCGGCGTAGCTGGCTCGAAGGCGGCCTCCGAACCCGGCCGCAATCGCGCGGTATCGACCCGTTCGTCGAGGTCGACTGGGATACCGCGCTGAACATGACCGCCGGGGCGATTCGGAGAACGCTGAGCACCCGCGGCAATGAAGGGCTGTTCGGCGGCTCATACGGCTGGGCCAGCGCCGGGCGCTTCCATCATGCGCAGAGCCAGATCCATCGCTTCCTCAACTGCATCGGTGGCTACGTGCGCAGCGTCGACACCTACAGCCTGGGGGCCGCGCGAGTGCTGATGCCGCACATCGTCGCGCCGATGGACGAGCTGATGCAGCAGCACACGAGCTGGGACGTGCTGCAGCGCCATTGTCAGCTTTTCGTCTCGTTCGGCGGCGTGCCAGAGAAGAACGCGCAGATCAACCCCGGCGGCATCGGCGAGCATCAGGTCGCGGGCGGCCTGGCAGCGATGGCGCGTGCCGGTGTCGCGTTCGTCAACATCAGCCCGATCGCCTCCGATCTGCAGACCGGCGGCCCGGTGCGGTGGATGGCGATTCGTCCGCACACCGATACCGCATTGATGCTCGGGCTGGCGCACACCCTGTTCGTCAACGGCTGGCACGACACGGAGTTCCTGCAGCGCTGCTGCGTCGGATTCGACCGCTTCGCGCGCTATCTCGCCGGCGATGCCGACGGTTGCCCGAAGGACGCCCGCTGGGCGCAGAACATCACCGGCATTGCCGCGAGCGAGATCGAGGCGCTCGCTGCGCGGATGCACCGATCGCGCACGATGATCAACGTCGCCTGGTCGCTGCAACGCGCCCATCATGGCGAGCAGCCGTTCTGGATGGCGGTCACTCTTGCGGCGATGCTGGGGCAGATCGGCCTCCCCGGCGGGGGATTCGGCGTCGCCTACGGCGCCAGCGGCATGATGGGCAATCGCGACGTGCGCTTCGGCGGCCCGACCTTGCCGCAAGGCCGCAATCCGGTGCGGGCATTCATTCCGGTGGCACGGATCGCCGACATGATCGAACGGCCGGGTGAGCCGTTCCGGTACGACGGCGGCCTGCATCGCTATCCCTCGGTCGACCTGATCTACTGGGCGGGCGGTAACCCGTTCCATCACCATCAGGACCTGAACCGGCTGCTGGCAGCCTGGCGCCGGGTGCCGGCGGTGATCGTGCACGAGCAGTTCTGGACCGCCACCGCGCGGATGGCCGACATCGTGCTGCCGGTCACCACGACGCTGGAGCGCGAGGACATCGGCTTCGCCACCCGCGAGCGCTACATGGTGGCGATGACGGCTGCGATCGCGCCGGTCGGCGAAGCCCGCGACGATCATGTCGTCTTCAGCGGGCTGGCCGAACGGCTCGGCGTGCATGCCGCCTTCACCGCTGGGCGCAGCCGGCGTGAGTGGCTGCGCTGGATGTACGAAGACTGCCGACCGCGTGCGCAGGCAGCGGGAGTCAGGCTGCCGCCATTCGATTCGTTCTGGGCCGACGGCCTGATCGATCTGGGGGCCCATCGCCGTCCGGTGGTGATGCTGGAGCCGTTTCGGCGCGATCCGGGGGCGCATCCGCTGCGCACGCCGTCCGGCCGGATCGAGATCTTCAGCCAAACGATCGACGGCTTCGACCTGCCCGACTGTCCCGGCCATGCGCAATGGCTCGCGCCGTCGGAATGGCTGGGCGCCCGGGCCGCCGGACGCCTGCCGCTGCATCTGCTGTCGGATCAGCCGCGCGCGAAGCTGCACAGCCAGTTGGACGCGGGCGAGCTCAGTCGCGCCGGCAAGATCGCCGGCCGCGAGCCGGTCACGATGCATCCGGACGACGCGGCACGGCGCGGCATCCGCATGCACGATCTGGTACGGATCTGGAACGACCGCGGCGCGTGCCTCGCCGCCGCAGTGCTGTCGGACCGGATCCGGTCCGGCGTCGTCCGGCTGTCGACCGGCGCCTGGTTCGACCCCCAGCAATGGCACGGCGGCGCGCTGGAGAAGCACGGCAACCCCAATGTGCTGACCGCCGACATCGGTGCGTCCGAACTGTCGCAAGGCTGTGCTGCCCAGTCCTGCCTGGTGGAGATCGAACGCTTCATCGGCGAGGCGCCGCCCGTCACCGCGTTCGATCCGCCTGCTTTCGAGGAGCTGCTGCGATGAATGACCGTCTGAGAAGCTTCGTCGTCGCGCTGTCGGAGCTGACAGCCGATGCGGCGGCAGCGTCCGAATCGTGGACGCTGAGCCGCATCGAACCGCTGATGCGCGACCTGCTGGCGCATGACGACTGGCTGCCGGACGAATTCGCGCAGCCGCATCCGCAGTACTACCAGCAATACCTGCTGTACGGCGATCCCCGGGAGCGCTTCTCGGTGGTCAGCTTCGTGTGGGGGCCGGGACAGCGGACGCCGATACACGACCACACGGTATGGGGCGTGGTGGGCGTGCTGCGTGGCGCCGAGTACGGACAGCGCTATCGGGTCGGCGCGCACGGCCTGCAGGCCGTCGGTGACGAGGAACGCCTGCTGCCCGGCGACGTCGCGCTGGTCTCGCCGACGCTGGGCGATATCCATCGGGTACGCAATGCGCTCGATGACGCGGTCTCCATCAGCGTGCACGTCTACGGTGGCAACATCGGGCGGGTGCGGCGTCATGTGTTCGACGAGGCGAGCGGCGCAACCCGCGAGTTCGTCTCCGGCTATGCCAATGCGTTCACGCCCAATCTGTGGTGCGCGCCGCCGCGGTGAGCGGCCGGGCTGACGACGACGCGAGGCGTCGGGGATCGGCGTCGTCCTGCCATATGTCGGCGGCTGCCGACATCAAAAAAACTGATATCGAACATCGTTCACAGGCTATGGCGACGCGAAACCGCTACTTCTAGACTGCTCGCTCGCCGTCATCGCGGCGATCCAAAGGGAGACATCGCATGCCGCGCTGCCGGTCGGTGGAGCATCTGACGCTAGCGCGCCATTGCGATGATCCTCTCCGCCATCTTTGCGTTGGCGGCATCGACCATCATGCCTTCGAACCGGACGGCGCCGACGCCGCTTCGCTCCGCGGCCTGGAAGGCATCGAGCAGCCTCCGCGCCCGCTCGACCTCCGCCGCGCTCGGGGAGAAGACCGCGTTGATCACTTCCACCTGTCGCGGGTGGATCGCGGTCTTGCCGGTGAAGCCGTGGATGCGCGCGATCTGACTCTCCGCATCGAGCGCCTCCGGGCTGCCCAGGTTCATGAATGCGCCGTCGAGCAGCCAGATCATGCCGGCGGCGCGGGCGTCGCAGACGAACCTGCCCCGGGCATACGTCAACGCGCGGCCGTCAGGCGTCCATCGCCCGCCGATGTCGTGCATGAGGTCGCCTTCCTCGGCGGTCGCGAGGCATGCGCCGCGCACGCGCGGCGAGGCGCAGGCGATGTCGAACAGCCTGCGAAGCCCCCGGCTGCTCTCGATGATGACGAGCACGCTGATGGCGTGGGCGGCCAGCCCGTTGGCGCGCTCGAAGCCGAGCAGAGCATCGTCGAGCGCCCTGACTTCGTCGACGGATTCGATTTTCGGCAGCATCACGCCCTGGAATGCGTGAGGGGCCAGCACGGACAGGTCGTCGCGCAGCATGCCGGCACCCGGGTGATTGAAGCGCACGAAGGTCAGCATGCCGTCCCGAGCCCGAAGCGCTGCGGCGACGAGCTGGCGCGCCGCGGGCTTGGCTTGCGGCGCAACGGAGTCTTCCAGATCGATGACGACGGCATCGGCACCCGCCGCGCCCGCCTTGGCGAGAAACTCCGGACGAGAGCCGGGAAGGATCAGAACGCTTCGCAACAGCGGCAGAGGCACCATGAAATCTGCTCCGAGTCGAGCTGCCGAGGAGACATGACATGTTAGGAAGAAAATCGCATTTGTACAGGGGCATCTTGCGGACCCTCGGAATTGCCGTCGTCGTGGCCGCTGCAGCCTGCTCGCCGGCTTTCGGGGAGGACTTTTCGACCGGCATCGTGAAGCTCGTCGTTCCGTATGCCGCGGGAGGGCCGGTCGACCAGGTGGCGCGGCTGCTCGCGGCGCCGCTGCAGAACGTCCTGCGCCAGACCGTCATCGTCGAGAACAAGTCCGGCGCGGGCAGCGCCCTCGGCGCTCGCTCAGTGGTTGCGGCGCCGCCGGACGGCCGCACGATCCTCATCGGCAATGTCGCCACGCTGGCGATCGTTCCGGCGACGATGAAGGCGCCCGGCTACGACCCGGTGAAATCATTTCTGCCACTGCTGCAGCTTGCCGAAGGGAGCGGCGTGATGGTGACGCTGCCGGCCTTTCCGGCCAACAGCGTCCGAGAGTTCGTCGCGTACGCGAAGGCGAATCCCGGCAAGCTTTCCTATGCCTCGGCCGGAGTCGGCAACAGCGCGCATCTGCTCGGGGAACTCGTGAAGTCCCGGGCGGGCGTGGACGTCGTGCACGTTCCCTACCGCAGCGGCGCCGAGATGAGCATGGCGGTCGTCTCGGGACAGGTGCAGTTCGCCTTCATCGACATCTCCGCTGCGATGCCCCTGATTCGCCAGGGCAAGGTCAAGGCGCTGGCGGTCACCGGGATCTCCCGCTCCCCGGAACTGCCCGATGTGCCGACGATGGTGGAGTCCGGTCAGCGCGATGCCGTTCTGCGCAACTGGATCGGAGCCGTCGTCGCTGCGGGAACGCCGCCTGCGGCGGCCAGGCGCCTCGAGTCCGCCATCGACCAGGTCATCCGGTCGGCGGAGTATCAGACGGCGGTCAGGAGAATGGGCAGCGAGATCCGGCCGGGCACGCGCGAGGACTTCGCCGCATTGATCGCCGCCGACTTCGAGAAATGGCGTGATGTCGCGCACATGGCCGGCGTCAGCCTCAGCGAGTGAAGAAGCGAATGAAAACGGAGCACATGGTGAACGGAACGTCGGAGCCGGAAAGACTTCAACCGATGCGCCCTGCGCGGCGCGCGGCAATGACCGGGAGCGCCGCCGCCGTGCTGGCGGCCGGTCTCGGCACGTTCGAACCGGCGGCGCGTGCGCAGGCGACCGCGGGGCCGGCGCGGGACGTGCACAACAAGGCGCCGCAGGCGCGGCTGACGACGGTCCACGCGTTCCCGACGAGGTATTTCCTCGAGAGCATCGCGATCCGCGAGGACCACTCGTTCCTGATCACGGTGCTGAATACCCGCGAGCTCTGGTACGTCCCGCCGCCCGACGCCGGCTCGTCGGCGACGCCGATGCGCCTGCACACCTTCGGCCAGCCGACGCTCGGCATCCTGGAAACCGAGCCCGACGTCTTCCACGTGATCTCCGGGAACGTCTACACGACGCGCGAGGCGTACATGCACCGCGTCGACCTGCGCGGATGGGCCCCCGGCAGGCCGGCGGAGCCCAGGCAGATCTTCCAGTTCCCGGCGCAGGCCCGTGCCTGCAATGGCATGTGTGCGGTGAGCCCCGGCGTGCTCCTCGTCGCCGACAGCTTCGCCGGGCTGATCTGGCGTGTCGATCTCGGCGCGTCGGGCGGCGAGGCGAGGGTGCGCGTCTGGCTCGCTCACGACAGCATGGGCTTCTATCCCGGCAAGATGAAGCCCGAGCAACCGGGCGTCAACGGCGTCCGCTACGCGGCAAAGAGCAGCCATCTGTACTACACCGCCACCGCGAAGAAGCTGCTGATGCGCGTGCCGGTCGATCCGAGGACGTTCGAGCCGGCAGGCGTTCCGGAGATCGTCGTCGCGGGACGCATGGGCGACGATTTCATCCTCGACGAGGAGGCCAACGTGATCTACCTGACGACGCATCGGCAGAACACGATCGACATCGTCTCGATGGATCCCGGCTACAACAGCGGTTTCACGCAGGTCGTCGCCGGTGATCCGTTCACGAACGAGCTCGTCGGGCCGTCGAGCGGCGCCTGGGGCCGCAGGCCGGGTGATGCCGGTCGCGTCGCCTACTTCGTCACCGATGGAGGCACGGCGTCGCCGCTGCCGAGCGGCCTGGAGCCGGCCCGGTTGCTGCGCGTCGAGTTCCAGCCCTTCACCGCCCCGTTCCTCGGTGCGGGTGGTTGAGTCGATCGCGACGCCTTCAGGAGCAAGGACATGTTGACACTCGAGATCGCGGACAAGGTGGCTGACGTCGCGCTGCGCAAGGGGCGGGAGTCGGGGTTCACGCCGCTGACGGTGGCCGTGCTGGATGCCGGCGGGCAGTTGAAGGTTCTCAAGCGCGACGACAATTGCAGCCTGCTGCGCCCCGAGATCGCCGTGGGCAAGGCATGGGGGGTTCTGGGCATGGGCTTCGGCGGTCGCGAGCTCGCGCGACGCGCGGCTATCGTCCCGGCTTTCTTCAACGCGTTGAGCGTGATGTCGAACGGCCGGATGGTGCCGGTTCCCGGCGGTGTTCTCATTCGCGCCGCCGACGGCGCCATCGTCGGATCGGTCGGCATCTCGGGCGATGCCTCCGAGAACGACGAGCTCTGTGCGGTGGCCGGGATCCACGGCGCGGGCCTGATCGCCGATACCGGTGAGCCCGCGAAGTAGCCGGAAGCCGGAGAGTCCATGGCCACCCCTTCGATCATCGCCGAGCTGACAGCGCAAGGACGTTCCTTGCTGAAGACCGGCGACTACGAATGGCTCGATCGGCCGTACCGCACGCGAGACGACGTCCGGAGGATCGAACGGACATCGCTCGAGGATCGCCTGGTCGTCGAGGACTTCTCCGAGCGCATCGATATCGCGCTGCGGTCCCGGTCACCGGACGATGCGGCGCTGTTCTACGTGCCGGACGGCGACGCCGACGCGCCGGCAGAGGAGGTGACCTTCCGCGACCTGCTGGGCAACATCGAGCGCGCCGCCGCGGTGCTGCGGGACGGCGCGGGCGAGCCTGCGGTCGTGACGGCCGTGCTGATGCCCGCCGTGCCGTCGATCTACTGGGCGATCCTGGGCGCGATGCGGGCGGGCATCGTGTTCCCGGTCAACTGGATGATCGATGGCCGTTACCTGTCCGCCTTGCTGCGCGAGGCGGGCGTGACCCGCATCATCGCGCTGGGCCCGACGCCAGGCTTTTCGATCTGGGAAACGCTGACGTCGATCGCAGGCGATCTGGCGCCCGGCACGCGGATCTGGTCCGTGGCCGGACCGGGCGGCAAGGTATTGCCCGACTCCGATCTGAACCTTCGGATGACCTCGGTCACGGCCCGGCCCCGTCCGGCGGGCGCATCGAGATCGGGCGACGCGATCGCGGCCTACCTTCATTCCGGCGGGACGACCGGTGTTCCGAAGATCGTCAAGGTGTCTCATCGAAACCTGTCGTATCGGCATTGGACGCTGCAGTGGGCGCTTCGGTCGGTGCCGGGGGAAGTCATTCTCCACGACACGCCGATGTTCCACAGCGGCGGGCTCATCGGCCGCAGCCTCTCGGCGGTCGCTAGCGGAGCGACTGTGCTCATTCCGAGCGTCCACGGCGCTCGCGACAGGCAGTATCAGAAGAACTACTGGAGGTTCGTCGAGCGATTCAAGGTCACGCGCCTGTCCGGCGTGCCGACGTCGCTGGCCGTGCTCGCCAAGACGGTGCCGAAGGGGGTCGATCTGAGCTCGCTCAAACCCTACTTCGCGACCGGATCGACGGCGCTGCCGGAGGCCGTGCGCAAGAAGTTCGCGCAGGTGTCGGGCGTGCGTGTGCTCAACACCTACGGCATGACCGAGAACACGGCCACGATCTCGATCGACCCCCGCGACGGCCCGTCGAAGGAAGGCAGTTCCGGCATTCCGATGCCGTTCACCGACGTGCGCGCGGCCGTTTGCGACGACGGTGGCAAGCTCATCCGCGTGTGCGGTCACGATGAGATCGGCATGCTCCAGGTCCGCGGCCCGGGCATCACCCCGGGTTACCTCGACCCGGCACACGAGCGTGGGGCTCGAACGGACGACGGCTGGTTCATCAGCGGCGACCTGGGCCGGATCGACGAGGACGGCTATGTGTACGTCACCGGCCGCGCAAAGGACGTCATCATCCGGGGCGGTCACAACATCGACCCGGCACTGATAGAGGAGCCTCTGGCGAGGCATCCAGAAGTCCTGCTCGTCGCGGCGGTCGGCAAGCCCGATGCCCATGCCGGCGAGCTGCCGATCGGCTTCGTGCAGTTGATCCCGGGATCGCGGGCGACCCCGGAAGAGCTGATGACTTTTCTCGAAGGCCGCGTGCTGGAGCGCGCGGCGATGCCGAAGGAGATCCACATCCTCGAGCAGTTGCCGCTGACCGAGGTCGGCAAGCCGATCAAGAACAGCCTCCGCCGGCTCGCCGCCCAGCGGGAGTTTCGTTCGGTGCTCGAAGGCGCCATCGGCGTCGCCGGCCGGGCCGGCGACGGGCGGCTCGACGTCAGCGTCGAGCCGCATGCCGTTCATGGCACGCTGGTGTCGATACGGATCGTCGGCGCATCCGACACGGAGAGGACCGCGTGGGAGCCGCTGATTCGCCGGGCGATGAGCAGGTTCGCGTATGCCTATGTCGTCGAGTGACCCGGGCTCCGCCGTGAGCAGCAGCCGTCACCGGTCATCTGCGGTCACGGCGCAAAGGTCCGGAACGCCTTGACGATCACGTCACGCAGCCACTTGTGTGCCGCGCTCCGATCCGTACGGTCATGCCAGTACAGCGTGATCGGAATATCCGGCAGCGCGAAGGGTGGAGGCCGGACATCGAGCCCCGCCGATGCATGGACGCGATTCGCCAGCCCGCGAGGGAGCGCCGCCAGCACCGGAACGCTGAGAACGATGTCGACGACGCCGGCGAAGTCGGGCACCGTCAATACGGCGTGACGCTGGCGGCCGAGCAACCTCAGCTTGGCTTCGATCATCACCTCGATTTCGCTGTGCCGCGCCGTGATCACCTGCACGTGGGGCAGCGCACAATAGGCATCGAGCGTCAGATTCGGCGGCATGACGCCCCGGCCCGCCACACAGCAGACCGCATCCCTGTAGAGGCGCCGGCTGCGCAGACGCCCGGTAGGGATGCTGGCCGCGCCGACACCCATGTCCACGCTGCCCTGTTCCATCCATTCGCGGACGCGATCCCGGTCGGAGCGCTGGAAGCGCAGGCGAAGCCCGGGCGCCTCCTCCCTGATCCTCGGCAATGCCCGATCGAGAATCATCTGCCGCGCGTAGTCCGTCGCAGCGATCGTCACCGTCAGCTCGAAATCGCGCGGCGACGATGCGGTATCGCTTGCCGCCTCGAGCAAGGCCACGCGCGAGAGGATGTCGTTGACCGAAGCCGCCAATTCCACGGCACGCAGCGTCGGTTTCGAGCCTGCGCCGCTGCGGGTCAGGATCGGATCCCCGAAGATCTGACGCAGGCGCTTGAGGTGCGCGCTCATCGCCGGCTGGCCGATGCCGAGGGCTTGCGCTGCGTGGGTCACGCTGCTCTCCTGCACGAGCGAGCGGAACGCCTTCAGCAGCGCGATGTCCAGGCCGGCAGCATCACGGGTCATGATGTCGAACATCGAATGCATTCTCTTGGGGCATGGAGATATGCTAACGCCGCAACCGGCGCCATGACGGACTTCGGCGTGAGCCGGTTCCGTCACGGTGCTCGCTACGCCCGCAGGAGGCTCACCAGCTCCGCATGCAGTTCCGGCGAGCCGGCGGCGACGACGTCGCCGGCGCTCTGCAGGCCGAGCGCCTGCCCTGACCAGTCCGAGATGCGGCCGCCGGCACCTTCGATGATCGGCACCATCGCCAGGTAGTCGTACGGCGCGAGACCGGTTTCGATCACTGCGTCGACGAAGCCGGACGCCAGCAGCGCATAGGCGTAGCAGTCACCGCCGAACCGGCGCATCGCGACACGGGTGCTGACCGCCTCGAAGCGCCTGCGGTCCTCGCCGCCGAACAGATCGGGCGACGTGGCGTAGAGCGTGGCGGCGGCCAGCGGAACGCCCTTGCGCGTCGCACAGGCGACGCTGCCGAAGGTCGTCGCATGGCCCGAAGCCCCGATCCAGCGCTCGTTCAGCGCCGGCATGTCGATCATGCCGACGACCGGAACACCGTTTTCCACCACCGCCACCAGCGTGCCGAAGATCGGCATGCCGGAGATGAAGCTCTTGGTGCCGTCGATCGGGTCGACGACCCAGACGCGTGGGGCCTGCAGATTGTCCGTCCCATGTTCCTCGCCGAACAGGCCGTCGGCGGGAAACGAGTTCCGGATCTCGGTGCGCAAAGCGGTTTCGATGTCGCGGTCCGCACGGGTGACCGGCGATTCGTCCGCCTTCCGTTCGACGCCGAGCGGAACCCTGAAGTACCGCCGCGCGATGGGGCGGGCCAGGTCGCCGAGATGGGCGATGAACGCAGCTCGTGGATGTGAATCGGCGGGCGGCAGAGCCGCTTCGCCGTGCTCGTCGGCGGGCATGCCGGAAGTATCGCGCATCGCGCGCGCATCGTGTTCGAATGCCGGTCGCCGCAGCGCAGGTTCTGCGGCACGGATTTCATCTACCAGGCGCCGGCTCGCGCCGGGTGGTCCGGCCGCGGGTCAGGCCGGCGCGTCCTGCTGCCGCGGCACTTCGCGACGACGCGCGATCCGGTTGAACAGTGGCGTGGCCATCAGCGTCGTGACGACTGCCATCAGCACCAGGATCGAGAACAGCCCCGGCAGGATCACGCCGGCCGCCAGCCCGATGTTGATGATGATCAGCTCCATCAGGCCGCGAGCGTTCATCAGCGCGCCGATCGACATCGCATCCGGATTGCTCTCGCCGCTCAGCCGGGCGGCCGCCCAGCAGGCAATGCCCTTGCCGCCGAACGATGCAGCCAGGATCACGATCGCGGCGCCGAAGATCTCCGGCTGCAGCAGCATGTCGAGCCGCGTGTTCAGCCCCGAGTAGGTGAAGAACATCGGCAGCAGGAACACGACGACGAACGGTTGCAGCAGTTCACGCAGCTTCTGCGTCAGCGGGCCGCGCGGCAGCACGCAGCCGAGCAGGAAGCCGCCGAACACCGCGTGGATGCCCACCGCATCCATCGCGAACGCGCTCAGCGAGAAGAGCGCCAGCACGGCCGCCAGCACGCTGTGGGGCAGCGGCGCATCGGGGCTCAGACCGACCGCCAGCCGGCGCAGCAGCCGGTGGCCCACGGTCATCATGAAGAGCGCGAAGGCGATGCCGCCGCCGATCGCGGCCCAGGCGCCCATCCAGGAGCCGCCGAAGCTGGCCAGCACGACCGCCAGGATGCACCAGGCCGCCGCATCGTCGACCGCACCCGCGGTCAGCGCCAGGGTGCCCAGCGGCGTGCCGGTCAGGCCGCGCTCGTGGATGATGCGGGCGAGCATCGGAAACGCGGTGATCGCGATCGCCGCGCCGAGGAACAGCGACGCCTCGAACAGCCGGGTGCTTTCGGCGAACAGGCCGGGAATGGTGTGCAGCCACGGGGCCAGCGCGAAGGCGAGCACGAACGGCACCAGGATGCCGGCCAGCGACACGCTCATCGCGCTGCGCGCCCGCTGCCTGAACTGGTCGGTGCGGAACTCGGTGCCGACCAGGAACATGTAGAGCCCGACGCCGAGCTGGGCCATGACGTACAAGGTGCCCATCGTCTCCTTCGGAAACACCGCCTGCTGCCACTGCGGCAGCAGCAGCCCGAACAGCGACGGCCCGAGCAGCACGCCGGCGATCATCTCGCCCACCACCTGGGGCTGGCCGACCCGCTGCGCGGCGCGGCCGACGAGCTGGCTGATCACGACGATCAGGGCCGCCTGCATGAAGAAATGGACGGACAACTGGGCGGTCGACATGGCTGGATGGCGGGTACCGGGGATATCGGGGCCGCAGGATTATCGCGCGAGACGGTTCCGGATGGTGGGCGAGGGGTATCCGGGGGCTTCCTCCCTCCCGATGGCGTCGATGCTGGTACCCTGAGAGACCCCCGGGCGGCCGGGTCGAGAGTCTGTGCGATGGTGGAACTGCAGCGGATCGAGTGGCCTTATGTGGAGGCGATGGTCAGACTGGCGCTGGGCCTGGCGCTGGGTCTGCTGATCGGCCTGGAGCGGGAGCGCAGCGAGAAGGAGGCGGGGCTGCGCACCTTCGCATGCATCGCGCTGCTGGGGGCGATCGGCGGACTGATGGGGCCGACCTTCGCGCTGGCCGTGCTGGCGCTGACGGCGCTGCTGACCGTCTACCTGAACGCGCGGGCGCTGCTGGCCGGTGCCGGCGCCGAGCTGACGACCTCGGCGGCGATGCTGCTGACCGCGATGGCGGGCATCCTGTGCGGGCAGGGTCATCGTCTGACGCCGGCCGCGATCATCGTGTCGACGACGGCGCTGCTGGCCTGGAAGCGGCCGCTGTCGGGCTTCTCGAAAGGGCTGACCGAAGCGGAGATGCGCTCGGCGATCGTGCTGGCGATCCTGGCGATCGTCATCTACCCGGCGTTGCCGCCCGGCCCGCTCGGCCCGATGGATCTGATCGAGCCGCGCGCCGCCTGGCTGACGGTGCTGCTGATCGCCGGCATCGGCTTCGTCAACTATGCGCTGCTGAAGATCTACGGCAATGCCGGGGCCGACGTCGCCGGCTTTCTCGGCGGCCTGGTCAACAGCAGCGTGACGGTCAACGAGCTGGCCGGGCGGGTCGGCGAGGTCGGCGACGCTGGCGTCGACACCGCCTACCGCGGCATCGTGCTGGCCACCGCGGCGATGCTGGCACGCAATCTCGTGCTGCTGGCGATCCTTGCGCCGCCGGTGCTGTGGCTGTCGCTCGGCCCGATCACCGCCTCGCTGGTCGCCTGCGTCGTGCTGATCCTGCTGACCCGGCGGGACGACGCCACGGCCAGGCCGGTCAACCTGGAGCTGCCGTTCTCGCTGTCCAGCGCGCTCAAGTACGGCGCGCTGTTCCTCGCGCTGACGGTGGCGGGCTCGCTCACGTTGAAACTGGTCGGCCAGGCCGCGTTCTATGGCGTCAGCTTCATCGGCGGTCTGTTCTCGAGCGCCAGCTCGGTGGCCTCCGCGGCGGGCCTCGCGGCCCGCGACGTCGTCTCGGCGACCGAGGGCGCCCGCGGCGCGCTGCTGGCATCGCTGGCCAGCGTGCTGGTCAACCTGCCGTTCATGCTGCGCGCCCGCAACCGGATCCTGACGCGGCGGCTGGCCCGGGCGATGACGATCGTCGTGGCCTGCGGTGTCGCCGCCGAGGTGCTGCTCTCGGTGTTCGCCTGATTCCCTGATGCGTGGGTGTCGGGTGCGGCGCGCCTGTTCGGGTGGGCGACCCCTCTGCGGCATCCACCGATACCGGTGGAATTCCTCCAAAAGCCCCGTTTCCACCGGTTGGTAGGGTGGTCTGCACGACGGCGAACGGTGACGATCGCGCTCACGGATCCCGTGACGCTTAACACCGAAATCTCCAGCCGCAGAGGAGTTCACCATGAAAGACCTTCCGCTCTCCGTCAATCGCCCGGCGCTGTGCGTGCCGATGTTCGTTCTCGCGCTGGCCGCCTGTGGGGGCGGCGGGGGCGGCGAGGCGGGCTCGCCGACGGCCGCCGGTCCGGCTTCCGCATCCCCGGCGTCTTCGTCGGCCGGCGGCGCCGCGGCCGGTACGAGCTCCGGTACCGCCACCGCGTCGGTTCGCAGCGCGGCGGAGTGCCTGGACACCGCCAGCTACCAGGCCGGCTACGTGCAGACCACCCGCCATCGCGTCAGCGACGGCTCCGAGCAGCTCTACCGGGTCAGCACCGTCGGGCCGGTGACTCATTCAGGGGCCGCCGCCACCGAGTTCCGCCTCGAAGACCTGCTTGCCACCGGTGCGGCGCCGGCGCGGGTGATCCGCCGCCTGTCGGGCGGCGAGGTCTACGACGTCGCGGTGATCGCGGTGCAGCGTTCGGGCGGCATCGACTACACGCTCGAGATGACGCTCAGCCCGTTCCCGCCGGAAGGCTTCTCGCTGAAGGTCGGCGAGTCGCGTGCCACCGGCACCGTGACGACCCAGTTGACCGCGTCGGCGCCGGGCCAGCCCGCGCAGTCGACGACCCAGACCTCGCTGTCGACGCTCAGGTTCGCCGGATTCGAGACGGTGACCGTGCCGGCCGGCACCTTCGCCGACACCTGCCGGATCGACTCGGCGACGACGATGAACGGCACGACGACGCGCACGTCCACCTGGTACGCGAACCGCCACGGATTCATCGTCAAGGCGGTCGATGCCGACGGCGTCAGCCGCGAACTGGTCGGCGCGCAGATCGGCTCGCAGCTCATCGCCGGCACGGTGCAGCGGCCCACCACTCCGGCGACCACCCCTGCGACCACCCCCACGACGCCGACGCTGCCGGCCGGCGGCCCC
>DAISWF010000032.1:16903-29635 GCA_036826495.1 Burkholderiaceae bacterium
ATGCGCTGTGCCTGATATGCGGACAGCAAGAAGTCCTGCGGCAGATTGGGCGCAAAAATCAGACCTGCAACCATTCCGAAGGCAAGTAGCAGCCCCACCTCCGCGCCGACGACCGCTGTCATGGACACCCCGTACCGCACTTGCCCGACCCACCAGGATGGGTGGGGCTCCGCAGGCACCCGGCGCCGCGTCGGCGAACTAGAATGCTCCAAGGGAGGACCCTCCTTGAGTGCCTCGCTCACCCGGCTGTCTGCGGAGAACGCGATGAAGATCCTGCTGGTCGACGATCACGCGCTGTTCAGGGCCGGGCTGCGCCTGCTGATCGGCACGATCAGCCGGCAGGCCGAGATCCTGGAGACCTCGGCGGTCAGCGAGGCGCTGGCGCTGCTCGCCGGGCAGCCCGACATCGACCTGTGCCTGCTCGATCTGAAGCTGAAGGAGGAAGACGGTTTCGAAGGCATCCGGCGGATCAAGGACGCCGCACCGGGCATCACGATCGTCGTGGTGTCGGGCAGCGACGAGTCGGCGACCATCGTCAAGTGCATCGAGGCCGGCGCGATGAGCTTCGTGCCCAAGAGTGCCGGCCCGGAAGTGCTGCGCGACGGTCTGCGCCGGGCGGTCGGCGGCAACGTGTTCCTGCCCAGCCAGCTTTCCGCCGCGCCGGCGCAGACGGTCGAGACGCCTGCGCTGACCCCGCGTCAGCTCGACGTGCTCGGGCGATTGTGCCGCGGGCTGCCCAACAAGCTGGTCTGCCGTGAACTGAATCTGTCCGAGAACACCGTGAAGGAGCACATCACGACGATCTACCGGATCCTGGACGTGCGCAGCCGCACGCAGGCGGTGATCAAGGCCAGCCAGCTCGGGCTGCAGTTTCCCCCATGAGCCGGATGGTCGCCGACCTGCGGGTATCACCGGGCCCCGATTCGATCGGCGGGTCGGCCCCGCGGCTGCCCGGCGAACGGGAGATCCTCGACGAACTGAACCGTCTGCATGCGCGGGTGCTGCGCCGCATGCCGCTGGTGCATCTGCTGGTGGCGGCGGCGGTCTCCTACAGCAACTACCGGCACGTACCGGGCGAGCTGCTGGCCGGCTGGTCGGCGGCGATGCTGCTGGTGGAGCTGCTGCGGTCGTTCGTCGCCGGCCGGGTGCTGCGCACGACCGCCGATCCCGATCCGCGCCGCACCCACACGCTGTTCGTCGTGCTGGCCGGCCTGTCCGGCCTCGTGGTCGGGTCCAGCGCGGTGCTGTTCTTTCCGTACATACCGGTGATGGACCAGGTGCTGCTGGCGATCATCTATTTCGCGATGGCCTCGGGCGGCGCGGCGGTGTCGGCGTCGTCGCAGATGATGCTGGCCGCCTACCTGACCGCGATGCTGGGGCCGGCCAACCATGCCTGGGCCGGCATCCATCCCGAGCAGGCGCTGGTCACCGTCGGCACCTCGATCCTGTACTGCGGGTTCATGATCCTGATCGCCGGCGACGGCGAGCGGCTGCTGACCCGCTCGATCGCGATCCGCAAGCAGCGCGACCTGGTGGTCCGCGACCTGGAGCAGCGCAATGCCGACGTTCGCGCGGCGATGGCCCGGGCCGAGCAGTCGGCCGAAACCCGTGCACGGGTGCTGGCGGCGGCCAGCCACGACCTGCGTCAGCCGCTGCATGCGTTGTCGATCTACAGCGCGATCCTGGCCGAGAACCCGACCGCGGAGACGCTGCGCGAGGTCGGCGAGAACATCGACCACACGGTGCGTTCGCTGGGCAACCTGATCGGCGGGCTGCTCGATCTGTCGCGGCTGTCCTCCGGCTACTACGTGCCCGACCGGCAGGTGTTCATGCTCGATGCGCTGGTCGGCGAGGTGTGCCGCGACTGCGAGGGGCCGGCGCTGTCGAAGAACCTGCGGCTGGAGCGCGATCTGCCGCCGGTGCTGATCAGCACCGACCCGACCGCCGTCAGCCGGATCGCCCGCAATCTGGTCGACAATGCGATCAAGTACACCGACAGCGGCCAGGTGCGCGTGCGGGTGCGGCGCGCCGGGCCGTCGGCGGTGCTGGAGGTCGGCGACACCGGCAAGGGCATCGCGCCGGCCGACCAGGAGCGGGTGTTCGAGGAGTTCTACCAGGTCGACAATCCCGGCCGCGACCGCAGCAGGGGCGTCGGCCTCGGACTGGCGATCGTGCAGCGGCTGTGCGAGCTCATCGATGCCGACATCCGGCTCGAATCCACCCCGGGCGTGGGCACCCTGTTCGAGGTCACCTTCAGGAACGCGGTGGTCAGCCAGGTTCGCGGCCCGGCACCGGCGGGCATCGCCCGCACCGTGCGGATGGACGGCCGCCGCATCTATCTGGTCGACGACGAGATCGACATCGTGCGCAGCATGCGGCTGCTGCTGCGGCAATGGGGCGTGCAGGTCGAGGCGGCCGGCAGCAGCGAGGCGGCGGCCGAGCTGTTCGAGCGACACGGCCGGCCCGATCTGATGATCGCCGATCTGCGTTTGGGCGCAGGCGAGCACGGCGCGGCGCTGGCCAGCCGGCTGCGCGAGCGCCATGGCGATTTCCCGGTGCTGATCATCACCGGCGAGACGTCGTCCGAAGCGCTGCTGGAAGCCAACCGGGCCGGCTACCCGCTGCTGCAGAAGCCGATCACCCAGGAAACGCTGAAGGAGTCGATCGCCGCGCTGCTGGCGCCGTGAGCGGCGCCGCACCGCTCAGCGCAGCAGCGCAGCGTCGATGCGGCCTTCGACGCGCGGCCGCCGACGGGTCAGCGACGACGGGTCAGCGACGACGTGGCGGTCAGCGCGACAGCTCCAGTCCCGCCAGCGTGCCCTCCCGCCGCCAGGCATCGAGCAGCCGGATGAACGACATCGGTCCACGCCAGAACTGCGAGTTGCGGGCGGTCCGCTCGTCGGGCGCGCCCTCGTTGTTGTAGTAGCCCGGCGTGCAGTCGTTCAGGAACGGCTGGCGGGCCCGCGCGTACTTCAGGATCGTCTCGACCCATTCGGCCTCGGCCTGCGCGCTCGCCTCGATCCGACCGATGCCGCGCGCCTTCACGACGCCCATGATGTGGGCGATGTGGCGCGACTGCTCGTCGAGCATATGCTGGAAGTTCGCGCTCTGGCCCGACTGCTGCGTGGTCATCACGAACAGGTTCGGAAAGCCGCGGGTGAACAGGCCGTGGAAGGTCGAGGCGCCCGCCTTCCATTTGTCGGTCAGGGTCAGTCCGTCGCGGCCGTGCACCTCGAAGCCGAGCCGCCGCGTGAAATCGGTGCCGACCTCGAAGCCGGTGCCGAAGATCAGGCAGTCCAGCTCGTACTCGCGGCCGTCGACGACCACGCCGCGCGCGGTGATCCGCTCGACGCCCCGGCCGCGGGTGTCGACCAGATGCACGTTCGGCCGGTTGAAGGTGTCCAGATACTGATCGTGGAAGCACGGCCGTTTGCAGAACTGGTTGTACCAGGGCTTCAGCGCCGCCGCCGTGGCCGGATCCTTCACGATCGCATCGACCCGCGCCCGCACCCGCTCCATCTTCCGGTAGTCGGCGAGCTGGATCAGCTCGTCGGTGTTCGCCGCCGGCTGGCCGTCGGGCTGCCGGCGGCGGGCGGCCAGCAGGATGTTGCAGATCAGGTCGGTCCAGCCGTCGTCGACCAGGTCCACGTCGAAGGCGCCGCCCGAGATCACCGTCGTGAAGTTGTGCATCCGTTCGCGCTGCCAGCCGGGCGTGAGGCTGGCGACCCACTCGGGGTCGGTCGGCCGGTCGTTGCGCACGTCGACCGATGACGGTGTGCGCTGGAACACGTACAGCGCCTTGGCCGCCGCGCCCAGATGCGGCACGCACTGCACCGCGGTGGCGCCGGTGCCGATGATGCCGACGCGCTTGTCGGCCAGCCCGTCGAGGCCGCCTTCGGAGCTGCCGCCGGTGTATGCGTAGTCCCAGCGGGCGGTGTGGAAGCAGTGGCCTTCGAAGCTGTCGAGGCCGGCGATGCCGGGCAGCTTCGGCAGGTTCAGCGGCCCGCCGGCCAGCACGACGAACCGGCTGCTCAGCCGGTCGCCGCGATCGGTCGTCACCAGCCAGCGGGCTTCATCGTCGAGCCAGCGCATGCCGGTGATCGCCGTCTGGAACATCGCCGAGCGGTACAGGTCGAAGTGCCGCCCGATGCGGCGCGAGTGCTCGAGGATCTCGGGGCCTTTCGCGTACTTGGCGACCGGCATGTAGCCGGTCTCCTCGAGCAGGGGCAGGTAGATGTAGCTCTCGGTGTCGCAGGCCGCGCCCGGGTAGCGGTTCCAGTACCAGGTGCCGCCGAAATCGGCCGCCTTCTCGACGATGCACAGATCGTCGTAGCCTTCGGCGCGCAGCCGCGCCGCCGCCAGCAATCCGCCGAAGCCGCCGCCGACCACCAGCACGTCGACCGATCGCTCGACCGGGTCGCGGCGCCAGGCCGGGTCGGCATGCGGATCGTCGAGGAACTGCGCGAACCGCCCGGCGATCCGGACGTACTGGGCATTGCCGTCGGCGCGCCGCCGCAGATCGCGTTCGATCTGGTATCTGCGGCGCAGCTCGGCCGGATCGAAGTCCGGGGCGGAATGCGGGCCGGGGCCGGCCGGGCCGATGGTGGCGGTGACGGGCATGTCTCTTCCACTTGGCCGGCTCGTCGGCCGGCGGGATCGTCGTCGAGTGTAAGCGATCGATGCCCAGCCCGCCGGACCGCCGCCTGTCATCTCATCGGCGGGTCATCCGTTGTATCCGCTGCCCGGTCCGTCGGTCTTGCCGTCGTCGACGCGGCGGGGCATCCCGCCATCATCCTGCCAGGAGCTGCCATGAAGTACCTGATCGCCGCCGTTCTCTGTTCGGTCGCCGCCACGAGCTGGGCCAACGATTCCTGCGCCGCGCGCGCAACCGAGAAGAAGCTGGCCGGCGCGGCCAAGACCAGTTTCATGAAGAAGTGCGAGTCGGATGCCCGCACCGCCTGCAGCACCCAGGCGTCCGACAAGAAGCTGGCCGGCGCCGCCAAGAACAGCTTCTTCAAGAAGTGCGTCAGCGACTCGGTGGGGTCGTGATCGGCTGAAAGCCGCGCCGGGGCCTCCCGGCGCTTCGAGCTCCCGGCCCGCCGCCGCGCCACGGCGCACAGGCGGCCGGTGTCAGTCTCGCCGGTCCCGCCCGGCCAGCCGCAGCAGCCTGTCGATCGAGTGCAGGTCGGCATGTGCCGATTCCGCTGCTCCCCGGTCTGTCGGGGCCGGTTCCAGTGCTTCCCGATCCGCCAGGGCCGCCCCGTTCGCTGCCAGGTCCGGCCGCCGCACCCACAACGCCTGCAGCCCGGCGGTCCGGGCCGCGCGCACGTCGAGCTCGAGATCATCGCCGATGTGCAAGGTGCGCTCCGGTGACACGCCGGCGCGCCGGCAGGCTTCGTGGAAGATCCGCGGATCGGGCTTGGCATGTCCGGCCTCGTGAGCCGACACGCTGGCAACGAAGTACCGCTCGATGCCGATCCGCCCGATGTCGGCATTGCCGTTGCTGAGCGCCACCAGCCGGTAGCGGCCGGCCCAATCATCGAGCACCGCCAGCACGTCGTCGTACAAGGTCACCTGCTGACGCGCGGCCAGGAACACCTCGAACGCCGGCTCGGCGAGACTGGCCGGCTCGCCGGCCGTCACCAGCGCGCGGCGCAGGCTCTCGCGCCGCATGAATCCCAGATCGTGCAGCCGGTCGGGATGGTCGCGGGCGATCGCCGCCCGCGCGGCCTTGCGCCAGTCGGGCGTGGCCAGCGCCGCGGTGGCCGGCGCGCGTTCGGCCAGCCACGCCGCCAGCACCTTCTCGGCATGCAGCAAGGTGGGCCGCGCCGGCCACAGCGTGTCGTCCAGATCCAGCGTGATCGCGCGTGGTGTGAAGCGGTTCATCGGTGCTCTTGCGTGGCGGGGCTCAACCATACACCGGCATCGTCCAGGGCGCGTCGACACGCCCCCGGCCGCCCCGGCTGCGCATGATGCGCGGGCAGCCGGAGCCCGACGGCGGTCACCGCTTCCGACGATTCGCGATGCGCTGCTCGCTACGCGGCTCGCGGAGCTGCCCCGCGAGCGCAGGGCGGGCGCGCGGTTTGCACTTAGAGCGAATTGAACATGCCTGGAGAGCGCATGGCGCAGCGTCGCATGCCGGGTGTTCAGCGCGGCGGCAGCCCCGCGGCCGATGCATGGACGTCATTCGCCGCCGAACGGCAGCGCATCGCTACATCCCCCCTCTACGTCATCGGCAGACCGCCCGCGGCGCTGTATGCCGCCAGTCGTCCGCTTACCACCGCCGATCCGCGGCACTCTGCCGTTCGCCCGAACCTCGCCTTTAGGCTGCGTGACGTATTTCACGATCGGCACACGGATCCCGTCTGCCGGTCCCACAACGGCGAATGTCGCGGAGGTTGGAAATGTTCTTACAGCGGTTTCGGCGGACGGCCCTGGCGATCTCGGGTGCCGCTCTGGTCGCAGCCTGCAGTTCAGGCACGGGTGATTCCGCCTCCGGCGGCGGCGCCGGCACCGGCACCGGCGGCGCCGGGGGTGATCCGTCGACCGCCGGCGCGCCGTCGGTGCTGGTCACCGCGCCCGCGACCAAGTCCGACAGCGCGCGTTTCCTGACCCAGGCCAGCTTCGGGCCCAACGCTGCCGAGATCGACAAGGTCACCGCGTCGGGCTACACGGCCTGGCTCGACGAGCAGTTCGCCAAGGAGCCCGCGCAGACGCACACCGCGTTCTACGACGAGCGCTATGCGGCGAACAACAATCAGAACTCGGCCGACTACGTCTATCACAGCTTCTGGAAGAACGCGCTGGCCGGCGACGACCAGCTCGGTCAGCGGGTGGCGTTCGCGCTGTCGCAGATCTTCGTCGTGTCGCTGGTCGACGGCAACGTCAGCCAGTACCCGCGCGGCGTCGCCAGCTACCTGGACATGCTCCGCCGCAATGCGTTCGGCAACTTCCGCACGCTGCTGCAGGACGTGACCCTGCATCCGATGATGGGCCTGTACCTGTCGCACATGAAGAACCAGGGGCAGGGCACCCGGGTGCCGGACGAGAACTACGCGCGCGAGGTGATGCAGCTCTTCACCGTCGGCCTGTACGAGCTGAACGAGGACGGCACCGTGAAGACCGGCGCCGACGGCGCGAAGCTGGAGACCTACACCAACGACGACGTGACCGGGCTGGCGAAGGTGTTCACCGGCTGGAGCTGGAGCGGCCCCGACACGACCGACGAGTACTTCCGCGGCACGACGACGGTGCGCAACCGCGAGATCCTGCCGATGGAGGCTTACGAGTCCTATCACGCGAAGGGACAGAAGAACTTCCTGAAGGCGAGCTGTCCGTCCGGCACGCAGGCCGCGCAGAGCCTGCAGTGCGGGCTGGACATCCTGTTCAACCATCCGAACGTCGGCCCGTTCGTCGGCCGCCAGCTCATCCAGCGGCTGGCGACCAGCAATCCGAGCCCGGCCTACGTGCGGCGCGTCGCCGCGGTGTTCGCGAACAACGGCAACGGCGTGCGCGGCGACCTGAAGGCGGTGATCCGCGCGATCCTGCTCGACCCGGAAGCGCGCAACGCGCCGTCGGCGACCGACACGCGGGCCGGCAAGGTGCGCGAGCCGGTCCTGCGGATGGCGGCGATGTTCCGGGCGGTCAGTGCGACCAGCGTCACCGGGCGCTTCCAGATCGGCAACACCGATGACGTCGGCAACAGCCTGGGGCAGACGGTGATGCGTTCGCCGTCGGTGTTCAACTTCTACCGGCCGGGCTATGTGCCGCCCAACAGCGATCTGAGCGCTGCCAGTCTGGTCGCTCCCGAGCTGCAGACGACCAACGAGACCTCGATCGCCGGCTACCTGAACACGATGCAGAACGCGGTGCAGAACGGCTATGGCAGCGCGCCGAGCAACCAGACCGACGTGAAGTCGGCCTATGCGGAGGAGATCGCGCTGGCCCACAACGCCGACGCGCTGCTCGACCGGATCGATCTGGTGCTGATGGCCGGGCAGATGAATCCGTCGACCCGGCAGCGCATCCGCGACGTCGTCAACTCGATCACGATCTCGGCGGTCAATGCCACCGCGGCGGCCACCGCGCGGCGCAACCGCGTGCTGGTGGCGATGTTCCTGGCGGTCGCCTCGCCCGAGTTCATCGCCCCCAAGTGATCACGCCGATCGCAGCCCGCCGTCAAAACTCACCTTCCGGAATCACGACGATGAAAGGCATCAATGCATCCCGCCGCGCGTTCCTGCGGACCGCGTCGGCACTGTCCACCGTGGGCACCGCCGGCGCCGGCATCGCGCTGAACCTGGCGGCCGTCGGCAGCGCCGCCGCGCAGAGCGCGCCGGCCGACTACAAGGCGATCGTCTGCCTGTTCCTGTTCGGCGGCTGCGACTATGCCAACACCGTGCTGTCGTACGACGAGCCGTCGTGGTCCGGCTATGTCGCCGCCCGCAACGTGCAGCCCGATCCGATCGCGCTGGCGCTGCCGTCGGCGCCGGTGGCCGGCCGCACGATCCTGCCGGTCACGCATCTGAACGCCAACGGGCTGAACGCCGGCCGGCAGTTCGCGCTGCATCCGAACCTCGGGCCGCTGAAGACGCTGTTCGACAATCAGCAGGCGGCCGTCATCGGCAACGTCGGCCCGCTGATCCAGCCGACCACCAAGGCGCAGTACAACACCCGCAACTATCCGCTGCCGCCGAAGCTGTTCTCGCACAACGACCAGCAGTCGACCTGGATGGCGTTCGCGCCCGAGGGCGCATCGACCGGCTGGGGCGGGCGGCTGGGCGACCTGTTCATGGCCAGCAACCAGTACCCGGTGTTCACCGGCATCTCCACGTCGGGCAACACCGTGTTCCTGGCCGGCCGCGAATCGGTGCAGTACCAGATCGGCGGCAGCACCGCGGCCGGCATCAACGGACTGAACAACGTCTACAACGTCGGCGGCGCCAACGTCGCGCTGAACGCGCTGCTGCAGGAGACCCGCCAGAATCTGTTCGAACGCGAGCAGGTCAAGGTGTCGACCCGGTCGATCGCCGCGCGCGATGCGATCAACAACGCGATCGGCATCGCGCCGGCGTTCACGACGCCGTTTCCCGGCACCGGCATCGGCAACCAGTTGCAGACGGTCGCGCGGATCATCGCCGGGCGCGACTTCATCGGTGCGCGTCGCCAGGTGTTCTTCGTCAGCATGGGCGGCTTCGATCATCATGACGGGCTGAATGCCGGCCATGGCGCGCTGATGACCCAGCTCGGTGCGGCAGTGGCGGCGTTCCAGGCAGCGACCACCCAGCTCGGCATCGCCGACAAGGTGACCTTGTTCACCGGCTCCGACTTCGGCCGCACGTTGACCTCCAATGGCGACGGCTCCGATCACGGCTGGGGCTCGCATCACTTCGTGGTCGGCGGCGCGGTGCGCGGCGGCGACTTCTATGGCCGCTTCCCGCTGATCGGCGTCGGCAACAGCGACGAGGTCGGCCAGGGACGACTGCTGCCCGACGTCGCGGTCGATCAGGTGGCTGGCACGCTCGGGCGCTGGTTCGGCGTGTCCGACACCGATCTGCTGACCCTGATGCCGAATCTGAAGAACTTCGGCAGCGGCACCTCCGCGACCCAGCAGGTCGACAGCGCGCTGGCACGCGTGGCGTTCATGGCCTGACGTTCGTCGGCGCAGCGGCTTCGCGGCGCCGGCACAACGAACCGCCCGACGTTCGTCGGCGCCGACCGGCCTTTGCGGACACCCGCGCGCTTTGCGGTTACAATCGGCGCGCGGCTTTGATTTCCAGTCTCCCTCGCCGCAGTCAGAACGACTTTCACCCGAACCCTCTTCGTCTTCCCCGACTGGTGCCGACGGGCCTGATGCCCTGAGCAGCTTCGCTGCGCGGCAGGTCGACGCAGGTTTTTCTCAGTTTCCAATAGATGTCTTCGATATTGCTGGGCGCCGCCAGGGCAGCCCTCGCGGCCGTTTCGGGCCGCGGCCATGATCATTCCCGTAAACACGATGCGGCGCGCGCTGAGCCGCGGCCCGCCGACGGCGCCGCCGTCACCGGACACGCCGCGTCCGCCGCTGCCGGACATCCCCGGCCCGCCGCCCCGGTCGCTGCCGGCGACCTGCGGCCGGTGACGCCGGCCGCAGGTCCATCCACCGAGCTGGCCACCTCCGGCTTCGCCGAGCTCGGCCTGTGCGACGCATTGGTGCGCGCGGTGGCCGAACGCGGCTATACGCAGCCCACGCCGATCCAGGCGCAGGCGATTCCGGCGGTGCTGGCCGGCGGCGACCTGATGGGCGCCGCGCAGACCGGTACCGGCAAGACCGCCGGCTTCACGTTGCCGATGCTGCAGCGGCTCAGCACCACCCGCGCGCCGCGCCCGGCCAACAACGGCCGCTGGCCGATCCGTGCACTGGTGCTGACGCCGACCCGCGAACTGGCCGCGCAGGTCGAGGAGTCGGTGCGCGACTACGGCAAGCACCTGAAGCTGAGCTCGATGGTGATGTTCGGCGGCGTCGGCATCCACCCGCAGATCCGCCAGCTCCAGGGGCGGGTCGACATCCTGGTCGCGACGCCCGGCCGCCTGCTGGACCACGTCGGTCAGCGCACCGTCGACCTGTCGCAGGTCGAGATCCTGGTGCTCGACGAGGCCGACCGGATGCTCGACATGGGCTTCATCCACGACATCCGCAAGGTGCTGGCGCTGCTGCCCAAGGCGCGCCAGAACCTGCTGTTCTCGGCCACGTTCTCCGACGAGATCAAGGCGCTGGCCGACGGGCTGCTGAAGTCGCCGCAGCTCGTCGAGGTGGCCCGGCGCAATGCCACCGCCGAGCTGGTCGAGCAGCGGGTGCTGATGGTCGACCGCGGCCGCAAGCGCGAGCTGCTGTCGCACCTGATCAAGACGCACAACTGGTTCCAGGTGCTGGTGTTCACCCGCACCAAGCACGGCGCCAATCGCCTCGCCGAGCAGCTCGGCAAGGATGGCATCACGGCGCTGGCGATCCACGGCAACAAGAGCCAGGGGGCGCGCACTCGCGCGCTCGGCGAGTTCAAGGACGGCAGCCTGCAGGTGCTGGTGGCCACCGACATCGCCGCGCGCGGGCTGGACATCGTCGAGCTGCCGCACGTCGTCAACTACGAGCTGCCGAACGTGCCGGAAGACTACGTGCACCGGATCGGCCGCACCGGCCGCGCCGGGCAGAGCGGCGAGGCGGTGTCGCTGGTCTGCATCGACGAGAACCGGTTCCTCGCCGACATCGAGCGGCTGATCCGGCGCAAGCTGCCGCGCGAAACGGTGCCCGGCTTCGAGCTCGATCCGAACGACCGGCCCGAGCCGATCGATCTGGGCCGGCGCGGCGGCCGCCAGGGATTCCAGCCGCGCGGCGACCGGCAGGCCCCGCAACCGCGCGGTGACCGGTCGCCCGGCAATGGCGGCAGCGCAACCGCGCGCGGCGGCGGTCACGGGGGTCGTCGCGGCGGTGGCCAGGGGAGCGGTCGCGGGGACGGACGTCATGGCGGCGGCCGCGGCCGCGCGGGGCGCTAGGAGTCTGTCAGCCCGACCGACGCCTGGCGCGCAGGGGCCGCGGCGGTTCGCGCGGTACGGCCGGGGAGAAAAGGGGGCGGACCGCGGCCGCACGCGGCGGACCGCGGGGCCGCCCCCGATGATCAGCGGGCGTCGACCGCCGCGGTGGATGCGCGGCGGATCAGCGCCGCGTTGAAGGTTCCGACGCTGCTGTTCAGCGTTTCCATCTGCGTGCAGAGCTGACCGAGCGAGTCGGTCAGGAAGCGGAAGCTGGCCGGCAGCCGCTCCTCGTCGCTGCAGCCCTGAAGCTGCGCGTCGAGCCGCTGCAGCATCTCACGGGCAGGGCCGGCGAGGTCGCGATGGCTGGCCAGCTCCAGCGCGATCACCGTCTGGCGCCGGGCCTCGAACGCCTGCGGGTCACGCCGGTAGAGATCCGCCCATTCGTCGAAATCGAAGTCCTGCATCGTCGCGCTCCGTCAGGCGGTCCGAAAACCGCCGCCGGTGGGCGGCGATCGACCGTTGGTCGGCACTGTACAGCGATCGGCGGCCTGCGCCGTGACCGAATGCACGAACCGGCGGCCGCCGGGCGCTGCGCTATAGTCGTGCGACACCCGAGGAGATCATCGATGGACCTGAAATACTCGCCCGACGAGCAGGCGTTCCGCGAGGAGGTGCGCGGATGGCTGAACGCGAACCTGCCGCAGGACATCCGCGACAAGGTCAACAACTACGAGCACCTGAGCCGCGAGGATTTCATCCGCTGGCACAAGATCCTCGCCGCCAAGGGCTGGTCGGTCCCGCACTGGCCGGTCGAGTGGGGCGGCACCGGCTGGGACGTGACCCGGCGCTACATCTTCGACGAGGAGTTCGGGCTGGCCGGCGCGCCGATGCTGCCGGCGTTCGGCCCCAACATGTGCGCATCGGTGCTGCTGCGCTTCGGCTCGCCGGCGCAGAAGGAGCGGTTCCTGCCGCGCATCCGCAACGGCGATGATTTCTGGGTGCAGGGCTACTCCGAACCAGGCGCCGGCTCCGACCTGGCGTCGGTGAAGACCCGCGCCGAGCGCAAGGGCGATCACTACCTGGTCAACGGCCAGAAGATCTGGACCACGCTAGGCCACTTCGGCGACTGGATCTTCTGCCTGGTGCGCACCGACCCGAACGCCGCCAAGCGCCAGGAAGGCATCAGCTTCCTGCTGATCGACATGAAGACGCCCGGCATCACGGTGC